>NZ_JARWGJ010000001.1:0-3681 GCF_040409695.1 Longimonas sp.
CTGGCATCGAGCGTGGTCTGTGGGGAGACCGGGCTGGTGAATACCCCCTCAAACCATGCTCCCAACACGTTAACCTCGAATCGATCGCGCAGCTGCACGTCCGCAAGAGATTGATTACACAGCGGACTGCTTGGTGCCACATCGACCTCTGCGATCTCAAGATCTTTCCCGATTTCAATGGCAGAATGCCCGAGTACAGACAGGACAAGGGGGACTTCGCGCGCCAGGTTTCTGCCAAGCAGCTGCCGCGGCGAGAGCACGTGATCGGCGCCTGCTAACCAGTGATACGGCTCAAGCTCTTCGCTATCGGCGACCGTTACAATCTGGATGGCCCCGTTCAGCTCGCGAGCCGAGAGTACGATGCTGGTGGCAACTTCGTCTGGGGCATCCGTCACGATCGCCTTGGCGTCGGAGAGTTGGATGCGCTCCAGCGCCTCGGTAGACTCAGCATCACCATGCACCACCGTGTATCCCTCCATGTGGAGCTGCTCTGCTTTGGTGCGGTCCGGTTCGAGTATGACGTAGCTCTGGCCTCGGCCTTCGAGCTCCCTGATCAGCGCGTCTATGCGTGCGGTATGCGGTGTTACGACGACGTGCTCGCTTCCCGAAAATGTGGTCGGGGAGTGCTCTTCAAAGGCGTCTCGAAGAAGTGGAACGATAAACAATGGAATGGCGAGGAAGACAAACAGCACACCTGTCAGGTTCATCGCCAGCACCAGCACATTCATCACGGTGCTCGACCACGGCGCATGTCCACCAAATCCCGCTGTGGTGATGGCTTCGATGACGACCTGAACGGCCTGCGTGAAAGGCACCGAGAGCCCCTCATACGCCTGCATCCCCCACTGGTACACCACCGCATAAGAGACGACCGCTGCCACAACCCCTGTCATCGTCCACACAATGCGTCGCTGCCAGGCGTTCATGTAGAAGTAGCGTGTAACGAAAGGGCCGGCGAGTTGTCGTTATACAGGTGCGCGAAGTGAATAGAGGTCTCCCTTCCGTGGTTCGCGAAGCGCTCTGGCAGTGCTGTGTGCGCGTTTGGGCCAGCCGAACCAGACGGCGTGCAGCACGCTGCCGCCTGTTATCCGCGTCCTACAAGCACCACGGTAGAACGCGGTCCCATAGAGTACGCAGCGATGCTATTGAGCGGCTCCTCGGCGCCCTCAGCGAGGATGTCTTTGGGAGCGTCGTGCATGGTATCGATCGCGCGGTACCAGTCCAGATCTTCGGGGGGGTCGGGAATGCGAAAATCGACCGTCTCATCTGCTGCGTTGAACAGCAGCATCAGCAGGGTGCCATTTTCCTGCTGCACCTGCATCCCGAGCTGCCGTGCTGAGGGATCGTCCCAGCGCGGCGACTCGCCGTCGGGGCCGATCCAATGCACCTCCTCGGGCTGATAGAACGCCATGCGCTGCAGGGCCGGATGGCGCTTCCGAAACGCGATGATCTCCTTCGTAAAGCGGTGGATGTCGCTGTGCATCTCGCGCCGCTCCCAGAGCATCCATCCGACTTCATTATCCTGGCAGTATGCGTTGTTATTGCCCTGCTGCGTGCGCCGGAACTCATCGCCGTGGAGGAGCATGGGTACGCCACGCGACAGAAATAACGTAGCCAGAAAGTTCTTAACCTGCCGGGTGCGCACCGCCTGAATGGCTTCGTCGTTGGTCGGCCCTTCGATACCGTAGTTCGCGCTGTAGTTGCTATCCGAACCGTCGCGGTTGAACTCGCCGTTGCCCTCGTTGTGCTTACGCTCGTAGCTGACCAGATCGTTGAGGGTGAAGCCATCGTGCGCCGTCACGAAGTTAATACTGCTTTCGGGGCCTTTGCCTGATCTTTCGTAGAGATCGGCGCTGCCGGTAAGGCGCTCAGCGAACGCGCCGAGCAGGCCCTTGTCGCCCCGCCAGAAGCGCCGCACGTCATCGCGGAAGCGGCCGTTCCACTCGGACCATCGCCGTTTGTGAAAGTGCCCCACCTGGTAGGCGCCGGCTGCATCCCATGCCTCAGCGATCATTTTGACGTTGCCCAGCACCGGATCTTGCGCAATGCGCTCCAGAAGAGGCGGATCGGTGCGCAGGTTGCCCTGCTCATCGCGCCCCAGCACCGACGCCAGGTCGAAGCGAAATCCGTCGACGTGCATCTCTACAACCCAGTGGCGAAGGGCATCCAGAATGAGGTCGTGAACAACCGGATGGTAGGTCTTCAGCGTGTTGCCCGTGCCGGTGAAGTCCTTGTAGAACGCCTGGTTCTCATCAAGAAAGTAGTACAGTTTATTGTCAAGCCCGCGCCAGCTGAACGTGGGGCCTCGTTCATTGCCTTCGGCCGTATGGTTAAACACGACATCAAGCAGCACCTCAATATCGGCCTTGTGGAACGCGTGCACCATCGCCCTGAACTCTTCCACCTGTTCGCCCTGATTGCCCATGCTGGCGTAGGCTGCGTTGGGCGCCATAAAGGCCGCCGGGCTGTATCCCCAGAAGTTGCGCATAGACTCGCCAGTAAGCGGGTTTACGCGCGTAATCTCATACTCATTGAACTCGTGCACCGGCATCAGCTCGATGGTGGTCACGCCAAGCTCTTTCAGATATGGAATCTTCTCGGTTAGCCCAAGATACGTACCGGGATGCTCCACGCCGGCGCTTTCGTGCACCGTAAAGCCCCGCACATGCGTCTCATAGATAATTGTATCTGACCACGGGTGCCGCAAAGGCTGTGTCGGCTCCCAGCCGGTGCGGCTATCCACCACCACGCATGAAGGCGTCACGTGCGCGTTATTCACGCGCGCCATCTCATACAAGCTGTTCGTGCTATCTGCATCGTAGCCCCGGGCCTTGCCAAAGTCCCAGTCGTCAAGATGCGTTATCGCCGGGGCATACGGGTCGATGAGCAGGCGGTATGGATTGAAACGATGGCCGTTTTCTGGCTCGTAGGGTCCATCAACGCGATAGCCGTAGAGCTGCCTCTCGGGCACGTCCTGCACCCAGATATGCCAGATATCGCCCGTGCGATGCTGACGCGCAACCAGTTCAACCCGATGGGTGGGGGCTTCATCATCAATCGCATCGTAGAACTCTAGCCACACGCGCGTACCATGACGGCTGAAAACAGCAAAATTGACTCCGTCTCCCCGCCGGTGCACGCCGAGGGGACGGGGAAGTCCGGTTTTCACATTGAGCTCGTCCGCAGCCTTTGGAGCGGGAAGCGGAGGATCAAGCGTATGTTCAGCCATTGTGCTGTTTGCTTAGCGGAAAGGAGTCGCCGTCACATGTCTTGAAACTCCAATGCAGGAGCGCGTTGCTTTGGTTGGAGAGGACGCAGAGCCAGAATGCCGCTTTCGGCTTCCTGACGTTGCGGAAGGTGGGCATCCAGCATGGCGATAAAGTTTTTGTACACCTGCTGCAGCTCCCAGATGATGCCGTCAGGAGAGAGCGCCCACCACTCGTCGGGGGTGAAGTAGGCCGAGACCTCGGCCTCTGAGCCATGCCGGCCATACCACTGGATGAGATGCAGGTTATCGGATTGTGCCAGGCGCGCGGCCCGCTCTACGAGTGCAGGATCACCGGTAAGCAGCGCCTTTTGGTGCGCCTGCATCATCAACTGAAAGACCGACTGCTGGGCCTCGTTGCCCAGAAAAAATTCGAGCCCTCCACTTCCAGCCCAGGTGCTGGCGAAAGCGGGAAG
>NZ_JARWGJ010000002.1:0-3677 GCF_040409695.1 Longimonas sp.
GCTCTGGAAGAGGGGCTGCGGTTTGCGATCCGCGAAGGCGGCCACACGGTCGGCGCCGGTGTCGTCACCGAGATCCTCGACTAAGAAGAGAATCTGCACCCACACAGCCGCAGGGTCATTCTGGGCCCTGCGGTGTTCATCTGCATCTGCTGAAACAAACTGACTGTAATGGCCACCCAGCAAAAGATACGTATTAAGCTGAAGTCATACGATCACATGCTGATCGACAAGAGCGCCGAGAAGATTATTCGGACGGTCAAGTCGACAGGTGCTGTGGTCAGCGGCCCGATTCCGTTGCCGACCAAGAAAAAGGTATATACGGTACTTCGGGGTCCGCACGTAGACAAAAAGAGCCGTGAACAGTTTGAGCGGCGTCATCACAAACGCCTTATCGACATCCTCTCGTCCAACAGCGAGACGGTAGACGCCCTCATGAAGCTTGAGCTTCCCAGTGGGGTAGATGTTGAAATCAAAGTGTGATACGAATAGCTCCGGTCGCCTCAGGCAAGCGGGCAGCATCTTTGCAGCCATCTTGCTTGTGTGCGCATCCCTCTTAGCAGTTGGATGCACCAGCGTCTCAAAAGAAGAACAGCTTGAGGCGCTTGAAGGAAGGTGGGAAATCTCTGAGATGCTAACAACCCCGCGTGGCGACTTTACAGAGACGCTACGCTCTCGATACGACGAAGGGCCTACTTTGACCTTTCGGACCTCCGAGTCCCCACGGTTTACATTGCGGGGCGTACCATCGGAAGCGGACCAAGAGCCCCTCAATGTGCAAGGACGTGTTGAGATCATAGCAGCAAACGAACTTGTGCTTGCTGTTGACAGCGAACGCGAAGCGGTGTGGGTGTTTGACTTTGAAACAGGAACACGGCTAACGCTTCGAGCACGACCCGGTCCTTTTGGGCCAGCACCTGTGCTTGCTGTACTGCTTCCTACTTTTAGTTGGACCGAGAACGACGGGGCAACGCTCTTGCTTGAGCGCTTGCCTGATTAGGCCTGCCAACGCTGCAGCGCCTCCAAGTTAAAACATTTTTTGATCGGCATAATTGACTCGACGGACTGTCATGAGTAGTGGACTGATTGGCAAAAAGATAGGAATGACCAGCATCTTTGATGATGCGGGCAATAACATTGCCTGCACTGTCATCGAGGCCGGCCCCAACATTGTGACCCAGGTGAAGACTGCCGATGGGCCCGATGGATACGACGCCGTGCAGCTTGCTTTTGACAGTAAGCCAGAGAAAAACACCACAAAGGCGCTACAGGGTCACTTTGCGAGTGCCGGCTCTGAGCCCAAGCGCAAGCTGGTCGAATTTGCTCCTGCAGACGAGGAGCTTGACCGTGGCGATGCCTTGCATCCGGATGACGTATTCGAGGAAGGCGAGGTGATCGACGTAGTCGGAATCTCGAAAGGAAAAGGGTTTCAGGGCGTTGTAAAGCGCCACGGATTTTCGGGTGTAGGGATGCGTACACACGGACAGTCTGACCAGCAGCGTCATCCTGGCTCGATTGGTGCTTCAGCTGACCCCTCACGCGTCTTTAAAGGGATGCGGATGGGCGGCCGGATGGGCAATGATCGCACGATGATCAAGAACCTGGAAGTTGTGCGGATCCTCCCCGATCACAACGCGATCCTCGTGAAGGGGTCCGTGCCAGGCGCAAAAAACAGCTACGTCGAGCTTCACAAAAAATAACGGCTTGCTGGTAAACAGCGGTACACACTGGTCGTACCGCATCGAGTGATTGCATCTTCTGCACAAGAACCGAACCATGGATCTCGAAATTATACAAGAAGACGGCGTAGCCTCAGGCGAAACAGTAGCGCTTGATCCTACCGTTTTTAACATCGAACCCAATGACCACGTCATATGGCTTGATGTGAAACGGATTCAAGCGAACAAGCGCCAAGGCACGCACAAGACCAAAGAACGCAGCGACGTGCGCGGAAGTGGGCGTAAGCTGTATCGCCAGAAAGGCACGGGTAATGCGCGTGCTGGTGATGCCAAGTCGCCCATCCGCCAGACGGGTGGACGAGCCCACGGTCCACGGCCGCGCTCGTACCACCAGAAGGTGAACAAAAAGACGTCGCGCCTGGCTCGGCGCTCGGCCCTTTCATACAAGGCACAGAACGACAGCCTGTATGTAGTCGAAGACTTTAGCATGGACCGGCCAAGCACGAAAGACCTGCGCGAGCTGCTCTCGCTGCATGACTTGACTGATACAAAGGTGCTGGTCGTGACTGCCGATCTTGAGAAAGAGATCTACCTCTCAGCGCGTAACCTTAACAAGGTAAGCGTGCGCGAGGTGCAGAGCCTCTCGACAATCGACGTGCTGGATGCCGACGCTGTGCTCCTGCAACGTGGAGCCCTTGACTACCTGACCGACCTGCTATCTGTGGATCCGGCAGCTGCGTAACCTGCCGGTGCCGCTGCGCCCTATCATGCTGAAACCAGTTGACCTATGAGCAACCGCATTCTAATCGAACCGCACCTTACAGAGAAGGCGACCGAGCAGATGTACGAAGGAAAGTACTCCTTCGTCGTCAACCTCGGAGCAAGCAAGCCGCAGATTCGAGCTGCCATTGAGCGGCGCTACCCGGGCGTGCGTGTCAAGAAAATCCGCACGCAGATTGTGCCTGGAAAACGCCGCCGCCAGTTTCGCCAGGGGTCAATGATTGAAGGGCGAACATCCGGATTTAAGAAAGCCATTGTGGAAGTTGATCCGGAAGGCGAGCAGATCGACTTCTTTGAAGATGTGTAATTGATGCGCCCCGCATCCACTACAAACTGAATGGATCACGCAGGCGCACGAGCCCTGCACAAGTATAGCAACTGCCTTATGTCGATTAAAAAGTCAAAACCAAATATAAACAGCCAGCGCCAACGCTCGGTGTCCGGCTTCGACGAGATTACTGAGACGGAGCCAGAAAAGAGCTTGCTGGAGCCACTTAAGAAGTCGGGTGGACGCAACAACCAGGGGCGCATGACCATGCGTTACCGAGGAGGCGGCCACAAGCGCCGTTACCGCAAGATCGACTTTAAGCGCCAGAAAGACAACATCCCAGCTCGTGTGGCAACTGTTGAGTACGACCCAAACCGGTCGGCTCGTATTGCCCTTCTCGTGTATGCCGACGGGGAAAAGCGTTACATCATTGCTCCTGATGGGATTGAAGTCGGAACGACCGTAATAAGCGGTCCGGCAGCCCCGCCTGATCTTGGCAACTGCCTCCCGCTCTCCAACATGCCGCTTGGTACTGTTGTGCATGCCATCGAAATGAAGCCTGGCAAAGGCGCACAGATGGCGCGCGCTGCGGGTACTGAAGCGCGCCTCACCGCCCGTGAAGGCGATTTCGCGACGCTGCAGCTGCCTTCGGGCGAGACGCGCGTTGTGCCGGCAGAATGCCGTGCTACGGTAGGAACGACCAGCAATGTTGACCACATGAACATCATGCTCGGCAAAGCCGGGCGGAAGCGCTGGCTCGGACGCCGTCCACGTACACGAGGGGTCGCAATGAACCCGGTCGACCACCCAATGGGTGGTGGTGAAGGGCGGGCTTCGGGGGGGCACCCGCGTTCCCGAAAAGGAGTGCCTGCTAAGGGCTACAAGACCCGCAAACGCAACAAGACATCCAACAAATACATCATTCGGCGGCGGACCGAGCGCAAGAAGCGCCG
>NZ_JARWGJ010000003.1:0-3646 GCF_040409695.1 Longimonas sp.
TTAGTCAAGGGGGAGATGCCGATAGGCAGAGGGGGTTGGATCCCCATCAGCTGTGAAGCCACTTCTGTAAAGCGAGCCAGCATATGGGCTACAGGCCTTTGCGTCGCGTTACTTTAAGGGATGTCGATTGTATAATCACTGCGGAACCACATGGGATTGCAAACTGGTCGTCAGGTTGGCGCAGCGGACCACCCCGCCCTGCGGGCACCCCTCCTTTCCGGCTGGCGCCGGTAGGAGGGGAGTTTGGAGGGCCTGCCTACAACCGCTGCATGTCCACCATCTCTTTGAAGCGCGAGCCGTCGTGCTGGCGGAGTTCGTCGTAGGGACCCTCTTCAAGCAGGCGGCCCTCGTCAAGCACATACACGTGGTCGACGTTTTTAATGGTCGAGAGACGGTGGGCGATGATGACGACCGTCATTTCCCCTTTTAGGGCGTCGATGCTGTCCTGGATGTAGCGCTCCGACTCCGTATCCAGCGCACTTGTGGCCTCGTCAAGGATAAGTAGGTTCGGACGCTTAAAGAGCTCGCGTGCTACAAAGAGCCGCTGTCGCTGTCCGCCCGAAAGCCGCACGCCGCGATCACCCACCACCGTTTCGTATCCATTGGGCAGGTCCTTTATAAAGTGATGTGCGTAGGCCTCCTTCGCCGCGTGCTGCACCTTCTCGCGATGCTCCGGATCACCACTGTAATCGCCCTTCCAGAGCGAGATGTTGTTGGCGATGGTATCGTCAAAGACCACCGTCTCTTGCGACACATACCCGATCTGTGAGCGCCATGAGGGCAAATCTATCTCCGATCCAGGCGTACCATCAATAAGCACATCTCCAGTGCGCGGACGCAGCATCAGCGTCAGCAGATCCACCAGCGTGGACTTCCCTGCGCCCGATTCCCCAACCAGCGCGATGGTGGTGTTTACAGGAATCGTGAGATTAAGGTCATGCAGGACGTTTCCATCCTCCTCGTCATATGCAAACGACACCTCGCGCAGCTCAATGCTCTTGCTGAGCGGACCGACCTCTGTATCGCCGCCGACTTCATGCCAGTCTTCAAGTTCATCGAACTCATCCATAACCATTTCTAGCGAACCAATACTGTTCATCATGTTTTGCCAGGCACCCTGAACCGAGATAGTGGATTGCATTCCCCGGTGAAAGAGAATGAGTGCCACAAAAATGGGCGCCAGCGGGTCATTAAACACGGTGATCTGGATGATAATCACCCCGATCATAAAAAAGACTGAGATGGGTTCTTTAATAGCACTTGTAAAGGCCCCCGCAATCTTTTGCCGAAAACGATATCCGGTGTATCGATAGATGCTATCCACCACGCCCTGGCGCAGATGATCGAGCTGCGCGGTCGACGCCACATATTTGAACGACTGCAGCGCCTGCACGAGCAGCTTGTTCATCGTGCTTTTCTCTTTCGAGGACTTACGCGAGAGCGACCGGACGTAGACATTCAGATACTTGAACAGAAACAAAATAACCAGCCCGATTCCAACCGCCATTAGCGCAAATCGCCAGGCAATGGCAAACGCGACGGCAAAATACGTGGCTGTTGTAATGATCGTGGAGAGAAACCCAACAAATTGCGTAAAGGAAGAATAAAATCCGTTGATCTGCCCGTTGATGATATTGATGAAATGCCCGGTGTTGCGCTGGATGTAGTAGCGGTAGTCCATCCGGCAATATGCATCGAACATCTGTGACTTTAGCTCGCGCATCAGCCGTGACTGCAAGTAGCCATTATAGGCTCCTTGCGCAAACTTGAGAAGCCCTTTGCCCAAAAAGACGACTGCAATAAAGATCAGAATACCGACGATAGAGTCTCCAATTCCGATGAACTGGAGCATGTCGAAGAGGAACTCTTGTAGTCCTCCGTCAAGTTCATCGGCACCGCCGGTTTCGGTGGCTTTGAGTAGTGGGAGGAGCAGCGCAATGCCCAACCCTTCAGCGAGTGCCGCCATCAGGGTAAGCACAAACACAATGTACATGCGCCGTCCGATGTACCTGCGAAAGGCTTGCAGGTACTGCCACAGGTCGCGAAAGGTATCCATTCGGGGTGTAAACTGAGCTTTGGGATGTGTGCGTTACGTGCGTGTATTTTGCTTAATCCTGTATCATAAAGCACGGGTCGGGGTTGTAGTTTCTTTGAATTGGGTGTGGAGAGGGGTTTGGGTGTGAAGGGGTGGAGGTATGAAGGGGTGGAGGTCGTGTGGAGCTTGCCATGGTGGTATGCAGAGATCGTACTGGAGTTGCCCCACTTTTGTGGACAGTGATGATCCTCAAGCCGCTCGGGCTGGAGAGGATCGGAGCGCTCGACAAGTCGCGGCATGGGTCTCTTCAGCGGCATGGGCCTCTTCGTAGGCCACGGGCGACACGTATCCGATCTTCGAGTGCAAGCGGCGGTAGTTGTACCAGCCTTCGATGTAACTAAAGAGTGAGAGCTGGACCTCCGCTGGAGTCCGGTAAGACTGGCGGTGCGTCCACTCGGTCTTCAGTGTAGCGAAGAAGCTTTCGCACATGGCGTTGTCATAGCAGGTGGCCACCCGGCCCATCGACCGCACGATGCCCACTTCGCGGCACCGCTGGCCGAACAGAATCGACGTGTACTGGCTGCCCCGGTCGGAGTGATGGATCACGCCTTCCGGCTGCCGCGACTGGACCGCTTGCCGGAGGGCATCGACCACCAGATTCGTCCGGCAGTGTGACGCCACGGCCCAGCCAACCACGCGTCGGCTGAAGACGTCGAGCACGACGGCGAGGTGGCTCCGTCCGGACTGTGTGGGGATCTGTGTAAGATCTGCCACCCAGACTTGATCCGGCGCCTCAGCGGTAAAATCCTGCTGGACGTGGTCCGGCGCCGGTGCCGCCACGGGCGGACGGGGCTTCGGCGCGCCGCGATACCGGCGACGGCTGCTGCCGTGCAGGCCGGCAGTTCGCATCAAGCGCGCGACGCGCTTGCGGCTGGTGCGTGTCCCATCTGCACGAAGCGCTGCGTGGATGCGAGGTGCACCGTACGTCTCGTAGGACGCCGCATGGATCTCGCGGATCCGCTTGGTCAGCCCAGCGTCGGCCCGAGACCGCGCCGAAGGAGGGCGCCGTCGCCAGGCGTAGTAGCCGCTTCGAGAAACATTCAGCAAGCTGCACATAATCGTAATGGGGTAGGTGGCCCGGTGCGCATCTATAAATCGGAAGACGGGGGCACAGTCTTCGTCTCCTGAGCGAACCAGGCCGCCGCCTTTGCTAAGATCTCGCGTTCAAGTTTTAAACGGCGGTTCTCTTTGCGAAGCCGAAGCAGCTCCTCACGATCGGGGGAGATATCGGCAGGGGCGCTCGCCTCCTCGGCCTTGCGAATCCAGCTTCGGATGGTCCATTCCGACGGTTGAAACTCATCGGCAAGTTCGCGGGGCGTACGCCCGCTTCGGTACAGGGCCAGGATCTGCTCCCGGAAAGCATCAGTGTAAGTGGGTCGTGAGTGTCTCATGGCGTCCTCGGTTGGTGGTAGATGGTGAAATATACGATGTCCACCAGACCGGGGCAACTCCACTTTTGTTGGATGTGATAGCCCCTCTCCCTCCTGTAAATCCTGCCCGTTCCCCTCCGCGTCGTCCCTGCAAACAAAAAAGCGGCAGCCCCACAATGGA
>NZ_JARWGJ010000004.1:0-18950 GCF_040409695.1 Longimonas sp.
CCCCCTTAGTCAAGGGGGAGATGTCGAAGACAGAGGGGGTTTGAGCGGGTTGCGATGATGCAAACCACATGTCAATCACTTAACATCTTCCCGCTACCGGATTCTGGTCTGCGGGCGAGAGCAAGCGGAGCTGTAAGCCATAATACGAGGCCCCCTCTGGATTGCGGTGGGGGCCTCGCATGTTTGGGCTTATCCCCTGCCTCCATTACGCTCCATATCTCCCTTCTCTGCTACGCTTTTGCCCTCAATCAGCAGATTCCTTGATAGTCATCTCTTTACATGGCGGTAACAGCTCTACCCGGTGGGAACGCCCTGCTCCTCTGTCTCGTGCATGTGTACGCATTAACCCTGACTCTATTCAACATCTCTTAATACTATGGCCTCCTCTGTATCCGACCGTGCCTGGAAAGAGAAGCTCACCCCTGAACAGTATAAAGTTGCCCGCAAGGGAGGCACAGAGCGCGCATTCACTGGCATGTACTGGGACCACAACGAAGACGGCGTCTACCGCTGCGTCTGCTGTGGTGCCGTTCTGTTTGACTCAGATACAAAATATAAGTCCGGGTCGGGGTGGCCCAGCTTCTGGGACGTGGTCGACCAGGGCAACGTGGAGCTGCGCCCCGACAAAAGCCTTGGCATGCGTCGGACTGAGGTGACTTGCGCATCGTGTGATGCGCACCTCGGGCATGTGTTCAACGATGGGCCGAAGCCAACCGGGAAGCGATACTGCATTAATTCCGCATCGCTTGACTTCACTCCGAAAGATGAGACCGATACTCCCCAAAACGCCGAAGACTAACGGACTCGTCTCCTATCCCTCCTTCTCTCCCATGTAGCCCTTATGGCGCTTGCTACCTATCCCTGGTGCGCTTTCTCTGTTGAATGCGTTCCTGCTGCTCTTCGTCTCACTCTCCGTCTCATAAGTCCGCTCTACCTGTTTAGCCTGTTCGTCTATTTGCTGTGATATCTCCGAGTAAGAGCCTGGCCTCGCACCTTTTTGCTTGCAGGAGTCGCACTGCCTGCGCATATTACTGAGTACCTTACCAATGTCGTTTTGTGTACTCACCCCCTGACCACCATGGCTCTGCCCAGCCCCCAATCGATTATTGAGACCATACGTTCGTGGGACGCCTCCGATGACGTCAACGCGTCGTATTTACGCCCCACAATCAATCGTTTGAAGGCTTCTTCCACCCCCGGTCTGGGAGGCCCCACAACGCTTCCAGAGCTTACTGCAAGCGAACTCTCGGCCCTCATTGATCATACACAGTTGGCCCCAACGGCTACCCCCGACGACTACACGCAGTGTTTTGAGGAAGCACGCCGATACACGTTTGCCTCTGTCTGCATCCCGACCGCATATGTACCCGCTGCCACGAAATCTCTGGCGGATACGCAGGTTGCTATCTGTACGGTGGTCGGATTTCCACTCGGACACAGCCATCACGAGGTGAAGGCTGCTGAAGCGCAGTGGGCGTTGCAGCACGGAGCCAGTGAAATCGATATGGTTGTGCCCATCGGAGCTGTAAAAGCCCATGCATGGAAACGC
The DNA here is from genome assembly GCF_040409695.1 of Longimonas sp. Taxonomy (GTDB): domain Bacteria; phylum Bacteroidota; class Rhodothermia; order Rhodothermales; family Salinibacteraceae; genus Longimonas. The sequence goes on from NZ_JARWGJ010000004.1 coordinate 1,550, forward strand.
CTAGCCCGCCATATCCGGGCTGTCGTTAAAGCGCTACGCTCTGAACCTGGCAGTCCCACGCTGAAGGTGATCCTTGAAACGGCCCTTCTCTCCAACGCCGAGAAGGCCGTTACGTGCTACATTGCAGACACGGAAGGTGCCGACTTCGTGAAGACTTCCACCGGCTTCAGCACCGGCGGCGCCACGGTAGAAGACGTTGCGCTGATGCGCCATATGGTGGATGACGAGACAGGAGTGAAAGCTTCGGGCGGTGTCGGATCAGCGAGTGATGTGGCTCGCATGGTCGCACACGGCGCCACACGCATTGGCGCCAGCGGATCGGTCGGCATCATGGAGGGGTTCTCTAATGCCGAAACCGCGTACTGATGCTACCTCTACAGATGCCTGTATATGAAACTATAGGTGAGGCTACCCAGCGCCGTCTTGACATTGCATATGGCGTGCCCCACACGTAACTTTACGCAGTACAGAGGCGCTTTTTGCGTATTGCAGTGCAAACCGGGCGCTCAAAGCAGGTGCCCAACTGCTGCTCTTACTTTCGATGACTGACAAACCGCTCGCTATGACCCTGCTCTACAGACTCGCTGTGATGTCCGTTGCTCTGTTCGTCGTAACGGGCTGCGCCAGCACAGAGACCACCTCCCAGCCGGCAAATGGCGCTGAGGAGGAGCGGCGTGCAGAGGCTGGCATATCGGTGGCTCCCTACGAGACCTTCAACCCAGATCAGTTTGAAGAGCGTCCCCCCCGGCTCGAAGCTACGATGGTTGAGCATGCTGTACCGCCTCAACTGTTGGAAGTGCGTGCCGACCGGGGCGTTGAGCAAGTGGTAGATGGCTTCCAGATTCAGGTCTACTCTTCGCTTGATCGCTCGGCCGCCGAAGAGGTGCGCCGAGAAGTACAGAACTGGTGGGAAGAACACCAGGATAGCGAACGAGCCAATCTTTTTCCCGAAGGGATGCCTATCAATATCGAGTTTGGGCAGCCTTACTACCGGGTTCGCATCGGAGCATTTGCAGAACGCGAGTCTGCGCTCGAAGCCCTTCAGTTTGTACGTCGCACGTTCGATGACGCCTTTCTCGCACGCGCTCAGGTCACAATCACCCGTTAACGGATGCCTGGGTCCCCCCTTCCACAGAAAGTACGTCCATGCTTTCTGTGGCCGGCTAAGGTCTTATCTACTGACCTCCGCAACAGCCTGTAACACCTGGGTATGTAGCCGGTCCACATAGGCCTCGTGAGTTGGCTTCATGAGCACGCTCCGTAGTATCGTAACCGTGTCGGTCGTTGCTGCATAGGCTGGGTAATACGTCGTAAACTGCTTGCTGGGCACGTTGTACAAGCTTAAGAACACGGGGTCGTCCTGGCGCATGGCCTGCTCGAACACCAGCGTGCTGTACGCGCTCACAGCCTCGGTGTGTTGCGCCTCAGGCACCGGAAAAAACGACACAATATCTGTTTCGGGCTCTATGTAAGCCGTCAGCTCGGTGCTCTTGTGGATACGGGCCGCCCACGATCGCGCGGCAGAAAGGCATGCGTTCACGATAGGACCCAGCCCGGTGTCTTGCCTCAGAGGCACCGCCTGCAGCGTGCACCAGAGCGCCCCCGCTGCCGCTCCTGCTCGCGAGCACTCCAGGCTGATCTCACCCAGGTGCAGATCGTCGGAGGTAAAGTACGTGTATGGTGAGTCGTGTGCGTAGAACCGCCCCACCGCCGGATCCCGAAAGAGAACCGATCCGCACCCGTAAGGCTGCAGGCCGTGCTTATGCGGATCGATCACGACCGAGTCGGCCTCGCTAAGAGCGCTGAACGCGGCCTCCGTAGACGATGAGAGGGGCGGAGACGCAGCCAGACGAAAAAAGCCGCCGTATGCTCCATCGACATGTACACGCACACCGTGCGCTCGGCAGATCGGAAGAAGCTTGTGTAGAGGATCTACCACGCCCAGTCCGGTTGTGCCCAACGTGCAGACGATAGTCCCAATGTCTTCATTCGCAAGCGTCTGGTCGAGCACCTCGGGGTCGATGCGTCCTGCTGTATCGGTTGGCAGGGGCGTGGTGTCTACTCGGAGCACGTGGCTCATGCGGCTGTGCGTGTAATGTGCGCTCGGGGCAACGCCAATAGACGCATCAGGATGGATCTCGCGTGCTACGAAAAGCGCCTCCAGGTTGGCCACCGTACCGCCGGATGTAAGATGCCCCAGCGCATCCTCCGGAAACCCCACCATCCTGCGCAACAAATCGACCGCCTCCTTCTCCATGATGCTGGTGGGCGGACCGCCGTCGAGCGCGTGGTTGTTCGGGTTGATGAGCTGCGCAGCCCAGTAGCCCAATAACGCAGCTGGGTGAGGCGGTTTTAGCATCTGCCCGGCATACCGCGGGTGGAAAAACGGATAGTTGTCTCCTGTGAGCCGATCGAGATAGCCCGTAAGCGTCTCTTCAAGTGCCTCCACGTCGTATCCTGCAAACGGACGTTCAGACGCCGCCTCAGCAACCGTGGCGTCAGCGTGTGTATCTTGCCAGTCCGCAATATGATCGGACAGACGGCGAACCAGCGGAAGCAGCGAGCGCGGATCGTACATAGGCAGCAGAACAGTCAGGCAGGATAGTGAGGTCGGAAAGAAGTACACGACGAAGCACGGGTCATTGCGAAACGCCACCTGTTGCTGTTCGTCATGTAAATACGCTCTTCACCAGTTACTCTTGAATACACAATGGGACGCATACTCGCAAATCGAATTCAGCAGACCAAGCCGTTCGACGGACCTGCGCACGAAGCCATGCTCAATCTGTTTATTGCAGGGGCACATGTGCGGCGGGCCATTGAGCAGGTCTGCCGCTCATACGATCTGCAGTTTAGCCACTACAACGTGCTTCGTATTCTGCGGGGCGCCCATCCAGAGGGATACGCACGCTGCGACATCATCGACCGCATGCTCGACCCCTCGCCCGACGTTACCCGGCTCATGGATAAGCTGGAGGATCTCGGATGCGTAGCGCGCCGCCGTAGCGAGGCAGACCGACGCGTGACCCTACACTTCATCACAGAAGAAGGGATCGGGCTGCTTGAGGAGATGCGCCCCGACATCCAGGCGGTACAAGACGACTTCGCAGCCAGCGTGAGCGAACGCGATATGGCACACCTGAGCCGCATCTGCGAAGGCATCTACTCAAATATGGAAAAGCGCGAAGACGAATAATCACAGCATATAGTTCGCTGTGGAGGCTTAATCTGTCGTACGCGCCTGCAGTACGGTAATCATATAACACCGTACTCCACACGACGACTTGCGCAGATCCGTCTGCCTCCCATAACGTCATGAGTTCGTTATATACGTGTTGCAACACGGTAATGCAAGTGGTGTTGCATGATGTAGACTACATGTCCACTACCCTTTTATACTTTCCCTTACCCTGGTATGAGTGATTCTATTCGTTCCAAAGTCGACGACCTGAACGCCCGCATTCTTGAAGGCGATATTCTCGGTGCATTCGAGGAGTACTATGCCGAAGACGTCATCATGGAAGAAGATGACGTGCGCCGCGAAGGCAAAGAGGCCAATCGTGAGTACGAAGAGCAGTTTGTGAACGCCCTGACAGACTTTCGAGCAGCCGAAATTAAAGCCGTTGCTGTCAACGAAGAAGACGGCGTTGCCTTTGTCGAATGGTACATGGACTTCACGCTCGATGGCGTGGGCGACGTTGAACAGAAGCAAACCTCGGTGCAGTACTGGGAAGACGGCCAGATTGTACACGAGAAGTTCTACAAGATCGGGTAAGGCTTCTGCGATTCCGCTGCCTTTGTAGCACACGATCTCGTTTCCCACAGATGCTCCGGCGCATAGCGCACCCTGTTGTGTGTTACGCCGGGGCGTTTGTATGTTATGGGGGTACCGAAGCCCCCCTGTATTGGCGTACACTGCCCCGCCTTACTGCTCACTAACCGCTTTTTCCCATGTCTACCCTTTCCTCCCTCGATCGTCATCATGGCAATGACCCGCACGGCGAGACGCAAGTGGTGCTGGCCGGCGCCAATCTGGATGCTGCCCATGCTGCCGTTGTCTTCATTCACGGGCGCGGCGCCACCGCGGAAAGCATCCTGCGCCTCATTGCTCCGCTGGCCCCTGAAAGCGTCGCCCTTATCGCCCCTCAGGCGCGCGGACGCACCTGGTACCCAAACTCTTTCCTGGCTGCGTTAGAGGACAACGAGCCCGGCCTCTCCTCAGGACTGCGCCGTATTGGGTCGCTTCTCGATACGCTTAACGCTACGTATAGCATCCCTACCGATCGTATCATGATCGGCGGATTCTCGCAAGGCGCCTGCCTCTCTACCGAGTATGCTGCCCGCTTTCCCACTCGATACGGCGGCATCATTGGGCTCAGTGGCGGACTCATTGGCAACGGCATGATTCCCAACGAAGACCCTCCGAACGACAAACAGTTCAACTACGATGGCGATTTCGAGGAAACGCCCGTTTTTCTCGGATGCAGCGACCGCGACCCGCACATCCCGCAGAAACGCGTCGACGACACTGCTGCTGTCTTTCGCAACCTCAACGCATCGGTCGATAAGCGCATCTATGAAGGCATGGGGCACATCGTAAACGACGACGAGCGGAAGTCCGTACAGGAACTGCTCGCACGACTCGCCGAACCGGCCTGAACGTAGTGCCGAAACATAATGCTGATGCGCATTCCGACTTGCATATAGAAGAAGGTGATTGTAGATTATGTTAACTGCTCGGGCACTTCACAGCACCAACTCTTTATGTCTACGCTCAGCCAATTGCTACACACGCTTACTCGCTCCTCGATGCTCGTCTTCACGGGCCTGCTCCCAGCGGTCCTGCTTCTGCTGCTTGCAGGGGGATGCGGGACATCAGACGCTCCAGAGACATCCACTGAGCAGATAACGGATCACACAATCGAAGACCTCACACGTTTTGCGGGAGAGCCCGACACGCTGATAGGCACGATCTCGGCAATGGCGGTTGCTGAAAACGGTGAGCTGTTCGTGCGTGATAGGAATACCCTCCATGCTTTCCGTACTGATGGCACACATCGGGCTTCATTTGGAGGCACCGGCGAGGGGCCGGGTGAGATTCAATTTCCAATGGGGATGAACGTACGCAATGACTCGGTCTTTGTAGTAGACCTGGCAAAGCAAGGACAGGTCACGTTCACGACCGATGGGGCGTACGCCGGTCTTGCACCTGTTCCAGTATTCGGGTCGCGCTATGCGTTTGGACCGGCTGGCCATATCGCTATCTTAGGAGCCACGTCACCTGACTCTACAGTCGCGGTGTATGACGATGCAGGCACTGAACTCTACCAGGCCGTCACCCCACTGCAGGAGGGCCGCATTGTGATTGACATGCAGGACACGCGATCACGGATCGTAGCCGGTGAGGTGCCCGACGTGCTCCATGCCATGTCAGGATCCGTTGCGCTGGATGCCGACGGTGGACTCTGGTTTGTACGTTCCTCTACCGCTGAGGTGATGCGCTATACGTCTTCGGGCCAACAGGAATGGGCACGCACCCTGGATATCCCTGAGACCGATCGTATTTATGATGCCTTTGTAGAGGCCAACGCTGCGCTGGACGAGCCGAATCGGTTATTCCCCCTGCAGTACGTTCACAGCCCTGTAGCTGTCGGGGAGGCGCTCTGGCTTATGGTTGGGATGCCGGAAGACGAACCTGCCCAGCTTATCGTGCTTGACAGCGAAGGTGCCCTACGGCATCGCTTGCACGTTCCTGGGGCCGAAGGCGCTCGCTCTTTCGTGCTCTCCCCCGACCGCACACAGATCTACCTCAGCATCCCCAACCGGGTACAAATCATGGCGGCTGCCTTGCCCGCGGCGGTACGGTAGGTAGAACGCCCTACTATACAGAGCCGTACGCAGGGCGTACTTCGGCGGCACACCGCCTCTCCGACGGCCCTGTATCATCGCCGTGCTGCTTTCGTGCTGTTTTTCGCTATGCCCATGGCAAGAGCCAGTCGACCAGCTTCTTGGTTACGGGTTTATACGGCGGATAGAGCTGCTGCATAAGCGCTGCACTGTTCTCGCGCTTCATCACACTGCGTTTTTGCGAGAACGCCTCGAATCCATACCGGCCACTACTTGCCCCGATGCCGCTGTGCCCGGCGCCCCCGAACGGGAGATGCGGGCTCAGGTAGTGTACAATCACGTCGTTCACGCAGACACCGCCCGACTGCGTATGATCGAGCAGGCGGCGCGTGGCGGATTCGCTGGTTGTGAAATGGTAGAGCGCCAGCGGATTCTCGCGAGACTGGATCTCGGCGATCGCATCGTCGAGGTGGCGAATGCTGCGAATCGGCAGGATCGGGCCGAAGATCTCTTCCTGCATCACCGTAGCTGTGCTGGGGACGTCGGTAAGAAGCGTGGGCTCGATGTAGCGCTCGCGGGCATCTACCGTGCCGCCGTATTCGAGACGCGCGCCCTGCTCGATCGCATCGTCGAGGGCATTGCTGAGCCGGGCGAAATGGCGCTCGTTTACGATTCGGGCGTAGTCAGCGCTCTGTTGTCGCTCACTCGGGGTAGACCCAAAGGAACGGGTTGCAGCAGCGCGCATCGCATCCACCAGCGCATCGGATACCGATTCCTCGACCAGTACGTAGTCCGGCGCAATGCAGGTCTGCCCCGCGTTTAAGAATTTGCCCCACACAAGCGTCGTTGCTGCGTGGTCGATGTCGGCGCTTGCATCCACCACGGCCGGTGACTTCCCCCCCAGTTCAAGGGTAACGGAGCTAAGATGCTCGGCCGCCGCCTTCATTACGATGCGCCCAACGGCCGGACTCCCGGTAAAGAAGAAATGATCGAACGGCTGGTCGAGCAGCGCCTGTCCGACTTCTTTGTCGCCCTGAAAGAGCGTTACCTCACGCGGATCGTAGAGCTGCTCGATCATGTCAGCCATGAGCGCGCTGCTGTGCGGCGTGTACTCCGACGGCTTCACAATTACGCTGTTGCCCGCTGCCAGCGCACTGATTAGCGGTGCCATTGTAAGGATGAACGGGTAGTTCCACGGACTCATGATGCAGACCACCCCCTTCGGGGTCGGTTCGATGCGCGAACGGGTGCCTACAAGCATGCGCTGCGTGGGCACGGGCTCGGGTGCCATCCATTCGTGCAGGTGCTTCATCGCAAACTCGGCCTCCTCCGCGATCATCTTGACTTCGCTCATGTCTACTTCTACGGGCGGACGCCGGAAGTCCTGGTACATCGCTGCCTGAATCTCTTTGCGGCGCGCCCATACGTGGTCATGTAGACGCTGGATCTTGCTGATGCGTGCCTCCGCGTCTTGCGTACGCACATCAGGGCGGTGGGCACGCTGCGCCTCAAACGCCTGCCGGATGCGCGCTTCAATAGAGGACTCTCTATTAGAGTCCCCTGTACCGTTGAAATTGACGGAGGCGTCGGTTCGTAACGTTTCCATGACAGACTGGAAAAAAGGAGTGGATGATTCGTGGATACGGTACATAGAGTAGGCAACAGGTAATCCATAACGCAAGCACTCTACGCACACACTGATTTAGACGTATGCAAGCTCTTTTAGTTGTCGATATCCAGAACGACTTCTGTCCTGGGGGGGCCCTCGCTGTACCTGAGGGCGACACGATCGTACCTACGGTGAACGCGCTCATGGACGATTTCAACGCTGTGGTGTTCACGCAAGACTGGCATCCGGCAGCCCACCAGTCGTTTGCGTCGCAGCACGACGGGCATGAGCCGTACGACACGGTCGAGATGCCGTATGGCGAGCAGGTGCTGTGGCCTGATCACTGCATCCAGGGCAGCGAAGGGGCAGCGTTTCACCCCGACCTGAACACCGACCGGGCCGACTTGATTATCCGCAAAGGCTTTCGGCCCGAGATCGACTCGTACTCGGCATTCTACGAGAACGATGGCGCAACGCCCACCGGTCTTACCGGCTACCTTCGCGAGCGCGGCATCGACTCGCTTGTGGTTGTAGGCCTTGCGGCTGACTTCTGCGTGAAGTGGTCGGCTACCGATGGGCGACACGAAGGATTTGACGTTTACGTAGTGGAAGACGCCACCCGGGGCATCGACCAAGATGGGTCGCTCGCCGCTGCCTGGCAGGCCATGAACGAGGCTGGCGTGCAGGTTATCTCCTCGGATGCCGCCCATTCGCTGGCTGCTTAGCCTCTTTGAGACAGAAAAATGCATTAGAAACCATCATCATCTCATCTGTTTCGGTACCTTTCCTGCTCTACAGGCTCATCACGCGGCTTATTGGGCACGTGTTTTATCAGGGGCATTTTTTGCGCCAACCGGCAGAGTACGGTCTAACAGCATTTGATCTGGTCGGTAGCTATCTTGCTTCGACGCAATTTTGCTTTTACGCACTATCCCTCTTAAAGCCTGGTCAGCTATCTGCTATGCGCACCTCACCGCTTACCCTGTTTTTGCTTCTGATAGCGCTCCCCGCTCTGGCGCAGCAGCCTGCATCTGACCTTGAGCAGGGGCTTGCCTGGTCGACTTATGCCGGGCAGCAGTTGCACAGCTACCATACGGCCCACCATGCTGCGATCCAGGCTATTGAGGAGCAGGCTGCCGGGCCTGCCGAGATGCCGCCGCTCTTTGCCGCCCGCCCTGATGGCGACGGATGGGCGTTCGGGTTCGGCGCGCTCAACGATGAGGATGCTTTCTTGATCACGTACGGCGTTATCGTTGAAGGCGACGGCGCTATCGACTCGTTCAGTCACTTCGAAACGCCGCGCGAGGCGTCTCCCTATCACACGCAGGCCGCACGTGCGCTTCGTAGCGTCATCACTGCGTTTCAGCGCCGCATGCGTCTGGACGAGAGCTTTGAGGCTGCCGACTATCGCGTAGCTGTGCTTCCCTTTCCCGAAGGCGAGTTCACGGCGTTCGTCTCGCCCTCGCAGACCAGCGGATCGGTGATCCATGCAGGTAACGATGTCATGTATAGCATCGACCGAACACACAGCACCATCTTAGAAGAGATGCGCTTTCACCACCGACTGATCTCTGTACCCATGGCACCGCCGGCTGATCTTTCGGGGAAGACGGATATGCCAGCTCTCATCGTGCCCAACGCCCCCATCCCCTCTCCCGTAGACGTGCTGCATGCCATGGAGCGGAACACCTCGCTTGCGCTTCTTACGAAGCATGGGGCGTTTGTCATTGAACCCGGCGGGGCTATCACGCCGCTCCCCGACGACGACCCGCTCGCCGAAGCGCTGCACGCGCAGGTGGATTAACGGGCGGCGTCGTCGCATTGCATTGCCCACTGCATTGCGCGCTGCACATATCTGCCGGACCTATCTGTTGAACAGTCTGTTGAGCAGCGGCTGCATCAGCCCTCGCCATGATACGTTGTGCCGTCTTCGGCGTGGCGCGACAGCGACGACGCGGGCATGAAGCGGTCGCCATGCGTCTGGGTGTAGCGCTGTAGCAGCTGGTGGATGCGTCCGGGGCCCTCCGCATCCACATAACGGAACGGTCCGCCCCGAAACGGCGGAAAGCCGAGCCCAAACACCGCACCAATGTCACCGTCAACGGGATCGCGCAGAATGCCTTCGTCAAAGCACCGCAGAGCCTCGTTCACCATTGTTAGCGCCAACCGCTGCTGTACCGCCTGTACGTCGATGTCGGAGCGCTCGCCACCTCCGAAGAAGTGATAGATGCCCTTGTTAAAGTCGCCACGCTCCGGGTCGCTACCGCTTCCCTCGTACCGGTAAAAGCCGGTCTTTGTCTTCTGTCCGTGAAGGCCTGCGTTGGCGACCGGCGAGGCAGCCTCGCTGATGCGGTAGCGGTCGCCCTCCAGGTAGCGCCCCATCACCTCGGTGATCTTGGCAGCCACGTCGATACCGACCAGATCAAAGAGCTCATACGGCCCCATTGGGAAGCCAAAGTCCTTCATCGCGTTCTCGATCTGTAGGGCGTCGGCGCCCTCTTCAAGCAGCAGCAGGGCCTCGTTCATGTAGAGCGCCAGAATGCGCGTCGTGTAAAAGCCCGGCGCGTCGTTCACGACGATGACCGACTTACCCTGGCGCAGGCCCACGTCGTAGGCCGTTGCCACAGCTTCTTTACTGGTGGATTCGGTAGCGATGATCTCCAGCAGGGGCATCTTCTCGACCGGCGAGAAGTAGTGCATCCCCAGCACGCGCTCTGGATGCGCAGCGTGTTCGGCAATATCGGCAATTGGAATCGATGACGTATTGCTGGCGATCACACAGTCGTCGGAGACGACCGCCTCCACATCTGCCAGTACGTTCTGCTTCAGGTTGATATCCTCAGGCACCGCCTCAATGACAAGATCTGAGGTGGCCAATCCCTCGTACGAGCTCACAGGCTGGATACGCTCCATGAGCGTGTCCCGCTCAAACGACGAGATAATGCCCTTTTTCTTACGCTTCGAAGCGGTCTTGTAGACGTGCTTCCGTGCCGTGGCAGCGCGTTCCAGGTCAACGTCTTTCACAAACACGTCGAGTCCGTCGCGGGCGCTCACGTCAGCGATGCCCGCCCCCATGAGCCCGGCCCCCAGCACAGCGATCCGGCTGACAGGTCGCGCTTTGTCGGCATCGTCGTTCGTATCGGCCTGGCGCTTGGCGAAGAAGAGGCTTACGAGCGCTTTCGACTCGGGGGTGAACACCAGTTCGCCGAATGCGGCGGCTTCGGCATCCAACCCGGCCTCCAGCCCGTTTTCGAGCCCGGCTTTCACGCACTCGATGATGCGGGGCGGCGCCGGATAGTTGCCACGTGTTTGTTTCTGCGTGTCTTGCGCCGCTTTCCAGTAGACTCCGCGCCGCGTAAGCGGGTTGCTCTCCAGTAGCCGATCGGTCCAGTCTGCCGGACGATCCGGCGTGAGCGTCCCATCGGCCAGCTGGCGCGCAGCCTTCTTGGCTGCCTGGTGCAGTCCGGGCGCATGAGTCAGCGCATCCACCAGCCCAATGCGCTTTGCTTTTTTGGGATACGTGGTCTTGCCGGTTAACATCATGGGAAGGCTCTGCTGCAAGCCTACCAGCCGTGGGAGATACTGCGTCCCCCCGCTTCCGGGGAGCAGGCCGAGCTTAACCTCAGGGAGCGCCATCTGCGTCTTGCTGCTCGTGGTTGCGATGCGGTAGGTGCAGCCAAGCGTCATTTCGAGCCCGCCGCCCATGGCCGCGCCATGAATCGCGGCCACCGAGGGCGCATCGAGCGACTGCAAGCGGTTGATCAGGGCGTGGCCACGCCGCGAGAGCGCTCGCACGTCAGCCGGTTGATCAAACGACTTGAGCATGTCAAGATCGGCACCTGCAATGAACGAGTTGGCCTTCCCGCTGATGAATACCAGCGCCTCAACGTCAGCACTGGTTTCGGCATGTTCGATCGCCAACTCGAACGCGTTGATCATCGCTTCGTCGATAGTATTGACCGACGCATCCGGCTGATCAATCCAGACTGTGAGTACGCCATCGTCAAGGTCGGTGCGAAGCAGGTCGGTGTCGAGGGTCACAGGCATAAGAATCGTTCTCGTTGTAAGGGAAAAAGGGAGTCTGCCGGTTGGCGGAGCAAGCTATACTCGCTCAATCAGCAGCGCGTGGCCTTGTCCGCCGGCTGCACAGGCACTTACGAGGGCCCACTGGCCGTCTTCTTCGTAAAGGCGGTTCACCGCCGTTGTTACGAGCCGAACGCCCGTGGCGCCAAACGGATGGCCGAGCGACACCGAGCCGCCGCGCGTGTTCAGGATGTCCATATCGATGCGGCCCACCGCTTCCGACCGATTGAGCGACTCCTCCGCAAAGCGATCTGACGCCAGTGCCTCCAGCACCGCCAGCACCTGTCCGGCAAAGGCCTCGTGCAGCTCCACCACGTCGATGTCGCCCAGCGTCATGCCCGCAGCGTCGAGCACGTTCGGGATAGCATACGCCGGACCAAGCAGCAGCTCAGCCCCTGGATCCTGCGCCACGTAGGTATACTCGCGCAGCGCCGCACGTGCGGTAAAGCCCTCCGCCGCTGCATATTCGTGGCTCATGATGAGCGAGGCCGAGGCCCCGTCGGTGAGCGCCGAGCTGTTGCCGGCCGTCACCGTGCCAAACGGCTTCACGAAAGCTGGACTCAGACCCGAGAGCTTCTGCAACGTCGTATCCGGACGCACCACGTTGTCTTTTGTGATCGGATCGAAGTCCGGCGGCACGCTTGCGGGGAAGAGCTCTTTCTGCATCCGCCCGTCTTCCTGGGCTGCTGCTGCGCGGTGGTGCGTAAGCAGTGCATACTCGTCTTGCTCCTCGCGCGACACACCGAACATCGCAGCGAGCTTATCTGCACTCTCCCCCATTACCTCGCCCGTCGAAAACTCTGCGATCGACGGCGACTCTGGCAGCAGATCCGACGGACTCAGGTCTTTGAGAAGCGACAAGAATTCCTGGGGCGACTTGTACTTTCGCGCCTCAAAAAGCTTCTTACGCAACGGGCGTCGCACCCGGATGGGCGGATCTGAAAGCGTTTCCGTACCGCTGGCAACGATAACATCGCCCTGCCCCGCGCGAATCAGGTCCATGCCCGACGTCACTGCCTGGTTGCTGGAGATGCAGGCTTGCGTCACGGTATGTGCAGGCACCGTGTTGGGGATGCCTGCCGCCAGCGCCGACTCGCGCGCTACGTTGCTCGTCTCCACGTCCTGCACCACCGTTCCCATCACCACGCGGTCGATCGTTGCTGGGTCAAGGTCAGTGCGGCTCAAGAGTCCTTTCAGGGCCATACGACCCATGTCGTACGCCATCAGGTCGACATAGCCGGTCCCCGAGCGCTGAAACGGAATACGTCCGCCATCAATGAAAACAGGAGTGCGTGCACCAGGCGAGGCAGCCATAGAATCCAGAACGGTTTGGAGCGAAGAATAATCGATATCTAACTTAACGGTGTTAACCAAGAGAATCAACCCTGTCCCACACCGGTACGTGCGTATCGTCTTATTATCTGTTACGTCTTCTTATACTGTTTCGTGCCATGCCCGCCGATTCCAACGCACGCACCTGCATCATAGGCCGCCAGCCCGTCATCGAAATGCTGGAGCGCGACCCGTCTGCGGTCGACAAAGTGATGATGCGCCACGGCCTGTCTGGCCCCGAAGCCGACACGGTGCGCACCCTGGCCGAAGAGGCTTCTGTGCCCGTGCAGTACGTTCCTTACAACCGTCTCGATCACGAAGCCGACGGCGGCGCCCATCAGGGCATGCTCGCCTGGGCTGCTCCGGTCTCGTATCTTACGGTAAATACGCTGATGCAGCAAATCGCGCCCACATGGGATGCGGTGCAATCTCAGAAACCCTTGCTTCTGGTAGTAGACCACGTCACCGACCCACGCAACTTCGGTGCGATGCTCCGGTGCGCTGTGGCTGCCGGCGTCGACGGCGTGATCGTGCCCAACAGCGGCATGGCTCCGCTTACCACACCCGCCATCAAGGCCAGCGCGGGCACGGCCCTGCGTATCCCCATTGCCCGCTGCAGCGACCTGGCCGAAACGCTCGTCTCGCTCAAAGAGCGAAGCTACTGGATTGTAGGCGCTCAGCAGGCCGGGGCAGACTCTATGTGGGATACCGACTGGGACCGCCCTATCGCGCTGGTGATGGGCAGCGAGGGTACCGGGCTTACCTCGGGTGTGGCCAATGCGTGCGACCTCTTTGCCCGTATTCCGATGCGCGGCGCCGCAGACAGCCTGAACGTTTCTGTCGCTACCGGCATCCTGCTCACTGAAGCGACCAAGCCCCGCGTACAGGCCGCCGCTTAACAATGTGTCGGTGAATGCAGAAATAGGACGAAGCCCCGCGTTCTCGCATGCTGCACTCCTCTATCGTCTCCCTACCAACCCATTACCGTCTCTATGCTTCGCCTTGAACATGTCGGCATTGCCGTCCACGATGCTTCTGCCGTCCGCGCTACCTATGCCGATGTCTTGAAGGCGCTTACGTATAAGTCGGAGGCTGTCGATGAGCAAGGCGTTACGACGCACTTTCTTGCGCTGCAGAACACAAAGATTGAGCTGCTCGAAGCCATAAGCGAGGACTCGCCTGTGCAGCGGTTCCTCGACCGGCAGGGCGAGGGGGTTCACCATCTCGCGTTTGAGGTGCCTGATATTGACGCTGCCTTTGCGCGTCTGCACGAAGCCGGGTTTACGCCGCTCTCAGATGAGCCTCTCGACGGGGCCGACCAGAAGCGCATCTTCTTTCTGCATCCAAAGGCTACGCATGGCGTGCTCATCGAGTGCTGCAGCAGCCAGCCCCACTGTCCCGCTCCGAAGCACGTAGATACCGAGCACGGCCCCGTTGCATATTATGCGTGGGGCGATCCGGAGCGCCCTTCCCTTCTGCTCTTGCACGGCGCAGCCGGATCCACCTACACGGAAACAAGCCTGTTGGCCCCCTACCTGGAGCCGTATCTGCACGTGGTTGCGGTCGACTTTACCGGACACGGAGCCTCGGCCAACGCGACGCCCGACACACCGCTCACCGCCGACGGCTTTGCGGATAATGCCTGCTCTGTGCTCGATGCGCTCGGCTGCGACCGCGCACACGTGTTTGGGTTCTCGATGGGTGGCAACATCGCGCTGCACATGGCCCACCGGCACCCCGACCGCGTCGACCGCGTCGTGTCTCATGGCGGGCACATCGACTGGAAGGCCGCTACGGTGGATGCCATGATGCATCGACTCGACCGCGCCGATGCTAATGGCACCCGCATGGACGCGCTGCATGGCGACTGGGCAGCGCTTTCGAGCGCGCTGCGTACGTTTGTAGAGCAGCTTCCCGGCGCCGCGCTGCGCCTGCGCCGCCAGATGCAGACCGTGCAGCAGCCTGTGCTTGTTAGTATGGCAGATGCAGACGATCTCTTCCCGTTGCAGGCGGCGCTCACGCTCCACAACGCACTCCCCAATAGCCGCCTTGCCATCCTACCCGGACGCCACCACGCGCTGCAGAAGCATCCACTGCCACCGCTCGCTCATCAGATTCGCGCGTTCCTGCAGGTGGGCTGAGGGCCGAGGCTGCGAGCAGTGACCCACGCTACACAGACCCACGCTACACAACCTGCAAACGCTCCCGGCGAACCTGCCAATCATCAAGCGTACCGGGCGCTGTAAGCAGCAGCTTGCCCTGTACGTTCGGGATCGGGGGATGCGTGATCTCTTCAGACAGTGCGCGGTAGGTCCCCATCCCGATAGCGCGTTCAGCGGGGGTTACCTGAGCGCCTACAGCCAGCGTACCACGCCACCCCACCCCCGACTCGTATGCACTGGTTACGACCACAGGCGTATCGCCGGTTTGATCGGCCAGTTCTTGCACGCGGCGGATACCCATCCATGCCGGTTTAACGACAAGCGCGGCCACCGGCCAGTCCGCCACGGCTTCGCCCCCCTGCTCACGCACCGTCTCGTCGAGCGCAATAGGCACCGCTGTCGCTTCCACAAACGCGCGAAGATCCGCTTCAGGCACGAGCGGCTCCTCCAGATACTCCAGCGCGCGCCGGTGCTGCAGCGCCTCACACACCGTCTGTGCCTGCTCGACCGACCACGCCTGGTTCGCATCCAGCCGAACGTTCATGCCCTGCGGAAGCGATGCAAACAGCGCGTCGAGGCGGTCCAGGTCGTCGTCGACAGCGTCTCGTCCCACTTTCACCTTTACCGTCGACACGCCCTCGGCCTGCAGTTCCATCAGCGCTTGCCGCATGTCACGGTCGCTGGGCGTGCGCCACAGCGCGTTTCCGGCATGCATCACCCGGTCGATGCCCATGTGCGCACGCAACGAAATCTCTTCGGTGTACGCGGCCCACTGCAGGGCGATGTGGTCCAGGGCAAACCGGAGCGAGCCCGGCGTGTCGTCAGGGTAGCGCGCGGCATCGGATGCACTCAGCCGAGACGGACCACCGTCGTGCGCCCAGGCGCGGGCACGTGAGATAACGTCCTGTAGGGGCTCCGGACTGAAGCCCGGCAGGGGGGCCGCCTCGCCCCAGCACGTAGCACCCGATGGATGCGGCACTTCAACGAGCACCCCCTCCCGGTGCGTGATGGGTCCGTCGGGACCGGGCAGGGCATTGGCAAGCGGAATCCGGTAGCGATAGCAGGTCACGTCGGGCATAGGCACAGGATGTATAACAGAAGATTGTGGATCGTTGTGACGCAGAAGGGAGATGGCTCTTGCCGTCGAGCGGACGTGTTACGTAAGCACCCAGCCCAGCGCAAAGCACAGGCTGTAGAGCGCCAGGGCCCGCCCGGTTGTAGCCAGGAGCGGATTCAGGTGGTGGGCGTCGGTCGTGCCTGAGCGCAGCGTCTGCAGTGCGGGCCCGGCCAGCGCCACCGTCGGCGTAGCCAGCAGCGCCCCCCAGTGTTCGCCTGTGTATCCCACCAGCGCCGGCGGTACCAGCGCCGCCACCAGCATACAGAATGCATAGAACCACACGCCAAACGTGCGCCCGAGCCGCACGACGAGCGTGCGCTTATCGGCTTCCCGATCGCCCTCCAGATCGCGGATGTTGTTAACCAGCAAGATACAGACCGAAAGCGCCCCCGGTCCTACCCCAGCCGCCACAGCCGGCGCCGTTACGGTGAGCGTCTGTACGTAGTAGGTTCCCGCAACGGCCACCGGGCCAAAGAACATAAAAACGAAGAGATCAGCCAGCCCAATGTAGGCCAGTGAGTAGCGTCCGGCTGTATACCAGAGCGCCGAAGCGATCGACGCTACCCCGATTGCGACCACCGGCCAGCCGCCCCGCACGATCAGATACGACCCGGCCAGCACGGCTACGAAGAAGACCACGAACGTAGCACGCCGCATCGTATCCGGATCGACAAGCCCCGCCTGCGTCACCCGCAGCGGCCCCACCCGCTCGTCGGTATCGGTGCCGCGCAGAAAGTCGGTATAGTCGTTATGGAAGTTCACCCCCACCTGAATCAGCAGCGCAGCCAGCAGCGCCAGCGAGGCACTGAGCGCGTGAAACCCGCCATCGGCCACGGCAAGCGCTACGCCAATGATCACCGGCGCCGCCGCTGCCGGAAGTGTTTTGGGGCGGGCTGCCTGTATCCAGATGCGCCAGGGCGCGTTCGCCAGTTCGTCGCGGGTTGTCATGGGGAATGCGGACAGTCTAAAGCAAGATCAAGGCTGGGGTGCAAACAGCACACGTCATGTACACCGAGCAAAAAGGTCGCGTAGGCGAAACGGTTGCCCCCCGTTGCATGGATAGATGCGTATAGGATAGCGGTTCATGGTAAGTCATTGTCATGTGGGAGCGCCATGTGGGGGGCGGCATGCGGGGACAGGATTCCATCTGCATTTTACTTGAGTCCCGACATCGACACGTGTTGCAGGTAGATCCTTACAAGCGTATTCATTTTCGAATGCGCGACGTACCCCCATATTGCGATACGCCGC
>NZ_JARWGJ010000005.1:0-3619 GCF_040409695.1 Longimonas sp.
CCCCCTCTGTCTGCCGACATCTCCCCCTTGGCCAAGGGGGAGAAACCCGACACGAGCCCGTAGGGCGACTGATGGAGCGAAGCGGAATAAGGGAGAGGGAGGTTAAAACAAGACAAAACTGCGGTGCTTGTTCATCCTGTCATTTAGCGTTTATCCACTACCGAAAAAAGAAACCGGCACATGCCGTTACTTGACAGAGGACTATCGAGCAGCAAAGCAGGTATTGTTGATCAGGTATTGCTGATGTTGCTTACGCGGATCATGCGACTGATGCGGGGATGCCTGTTTCTGAGGGCAGGTTGGCGTTGCTCCACCCGTACCAACCGCCGTCGAAGACAGAGATGCGGGGCCAGCCCATCAGGTAGGCGTTCATGAACGCCTCGCTCCCGCGCCAGCCGGTGCCGCAGTAGAAGGCGACATGCTTCTTGGGCACGACGCCCGCCTCGGCCCACTTCTGCTCGATCTCCTGAAACTCGCGGGTGGTGTAGTCGAAGTTGCGGTAGTTCTCCATGTGGTAGGCATCGCTTCCACAGTTGCCGAACACCGCGCCGGGGATGCGTCCCTTTGCTTCGATGTAGTGGTAGCCGCTGCGCTCGCCGATGAACTCCTCCCAGCTCCGCACGCTCACCAGCTCGCCGTCGTCGGCGTCGATAAGGGCCTGGGCTTCTGGAATGTCGATCATGTACTCGGGGCAGAGGGGAACCTCCGCGCCAAAGTCATCGACCGGTGTAGGGGCTACATCTTCAGTTGATAGCGGAAGCCCCTCATCCTCCCAGCGGTTGAGTCCGCCGTTCAGCACTTTGACGTCGCCGACGCCTGCATAGAGCATCAGCGCCGCACATCGCATTGCACCCAGATGCCCCGCGCTCTGCGCCGGGAAGTCGTGCTCGTACGTCGGAAACGAGAAGCGTCCGTAGCATACCACGGTGGTGTTCTGGTGGATGCCGAGGTCGGCAAGCACCTGTTTGAGCTCCTCGGGCGGACGCCGGTCCCACGTTTCGGGGTCTTCCAGCCAGTTGGTGTTGAGGGGGATCGCGCCAGGGATGTGTCCCTGCTCGTAGTCGGAGCGGTAGTTGTAGTGGGCATGGCACAGAACCACATCGTCGCCCCGTACCGCTTCGGGCATGCCCCCGTTAAGCAGCGTGTTGAGCCATTCAGGGTACACCAGTTGCTCATACCGGGCCATGGCGCGCAGCGGACGCTCCGGGTTCGCAGCCCAGTCGTCGTTGAAGCGGTGGTAGGTGTAGAGCTGTTCAAACCCGAGTCGCTCAAACTTGGCGGCGATGGCGTCGACATCGTCGGCGTCGTGGCCATAGATCGTGAGCGGCGCCTCCGGGTCCATCCCTTTATCTTCGGGGACTTCCACCCAGTCCATGTACTTGGTCCACCGCATGGGCAGGCTTTTGGCGCCGGGCACGTGGCCCCCGCGTGCGGCTCCGTGGCGGGGCCATCCGTTGTATGCGGCCACCGATCGGATGTCGAGCAGGGTATGGTCGGGAGAGTGCGCGTGATCGGCGAAGGTGTCGGTTGAGATGGTCGAGATGGTCTGACTCATGCAGCTGCGTGGAAAGCGAAACGAAGAACGAAGGAGAACGAGTGGAATGGAGCAGATCCGGGGCCTGCAAAACGCCTGCAAAACGCCTGCAAAACAGGGGCGGCCGTAAAACAGCGCACTGCCCATCCTGTGCACCTGTCGTCACAACCCGGTGGGTGCTCTATTGTTTACGGTCCCTCCATCTCTTTTGCGGACTCGTTGCGTGCGAGGTACAGGCAGGGCGTTATGGGCAGGGCGTTATGGGCAGGGCGTTATGGGCAGGGGGTGCGGGGCCAGCTACAGCGTTGGCATCTCTTCTCCGCGCGCATACAGCCGGGCTAACAGGTGCTGAAGCCGTCGCTCGGGCGATTCGTGGGCGATCCATTGAGGCGAGGCCCCGTCGACCCGGGCAAACAGGTCGCGATGGTCGGTGGCGCTTGCATCCCCCATAACAAATACCGGCACGTGGGCCAGTCCAAGGGTGCGTACGGTGCGCTGCATGACGGGCGTGTCGAGGTCGTCGGCGGCGAGAAGCACAGCGTCGTAGCCGTTCCAGACGTCGGCCGGGCGGCTGTCGTTGGGCAGGCGCGCGGTGATGTCGAGGCGAGCGGCGGTGGACTCGTGCATGCGCAGCTGCTCGGTGAGTGAGTCGGGAGCGTCGGGAGCCGTTTCGATGACCGCGACCGACCGGCGTTCGTCGTCGGATACGGGGCGGGTGGGTAAGAGATCGCTCAGGTGTTCGTCGAGAGCCATTTCGTGGAGGAAGGCGGATAGTTGATCAGCAAACGGCGGGTCGTGCTGCGACCAGTCGGTGAGAAATGGGTTCATGATGCAGGTGCGCAGCAGCGTGAGCGAGGCGCTCTGTGTGAGCGCATCGTCGAGGAGCGCCGCCGGAAGCACATCGCGTAAGACGTGCTCGTAGGCCTGCGCCTCCACCTCGGTCTTCGACACCAGGAAGTCGTACTGGTTGATGTCGTCGCGCCCATCTACGGTCATGCGGCGCCAGATGCGCTCGGTGTAGGTGTTGAGCGCAGCGATGGAGTCGAAGCCCGAGCGGGGCATCAGCACAAAGCAGTAGCCGACCGTGTCGGGCGTGGCCAGCGGGCGCAGCTCAATCCAGCTCTCGTCGGGAAAGTGGTGGTGCATGGCATCGACCAGCGCCTGGTTGACGGCGATGCAGTTCTTCATGAGCTGGCCGTGGCCCTCGGGGGTAAGCGGCACCATGGCTTGCGACAGATAGCAGCTCACCGCCGCGGCGCCGGGACGCGAGCCTTCGAGCGTCCACTGCCCCAGAAAGCCCCCAAAACCGGAGCGGTCGTCGTCGGCCAGGTAGGGGGCGGCATACGAGATGGCGTCGCGCACGTGGTAGTCGCGAAAGAGCACGGCGCCAGCCGGATACGGAATGTATCCGAACTTGTGCGGGTCGATGGTGATGGAGTCGGCCTCGGCCATGGCGGCGATGCCGTTGTAGATCTCGGCATCGACGAGTGCATCAGGCCCTGCAAGTGCGGCGTCGTCGACCTCGTCGTAGGGCACCACGTCGCCCGCGTCGTCTTTGGGAAGCATCGATGCGAAGTAGCCCCCGAAGGCGGCGTCGCAGTGATGCCAGAACGTGAGGCCGTGGGCGGCGGCTTCTTCGCGGAACGCTTCGATCCTATGTAGCGGATCCACCGCGCCCTCCTCGGTGGTGCCACAGATGCTCACGACCCCGAGCACTGGCTGCTGGTTTTCGGCATGGGTGCGCACCCGTTCTGTGAGGGCATCCATATCGAGGCGGATGCGGTCGTCGGTAGGTATCGTTTCAAGCGCATCCGCACCCAGCCCGACCACGTCGAGGTTCTTCTTCCAGCAGTAGTGCGCGGCCTGCGAGATGAGCACCTTGGGCAGCCGCGCCGGGTCGTCGGGGAAGGTCTGGTTGTAGGAGAGCAGAAACGAGGCGAGTCCGGCCGTACGCACGCTCGGGATGGCCTCCTGAAACGCCTGCGCGGTTGCCCGGTCGGCCTCGGCCAGCTGGGCTTTGATGCGCAGATGCAGGTCGGTGATCTCCCCAATGGGTAGGTTCGAGAGCGCAAACGTCGACAGGTC
>NZ_JARWGJ010000006.1:0-3617 GCF_040409695.1 Longimonas sp.
CTTCCAAGTAGGGTAAACCGCTCTAACTGGCGCATGAGATCGCCGCGTCGGTCGCACGCTCCCTCCTCGCGATGACAAGGTGTAAACGTACTTTTGCTGAGCTACTTATTCACCAATGCGTATGCCCCGGCTGCATGATCTTACGACCAGACCATGCAGCCGGGGCATGCTATTTACAGTAAGAAGAGCAGCGGGTAGCAGCCAAGCCGGCATACACTACGACTGTTGCGACGGCTGGCTGTCAGGACCATCAGTCGAGGGATCTCCATCGGCAGAGATGGACTCGGGGGCGCCATCGCCCTGCGCGTCGGTAATGGCTTCGACCTTAAAGTCGTCGAGCGCAAGTCCGTCGATGATATGGTCGTAGCTGGTAAGGTTGGTGGGGAGCAGAATCTGATTCTCGCGGCGCCCGAGCTTGGCCAGGGCATGCAGGTACTGCTCCGCGAGCTGCAGCTTCACAGCCTCCTCGCCGCCGGGTGAGTTCACGGCGCGGGCCACCTGCTCGATGGCTTCGGCGGTTGCGTCGGCAATCGCTTTGATCTCTTCGGCGCGCCCCTCGGCTTCGTTGATGCGCTTCTCGCGTTCCCCTTCTGACTCGTTGATCAGTTCTTGCTTTTCGCCTTCGGCATCATTGATCGTTGACTCTTGCTGCCCTTCAGAGCGTGCTACCGTAGCGCGGCGCTCGCGCTCGGCGGTCATCTGTCGCTCCATCGCCTGCTGCACGGTGCGCGGCGTGTCGATGTTTTTGATCTCGTAGCGGTGCACTTTGATGCCCCAGGCCTGTTCGACCTCGCTCAGCACGTCGACGACGCGCGAGCTAATCAGCGCACGCTCCTGGAACGTGGTGTCGAGCTCCATGCGTCCGATGACCGAGCGTGTGGTGGTCTGCGCCAGCTGGATGGCGGCAAATCGATAGTCGGTAACGCCATAGCTTGCGTTTACCGGGTCGGTAACGCTAAGGTAGATAACCCCGTCGACACGAACGCGCACGTTGTCTTCAGTAAAGCAGTCCTGCGGCTGCACAGGGATTGCCTGCTCGCGCAGGTCTTGTTTGTACCGCACCTCATCAACAAAAGGGATGAGGGCGTGGAAACCGGCTTCGAGGGTTTTGTGATAGTTACCCAGGCGCTCAACAATCTGAGCCTCTTGCTGGGGCACGAGTCGGATGGCGCGCAGGAAGTGGTACGCCACATAGATGGCAAAGATAGCTAACAGCGAGGCGCTGAGCAGTTCGATGGTATCGTACATAATCAATCAGGCGTAAGCGTGAGCAGAAGGGCGTTAGACAGCCCGTTGGGGCCGGGGGCCGCAGGTTAAGACGGGTTTGTCTGGTTGCTAATTTTGGAGGCGCCTTCGAAGAAAGTCTTCAGGTTCGCCGCCTCGACGGGGAGAACCGACACATTGGCTTCTTCAATGATGCCTTCGAACTCATCGATGTACTGCTCGGTGAGCCGCATCTTCACGGCAAGCGAGCCGCCGGGCTGAGCGATCGCGTCGGCGATGCGTTCGATGCCATAGGCCGTAGCCTCTGCGAGCAGCTCCATCTCACGAGCCTGCCCCTTTGCTTCGTTAATGCGCTTCTCGCGCTCGCCCTCCGAAAGCAAGATAGCCCCCTGCCGGTTGCCTGCCGACACGTTGATGCGGGCATCGCGCGTCCCGGTTGATTCGACAACTTCGGCGCGCTTCTCGCGCTCCGCCTCCATCTGCTTCTCCATCGTAGACGTGATCTGCTCCGAGGGCTGGATGTCTTCGATCTCGTAGCGCATCACCTTCACGCCCCACGGGTTCGACGCTTTGTCGAGCTCCTCTACGATCGCTTCGTTCATTTCGTCGCGCTCGCTGAAGGTATCGTCAAGCGTAATCTTTCCGACCTCGCTCCGCATGGTCGTCTGGGCCAGGTTGATCGAGGCAAGCTTATAGTCGTTGATGCCATAGCTGGCCTTGTGAGAGTCCATCACCTTCAAGTAGATGATGCCGTCCACATCCACCTCGATGTTGTCGCGGGTGATGCACTTCTGCGGGGGCACGTCGATCACCTGTTCGCGCATCTCTTGGCGATACGCGACGCGATCAACAAAGGGGATG
This sequence comes from Longimonas sp., assembly GCF_040409695.1. Classification (GTDB taxonomy): domain Bacteria; phylum Bacteroidota; class Rhodothermia; order Rhodothermales; family Salinibacteraceae; genus Longimonas. The sequence continues at coordinate 2,086 of NZ_JARWGJ010000006.1, forward strand.
AGAAAGTGAAAGCCGGGTTTGAGCGTTTTCCGGTACTTGCCAAAGCGTTCGAGAATGGCCTCTTCGCGCATCTCCACCACAATAAACATGTTGTAGAGTACGAAGAGCGCAAGCCCGAGAAAGAGTAAGAGGGCGGTCCACATAGCAAGAGAGCGTCGTAGGGAAGGATCGGTAAGCGAAGGTTTGCCTCCGGGAGGGCCAGGGCACGCAGGACGTTATTTCCGTACGTCGGGTGCTGCTGGTGATGAGGGTCGAGGAATCAGGAAGAACGCGAACTGTCGCGTGAGCGAGGGGGCGTGTCAGACGAGGACGATCCGTTGGTGCTGCTGGCTGACTCCGAAGATCGTTCTGATTCGTTAAGCGCATCTGAGAACTCCTCGTCGAGGGCCGCATGGTCTACGGGTTCAATGACCCACGTGAGGTTATCGCGGTACAGAATGCGGGCCTTGGCTCCTTTGGGAAGCCGGCCCTCGGTGGTGCGGGCGTCCCAGGTGGCACCACGAAAGCGGATGCGCCCGGGATCGTCGTCGCCCGTTTCTTCGACGACGTGTACGACCTGGCCCATGGCCTCTGCGTCCTCGTTCGTCATCGCCAGCGAGAAGTCGCCGCCAAAGTAGCGCATTGCAATAGGGCGCAGGGCAATGGTAAGCGCGGTAGAGGTAAACAACCAGACCAGGGCAGCCCCCAGCGGATCCGAAATAAGCCCGGTCAGCGTTAGCAGCCCGGTTAGAATTCCGCCAACCCCGAGGAAGAAGGCAATGCCGCCGGGGATAAGCAGCTCAAGCACCATCAGCAAGAAGCCGCCAAGAAAGAAGGTCCAGGTAAGCAGGTCTGCGTCCATTGCTGTTGGGTATGAGTCGTTTCAACTGGTACACGTGCTACGGTTGTGACTGCAACTGCACTATACCGTACGCCCGAACGGCGGCGTCGTGCCCTCAGCATGTCTTTTTCGGCAGTGCTGTTTCGACTTTATCTCAGATGTCCGTTGGTTGTCCTGTAATGCCCCAACAGCGGACATAATCAGGAAAGGGCCATTAAACTTGCCTGATGAAATATTGTCTTACAAGACAACATATAGAACAGCCCGCACATCTTCCAGTACTGGGACGACCGCTACGTGATGGGGGCATATGCGCGGGGAGGAGGCGAGAAGCAGGTGAGAGGTGATGCGTTGAGCGGATCGTTCGGTATCTGTGTGTAAAAATTTTAGCGTGATGTCGCCGGAGCGGTTAGCTGGAGGCGTTCGTCGGTCTGCTGCAGGAGGTCGTCGGTGAGGTGGCTGGCAACGACTGCAAGCCCACCTGCATCCCGAAAAGAGGTGAGTGCATCGAGTGTAGCGGTGCGTGCCTGGTCGTCGAGGCTGCGCAACGGTTCGTCCATCAGAAGCACGTCGGGGTCGGAGACAAGCGCAGCAGCGATCTGTGTCTTCTTTACCATGCCGCTGGAGTACGTGGCAATGCGCTGGTGGCGGCGCTCGTCGAGGTCGAGTCGGTCAAGCCAGCTGGATACGACCGCCTCGCCCTTGTCGGCAT
>NZ_JARWGJ010000007.1:0-18732 GCF_040409695.1 Longimonas sp.
CCCAGCACAGGGTGTCCCAGCACTGAGGTACCATGCCGGCTGGAGTCGCTATCCAGCAGCCCTCGTAACCGCCAGCGGGCACGGTGGGTATTGATGCGTTTAACGAGAGCAACCGTTTCACGTCCCAGGTCGCCTGCTCCGATGATAACGAGCGGTGTCATTACGATAGGGAATCGGGTGCAGGAGATCGGGGTATCGTGTCGTTACGGCCCATAGGACCATACACCCCCTTGCCCTGCATGAGTACAAACGGAGTACGCCACATGATGCCCAGGTCGAGCCCAAACGACCGGTGCTCTACATACCACACATCAAGCTCAATGCGCTCAGGCCACGAGAGGGCATTGCGACCGTTGACCTGCGCCCAGCCGGTCAGTCCAGGTCGCACGTGCAAGCGCTGCCGCTCAAACGCGTTGTAGCGGCGGACCTGATCGAGCAGCGTTGGGCGTGGTCCTACAACGCTCATCTCGCCCATCACAATATTCCACAGCTGCGGCAGTTCGTCGAGTGCCCAGCGTCGCAAGAAAGCACCGGTGCGCGTGCAGTGTGCGCCAGGACGCAGCGGATCTTTCGGCCCGAGACCGAGCGTCCGAAATTTGTAGATGCGAAATGGCTGTCCATGCTTTCCAGCGCGCTGCTGCGTAAAGAAAACGGGGCGCCCGTCAACCAGCAAGATTGCTGCGGCAACGGCAAGCAAGACCGGACTGAGCAGCAGAAGCAGGCCCGCTGCTACGACCCGGTCTAACACGACCTTCCAGTGCGAGTAGCTCATGAGGCAACTGAGATCGGGGTAGGTTTGGATAGATGCGCACGTAACGTCTCCACGACCTGGCCTATCTCTGCTTCGGTGAGTCCGTCGAAAAACGGTAGAGCGAGCGTGCGATCGGAGGCATACTCACAGCGCGGAAAGTCGCCTCGCTCGAAGCCAAACCGGTCGCGGTAGTAGGGCTGCAGGTGAATCGCTGGGAAGTACGGCGCGCATCCAATGCCCGCATGCTGCAGCGCCTTGCACAGCGCGTCGCGATCGGCGCGCTGGTAGCGTTCGCGGAGTTCTATTACGTACACAAACCAGCTGCGCGTGCCTTGCGCAGCGGGCTGGGGACGTTTCAGGTGGTCGGTCAGTGGAGCGAGGGCCGCATGGTACGTCGCTGCAACCGAGCGCCGGGCTGCTAATATGTCGTCCAGCCGGTCCAGTTGGGCGGCGCCGAGCGCTGCGTTAAGCTCACTCAACCGGTAATTGTAGCCGAGGCGTACATGGCGCATCTGCTCGCGCGATGCGCGCCCCTGGTTGCGCAGCGACCGGCAGGTGGATGCGAGCGCGTCGTCATCCGTCGTGATGCATCCGCCCTCGCCGGTGGTAATCTGCTTGTTCGGATAGAACCCGAACGCGGCGGCATCGCCCCATGCCCCAATCGGCTGCCCACCGACCGAAGCGCCGAGTGCCTCGCACGAGTCGGCAATAAGAGCCAGGTCGTGGGCGTCCGCGATAGCGCGGAGGCGCGGCCAGTCGGCGGGGCACCCAAACACATCTACGGCAAGAATGGCGCAGGTATCCGAGGTGATCGCTGCCTCTGCTGCTGCGGGGTCGATATTGTACGTATGGGGATCGATGTCGACCAGGCGAGGAATAAGGTTCTCGAAGAGCAGCACATTTGAGGAGGCTACAAAGCTGTACGGCGTAGTGACAACCACTCCACCTTCAGGCAAGTCGAGTGCCCGAACGATGCAGTGAAGCGCGGCCGTACCGCTGCTCACGGCTACCGCATGCGCGGTCTTGCAGCGCGCCGCCATCTGCGCCTCAAAGCGCGCAAGGGCAGGACCCATCGAGAGGCGGGTCGACTGCAGGACCGATGCAACGGCAGCGCGCTCATGATCTGTTATGCTGGGCCGAGCCAGTGGAATGGACACAAGGGGCAAGCAGTAGGTGGGAGAACGTTTGGCACGTAATGTGTGCAGCACATACATGCACAACATACAGGTGCTGCCTTAAAAGAACCAACAGCACCCTGAGAGAAGGAGAGATTTTTAACCGCGTCGTTGCGCGTTTTGAGAATATTCGCGGAAGAGGTGTGCGTTTTGTCCAAAAGAAGACCGGACGCTGCACCTTCCGCAGGCTTTCTCGTTGCATCCGTGCTTTGTATTGTGCAGATTGCGCACATGAAAGATATACAAGCAAGCTGTTTAATGCTGCTGCCCAACTACACCCTCTGAAGCAGGTCTAATAGAGATCCATGGGTAGCGCCTCCTCCTCAAGTGATTTACATCTTTGCGTGATGCGCCGTATATCGGCATGCTCATGCACCAATGCTCCCCTGTGCGTGTCTCCTGAGAACGCATGATCTGAGCGTATGCCCTTCTTACACTGCAGGCATAACCGAGATCACTTGGGCGAGGCCCCGTACGACCTGGCCTCTTCCACCTTATTTATACACTCCGACTTATGAACATCGCAATTATAGGCACCGGCTATGTCGGTCTGGTGTCGGGAACATGCTTTGCCGAGATGGGCAATCGTGTCGTATGCATCGACATCGACGAAAACAAGATCGACCAGCTGCGTAATGGGCAGCTTCCGATCTACGAGCCGGATCTGGAGCACTACTTCAACCGCAACACCAGCGAAGGACGCCTCACTTTTAGCACCGATCTGGCCGACGGCGTCTCTCACGCTGACTTGATCTTTCTTGCGCTGCCCACACCTCCCGGCGAAGATGGGTCAGCGGATCTCTCGTACGTGCTCCAAGCTACCAGCGACATCGCTGAGCTCATCAACAGCGAAGACGAAGAGCGCTACCGCCTCATCATCAACAAGAGCACCGTTCCCGTTGGCACCGCCGACCAGGTGCGAGGCGTGCTCGAAAATGCCGGTCTGCAAGCAGGCGAGCAGTTCGATGTGGTGTCGAACCCCGAGTTTCTCCGTGAAGGCGTGGCTGTCGACGACTTCCTGAAGCCCGATCGCGTTGTGATTGGGACCTCCAGCGACAAAGCAGCCAATATGATGACGCGGCTGTATGAGCCGTTTGTGCGTCAGGGCAACCCGATCGTCGTAGTCGACGAGCGCTCGGCCGAGATGATCAAGTACGCCGCCAACTCCATTCTCGCCACGCGTATCTCGTTTATGAACGAGATTGCCAACCTCTGCGAAAAAGTAGGGGCGAACGTCGACAAGGTGCGGCTCGGGATCAGCAAAGACCACCGCATCGGGCGGCACTTTCTGTATGCCGGCATCGGGTTCGGCGGCAGTTGCTTCCCGAAAGATGTGCAGGCACTGCATCGCACCGGACGCCAGCACGGCTACGACTTTAAGATTCTGGATTCGGTGCTGGAGGTGAACGACCGGCAGCGTCAGGTGCTTGCCGAGCGGGTCATTGAATACTTTGATGGCGATGTCTCCGACAAGAAAATTGCCATCTGGGGGCTTGCGTTCAAGCCAAATACCGACGACATCCGCGAAGCGCCGGCGCACGTCATTATTCGCACGCTGCTGGAAGCCGGTGCCGAGGTCGTGGGCTACGACCCCGAGGCCATCGAAACCACTCGCAATGTCTTTGGCGATGCGATTGACTATGCCGACGACATGTACGGCGCACTCAACGACGCCGACACGCTCGTTGTATGCACCGAATGGAACGCCTTCCGCCGTCCCAACCTGGCCGATGTGCGCGACCGTCTTGCCCAACCGGTTATCTTCGACGGACGCAATGTGTTCGATCCGAAGCACATGGCCGAGATGGGCTTCATCTACTCCAGCATTGGGCGCCCAAGCCTGCCGCCGGAGAGCGATGAGGATGCCATTGAGGAAGCTCTCGCCGAAAATGGACAGCCGGCCTAATCAGGCCAGCTCCTAACTATACGTTTTCGGGGGCGGGCATCGCGACTCGCCCCCTTTGTCTCACGACGCCCCGCCCTCCCTATGCCCCGTACACTCATTACCGGTGGTGCCGGATTTCTCGGCTCGCATCTGTGCGACCGTCTTATTGCAGAGGGCCACGAGGTCCTCTGCATGGATAACCTCATCACCGGATCGACTGATAATGTCGCTCACCTGTTCGAGCGCGACGACGAGCGGTTCAAGTTCATCCAGCACGACGTGACGAACTTCATCCACGTGAGTGGCGACCTTGACTACGTGCTCCATTTTGCAAGCCCAGCCTCGCCAGCTGACTACCTGCGTCTGCCAATCCAGACGCTCAAAGTAGGCGCGTTGGGCACGCACAAGGCACTCGGCCTTGCCAAAGCAAAGGGCGCTCGCCTGCTGCTTGCCTCAACCAGCGAGGTCTACGGCGATCCGCTCGTGCATCCGCAGCCTGAAGACTACTGGGGCAACGTCAACCCAATTGGAATGCGAGGCGTCTACGATGAGGCCAAACGGTTTGCCGAGGCGATCACGATGGCGTATCAGCGCTACCACAGCGTGGAAACGCGCATCGTGCGCATCTTCAATACGTACGGGCCGCGCATGCGCATCGACGACGGGCGCGCCCTGCCTACGTTTATGAGTCAGGCACTGCGGGGCGAGCCGCTCACAGTATACGGCGACGGCAGCCAGACCCGCTCTTTTTGCTACGTCGACGATCTCGTCGAAGGCATCTACCGCCTGCTGCTAAGCGATGAAAATGAGCCGGTCAACATCGGTAACACGCAGGAGATTACAATTAAAGAGTTCGCCGAAGAGATTATCGATCTGACGGATTCGAAGAGCACCATCACGTACGAGGAGCTTCCGAAAGACGACCCGCAGGTGCGCGAGCCCGACATCACGAAGGCTCGTGAAACACTGGGGTGGAGCCCAACTGTTGATCGACGTGATGGGCTTCGCAAAACGCTTGATTACTTCCGCGAGGCCATCGATGTATCGGCGCCGGCTGATGCGTAAGCATCCTGCTTCCCTCTCATTACCTAACTCGACAGCGTTCTTGCAACGCCAAACATTTATATGAGCGTATCTTCAGATACCGCCCGACACCTTGATACCCTGGAGTCCGAGGCGATACACGTAATTCGCGAAACCGCAGCCCAGTTCGAGCGCCCCGTGCTCATGTTTTCAGGGGGCAAAGACTCGCTGGTCATGACGCACCTGGCGCGTAAAGCCTTCTACCCGGCAACCATCCCGTTTCCGCTTCTACATGTGGATACCGGGCATAACTTCCCGGAAACAATTCGCTTCCGCGACGACCTCATGGAGCGCATCGGCGCCAACCTGATTGTGCGCACGGTGCAGGAATCGATCGATAAGGGACGCGTCAAAGAAGAGCAAGGGCCCAACGCAAGCCGCAATAAGCTGCAGATTGTGACGCTGCTCGACGCGCTGGACGAACTCGACGTAGACGCAGCGCTTGGCGGCGCGCGCCGCGATGAAGAGAAAGCGCGCGCTAAAGAACGCTTTTTCTCGCACCGCGACCGCTTTGGGCAGTGGGACCCCAAGAAGCAGCGCCCTGAGCTCTGGAATCAGTACAACGGGCGACGGAATCCGAACGAACACTTTCGCGTCTTCCCGCTCAGTAACTGGACGGAGCTCGACGTGTGGCAGTACATCGACCGCGAAGATCTCGAGATCCCGAATCTCTATCTGGCGCATAAGCGCGATGTCGTTGAGCGCGACGGTTCGCTTCTGGCGAAGTCCGATTACATCACGTTGCGCGACGGCGAGCACTACGCCGAGAAGATGGTCCGCTTCCGCACTATCGGGGATATGACCTGTACCGGCGCCTTCGAATCAACGGCTACGACTATCCCCGAGGTGATCGAAGAGGTAGCAACTGCTACGCACTCCGAACGCGGCGGACGTACCGACGATCAGCGCTCAGAGGCTGCGATGGAAGACCGTAAGCGCAAAGGCTACTTTTAGTCGAAAGCCACCATCTCTCTTTTTTCTGGCTTACCTTACCCCCCATGGATCTACTTCGATTTACCACTGCCGGAAGCGTTGACGACGGCAAGAGCACACTCATCGGACGGCTTTTCTACGATACGCAGACGATCTTCGAGGAGAAGATGTCTGAAATCAAGCGCAATACGAAGCGCGACGATGACGACCTGGAACTCGCACTCTTGACGGATGGCCTGCGTGCCGAACGCGAGCAGGGCATCACGATCGACGTCGCCTATCGCTACTTTGCTACGCCGAAGCGCAAGTTCATCATTGCGGATACGCCCGGCCATGAGCAGTACACCCGCAACATGGTCACCGGCGCGTCGACCGCCGAGCTTGCCGTTGTGCTTCTCGATGCGCGCAAGGGCGTGCTCGAACAGTCGCATCGGCACGGGTTCATCTCCTCGCTACTTCAGATCCCGCATATGATCGTTGCGGTAAATAAGATGGACCTCATTGATTACGATGAGGGCCGTTTTCGCGAGATTGTAGACGAGTTTCGCGACTTCGCTGATAAGCTTGACATCAACGACGTTACCTTCATTCCGATTTCAGCCCTGAAAGGCGACAACGTCGTCATGCAGAGCGACAATATGCCCTGGTACCAGGGCAGTACCCTCCTGCATCGCCTCGAAACGGTCAAAACGCAGACCGACCGCAACCAGGTTGACTTCCGCTTTCCTGTACAAAATGTAATCCGCCCGCACCAAGACTTTCGGGGATTTGCCGGGCAGGTTGCTTCAGGAAGCGTACGTCCGGGCGAGGAGGTCGTCGTGCTTCCCTCAAACCTGACCACCGAGGTGGAAAGCATCGTAACGCTCAATGGCGAGCAAGATAAAGCGAGCCCGGGCGAGTCGGTCGTAATCTCGCTCACTGACGAGATCGACGTAAGCCGCGGATCGATGATCGTTCGTAGCCGCAACCGCCCCGAAGTCACACGCCAGGTGGATGCGGACCTATGCTGGATGGACGAAGAGAAGCTGCGAACTGATCGTCCGTACATCGTACAGCATACGACCCGAGAGACCCAGGCGTACGTATCCAACCTGGTCTATCGCATTAACGTAAAGACGCTTCACCGCGAGGAGGCCGACACGCTCACGCTCAACGAGATTGGGCGCGTTGAACTCGAAACGGCAGATCCGCTGTTTATCGATTCGTACCGTGTGAACCGCCACACCGGGCGCTTCATTCTGATCGATCCAGACACCAACGCCACGGTAGCTGCGGGGATGATTCGTGGGGTGGGGCAAGACGTGGCCCCTGTTGGTGAAGAAAGCACTACGCGCAAAGAGCAGCAAACAAGCCCGAACGTAACGTGGGAAGGCCTCGCCATTCCACGCGAGAAGCGCGAAGAGCGCAACGGCCACAAGGCCGCAGTGATGTGGTTCACCGGGCTGTCGGGGGCAGGCAAGTCGACCGTTGCCAAAGCGGTTGAAGAGCGCCTCTTCGACCGGAACGTGCAGACGATGCACCTTGATGGCGACAACGTGCGCCATGGGCTCTCGGGCGACCTGGGCTTCTCTGCACACGACCGCGAAGAGAACGTGCGTCGTGTAGGCGAGGTGTCGCGCCTCTTCTTCGAGCAAGGCACGCTCACGCTGTGCACGTTTGTCTCTCCGTACCGTGAAGACCGTACCCGTGTGCGCGAGTTGCTCCCTGAAGGGCGCTTCCTGGAAGTGCACGTAGACTGCTCGATTGAGGTTTGCAAAGAGCGAGACCCGAAAGGGCTCTACGAGAAAGCCGAGAAGGGCGAGATATCAAACTTCACCGGTGTCTCCGCACCCTACGAAGAACCGGAAGATCCTGAAATTGTCGTTCGCACCGACGAACACGATGTGCAAACCTGCGTGGATCAAATTGTCGATGCGCTTGAAGCACGCGGAATCATTCCAACGGTAGACTAACTTCCCAGATACGGGAGCAACCGTCTCATAGAGCGCATCGGCATTGCCTCGGTGCGCTCTTTTTTATTTGACTTACTCTCTGAATCCCTCTGTACTCATGATCGATCTTGGCATCTGGCTTCCCATTTTTGGCGGATGGCTCCGCAATGTCGAAGATGAAGGCATGCCGCCCACGTTCGAATACAACAAGCAGGTGGCTCAGGCAGCCGACCGGGCCGGGTTCTCGACTATTCTGATTGCTGAACTGAACCTGAACGACATAAAGGGCATCGAGGCGCCAAGCCTGGAGTGTTGGACGACGACAGCCGCGCTGGCCCCCGTTACCGAGAACATCCGCCTCATGGCGGCGCTGCGTCCAGGCTTTCGCACGCCAGCGGTGGCCGCCAAGATGGCAGCCAACATCGACCACATGTCAGACGGTCGGTTCGAGATCAACCTGGTGTCGGGCTGGTGGGAGGAGGAGATGAAGATGTACGCGGGCGAGTGGATTGAGCACGACTCCCGCTACGAACGCTCCCGTGAGTTTGTAGACATCATGCGCGGCGTCTGGACGGAAGATCGCTTCTCGTACGACGGCGACTTTTACACGATCCAGAATACCGTACTTGCACCCAAACCCGTGCAAGACGGTGGCATCCCCCTGTATGCAGGCGGGGGCTCGGAGGCAGGGCGTACGTTCATCGCCGAGCAGTGCGACCACTACCTGATGCACGGCGGCTCGGTCGATAAGATTGCAGGCAACATCGAAGACCTGCGCGAGCGCCGCGCTCAGGCAGGGCACGATCCCGACGATATGCAGTTCGGTATGGCCGCCTATATGATCTGCCGCGAGACAGAAGCAGAAGCGCAGGAAGAACTGGAGCGCATCACCACGATCAACTACGAAGCGGAGGGCTTCGATAGCTACGACGACTTTGTGGAAAACTCAGAGCTGGATTCCAAGGTCGACCTGAAAGATTACTCCGTCTCAAATCGAGGACTGCGTCCCAACCTGGTGGGGACCCCAGACCAGATTGTAGAGCGTCTGAACGCCTACGCCGATGTCGGTCTTGATCTGGTACTGGTGCAATGCAGTCCGATGCTCGAAGAGGTGGAGCGCATCGGGCACGAGGTCATCCCGCGCCTAAAGAACGTAGCAGCGGCGTGATCACGGGTCTACCAATCGGGTTGGCCACCGTTCTGTAGGGATACGGCGCTCCGTGTCCCTACTTCGCTGTTGCACGTGATTATTTGGGTACGGGGACCGTGACAAACTCTGTGCCCCAACCCTCTTCAAAAAACCTGTCATGGTGAGCGAAGGCCGACGGAGGAGGCCCCATGTAGCCGCCGAATGACATTCGGTGGAACCATCTCCGCGAGGTTCAGCGGCTACGGGTGATTCAACGGCCCTGCCCATTTCGGGGGAGATTGTTACTCACTGCGTTCGCCTGTCCCGGACCTGATCCGGGATCTCGCTGCGTCCGTGTTCGACTCCGCTTCGCTCCGCTCAAGATGACAATGCATGATGCGACAATGCATGAACGAAGCAGTGCATGCCAAAACAGACGTATGACGGCACTTACCCTGCATTTGGGGACGCATTTGGGTGGGGACGGATGGATGGCGTGATCCGCCAACCGTCTACACATCCAACCCTTCATACACCTTCATACACCCACGACACATGTAGAGTTGGTGTCACTCTACAGTTACGGTATGCGTGAGCGTTACAGGCTCCGGATCGTTCACCCATCCAGTACGTCCGTTTACGACGATGGCCGCCTCGCCGGGGGTGTCAAACTGCACCGAGATCGTGCGTTCCATCTCTGCGATTGCGTCGGCACAGGCCGTGTTTCCAGCGGGTGCCCGGTCGTAGGGGGTAATGGTGACGCGCATCGGTTCGCGCACGACCTCTTCGCGGGCCGCCTGCCAGCACAAGTTAGGTCCAAATGTGGTAACGGTGATTTCAAACGGTTCGCCGGCCTGTACGGTATCGGGAGCTACAAGAGGAGGTGTTGCCGTGATATCTTCCGTGACAAATCCGATGACCTCTTCGGTGTCGTTGCTCTCGCCAAGAAAGTCGCAGGCCGTGCCGCTCCAGAAGAGCACCAAGAGCAGCAGAGCTGCAGCGTTGTAAGTGAGAGAACGCATCGTGGAGGTAGGGCTTGTGTAGTAGGACAGAGAGCATGCAAGCCTGTATGAGTATAGGGGCTGGTACCGTGCAGATGTTTCTCCTCCTTGAACCTGTGGCCTGCACGTTCAGCTTACGCTGCCCCGTTTCCGGACTCCGCGTGTGGAAGCTCGAACTGGAAACGCGTTCCGCGTCCCTCGGTGCTCTCGACCTGAATAGGCTCGCCGTGGGCCTGCAGGATCTGCTTTACAATGCTGAGGCCGAGGCCCGTGCCGCCGCTCTCGCGCGAGCGATCGGGGTCGACCCGGTAGAACCGCTCAAAGATGCGCTCTAAGTGGTCTTCGGGGATTCCTTTTCCAGTATCGACCACCTCAACGCGCACCTTGTTCAGGCGCCGTGATATACGGCATCGCACGGTTCCTTCGTCGGTATATGCGATGGCATTTTCAATCAGATTGAGCAGAACCTGTCGGATGCGTGAGCGGTCGGCATTGACCTCGAAACTGGGAATATCGACCTCCAACTCCAGTCCTTTCTTCGCTGCTTTTGGGCGAAGCATCTCCACGACCTCATCGACCAGATCTTTCAGGTTGAAGACGCGCCGGTCAATAAGATCTTCGCGGTATTCGAGTCGTGCGATCTCAATAAGGTCATTGAAGAGGTTCTGGAGACGCTGCAAGTTGTTCAGGGCCTTTTCGGAGTAGCGGGTGCGCTGCTCTTCAGAGAGGCGTGAAGTGCCCAGGGCCTCCAGATAGCCGCTGATGGCAAAGATAGGGTTGCGCACCTCGTGTGACACATTCCCGATAAACTCGCTCTGCAGCTGGGCCATCCGCTCCAGTTCGTTGATCTTCTCGCGGAAGCTGTCGGAGGCGCGGTTGAGGCTTTCCGCCAGATCCTGAAACTCCGCCGCCCGGCTGTCGATGCGGATGCGACTGGTGGTCTCCCCCCGGCTGACCCGCTGCGCGGTATTGCGGATGCGCTTAAGCGGTGTTGTAATCTTCGAGGCAGCGATCCAGCTGCCGATCACGGTGAGAATCAAGGCCAAGATCATTCCCGACAGGATGATGATCTGGCTTCGCTCCAGAAGGCTGTAGAGCGGCGAAGAAGGTTGCCCGACCTGGACCACGAGGTTCGCATCAGGCCGGTAGAGCGTCGCGTAAAAGACCCGTGGCTCACTCGTGTTCATCCGGTTCTGGTAGCGGATGGTAGGTGTACTTAGCTCGGTGAGCGCATCGGGATCAAAAAAACGTTCAGCATCTCGTATGGGGGCCGGGTCGAAAGGGGCGCTGCCGATGGTGGTATCAGGCGTGGCGACAGTGACCGACCACTCCGTCATGCCCTGTAGATGGGTAAGGGCGGCTTCGCGTTCAACCAGGGTGCTCGTGGCTTCCATCTGCATAGCCACGCGCTCGGCTTGGTTCTGCAGGGTGCGCTCCAGCGCGTTGTCTACGTCGCTCTTGAAAACCAGGAAAACGTAGAGGGCAACGAGTACAACCGCTGTACCTACAAATAGAGTGAAAGTAGAGACCATCCAGAACTGGGTCTCCTTGCGTTCCGGGATTAAACGACTCCAGAGCGATTCAAACAAGGCGATGTGGTAAACTATGGTTGTACAAAAAACGAATACACAGACACGCGCGGAGCACGGGTCTGCCTGGTCTGGCTGTTCAGGGGAGGATCCCGCGCCCCTATCGTGAACGAAGGTACGCTGCGGATGCTACGCACGATAGGTGCATAGGCGATGGATAGGTGCAACGCCTGTGCAGTGCAACGAAGATACAAGGTACGCAAAAAAAGGCCTGGATGTACAGTGTATTGTACCTCCAGGCCTTAAAACGGAGGGATGCAAACGCATCACCCTCCTTGTAGCATATCTGGCATGCGGCGTAGCTATTACGCTTCAGCCGACGCTTCCTTTACGAAGCGATAGCCTACGCCACGTACCGTTTGAATGTGCTCAGCAAAGTCTCCCAGCTTCTCGCGCAGGTTCTTGATGTGAGCGTCTACGGTGCGCTCGGTCACCATCATGTGGTCACGCCAGATGGTTTCAAGCAGCTGCTGGCGCGTGAACGCCTTCTTAGGGTGACGCACCAGGTAGCGGAGCAGCTCAAACTCGGTGAGCGTTAGCTCCAGATCTTCGCCACGAAGATGGGCTTTGTACTCGTCTTCGTAGATAGTAAGATCACCCTCTTCGATAACGCTGCTCTCTTCCAGTCCGGCACGACGCAGCACCGCTTTTACACGGGCCACGAGCAGATCTTTCCAGCCTGATTCCTTGGTAAGGTAGTCATCAGCACCGATCGTAAGGCCTTCGATCTGGTCTTCCACTTCAGACTTGGCGCTCAGGAAGATGATCGGGATCATCTCCGTTTCAACGCGGGAGCGCAGCTTCTTACAGGTCTCAAAGCCATCCATCTCTGGCATCATTACGTCCAGAATGATGAGGTCGGTATCGGGGTTTACCTTTTCAAGGGCCTCCTCACCATTGTAGGCCTGGTTGACGTTGTAACCTTCGTTGCTGAGAAAGTCACTCACGATCTCGACAATGCTACGCTCGTCGTCAACGACAAGAATATTAACGTCGCTGGGATTTACAGTAGTTGGCATAGGTCTCACTAAAAGTTAAAAGGGCAAAAGCGTATATGTGATAGCAGCCTGCAAGGCAGGTGGGGTACTACAGGTCAAAAGATATTTAAGCAAACTGCTACAGAGAAAAATCTACAGATGTACGCTATCTCAGTCAGAAAGAAGCCGTGCAGTACAACAGAGCGCACGGCATAGATTTTTCAGTATCAATGCAGTAGAATTACGGATGATAGTCTCTCTATATTGTTCCATTATTGGCCGTGAGAGACGGCGCAGCGCGATAGTGGCGCGGAACGCGTGTAGCGAGTTGGCACGCTACTTCGTATGGGATCGTACCACTCCAACGAGCCACATCGTGAAGGGTGGGACCGTGCGCATCAAACAAGACGACAGGGTCTCCCACCTGGGTGCTCTTCGCAAGAGTACCACCGGGTGAACCGAGGTCAACCATAGATAGATCCATGCACACAGTGCCCACAACAGGCCGTTTCTGGCCACCAATGCGCACATGGGCCTGTCCAGAAGCTGCGCGCGGATAGCCATCACCGTATCCAACCCCGATTGTGGCAACGCATGTATCAGCAGGGGCAGTCCAGCATGCCCCGTATGACACGGTCTCTCCTTTCGGAACGGTGTGCATGTGCACAACCCGTGTTTCAAGCGACAGGGCAGGCGCCAGAGCGTCAGGTGATTTTGAATATTTGTGAGATATGTTACGTGTGTCAGGCGTAGGTGTTGACGTGAGCCCATACAGGCCCAGTCCTGTACGGGCATACCGGGCTGCATGGGGCAGCGTATCTGTAAGCTGAAACAAGGCGTCGGTGTTGGCTACGTGCACTACGGAAGGAGCGGGATCGAGCTTCCCAACAACCGACGCAAAGCGGTCCAGTTGGGTGCTGTTGAGCGGATGGTCCGGGTCGTTCGCTGTGGCGAGGTGGGTATAGATTCCTTCTGCATCTACGTGGGACGCGTCGTGCAGGCGGCTCCACCATGAAGGAGCCTCCGTCCACGATATGCCGAGTCGGTGCATACCCGTGTCTACCTTCATGTGTGCACGCACCGGGGCCTCCGAGGCAGTACAGATGAGCTGCGCAACAGCTGGACTGGTTACCGAGACGTGCAGGCCGTAGCGAACATACGTGTGAAGCTGGGCTGCCGTGGGAGGTGCAAGCACGAGGATCAACCCGTGAACGCCCGCTTCACGCAGAGCCACGGCTTCGTGCACACGCGCTACAGCGAAAGCCTGTACATCCAGGTCCTGAAGCAGCGAAGCAACGTTGTGCAGGCCATGCCCATACGCATCCGCTTTGAGCACCGCCATGAGTTTGGCAGGCTGGGCCTTTGCGCGCAGCACCGATACGTTGTGACGGATGTGGTCGGTGCGTACTGTGGCATACACCGGGGCGTCGTGCATAAGAAGCAGCGGGATGTAGCAGAGGAAGGAGCGAGATGCAACCCGGCAAGGCAGCAAGCCGGTAGCCGATAGAAGCAGCGCAATTGATACGCTACGATGCACCGTGCTACATACGGAACGCAAGGAACCCCCTACCGTTTTTGTATTAGTAGCATGTTCACAATTCTTGCATACAAAAGGTGCATGTGGTTCCATGGCGACCTCCAGTTCAGAATCTGACATCGCGCCTATCCCTCAGGTAGGGCACACCGGGGCTCAGGTTGATACGCATCTGCGTACCGCACTGAACAAACCCCGTCCCTGTATTGTGCTTGCAGGAGGAACGCGAGGGGCCCGGCAGGCTACCTTCGCCCGTATTTTAGACGCTTCAAGCCAGAATGCGCTTCAGTTCCGGGCTCAATCGCTGCTTGGAGAACGGCGCGAGCATACGCAAAACAGTCTCCGCAAGGCATTCGATAGCGCAACCGAAGAACATGCGCTGCTCTTCATTGACCCGCTCGACCCGCTCTTCACGTGGAAACACGCGAACGATATGGATGACCTACCTGACGACGCCATCCCATCGACAGTCGAGTACTTCTTGCAGCGTGTTGAGTCCTATCCGTATCCTGCCATTCTTGGCATCGACAACCCGTCGTACATAAGCTCAATCCGAAAAACGGACGTTCATCTTGTCGTTTCGCACGAAGGAGCTTCGGAGTCGGCGTAACACGGTGTCTGATCAAGGCACCTGAGCAAGGCACATCCGGTATCGGTTGCCGTACAGGCCTTACGGAAAGACAAACCACGCTCTCTTAATATCGCTTGCCCCGCGTATCTTATGGACCGGATTGCCCAGCTTGAGTCCTTTCTTGAAGAAGACCCCGATGACCCCTTTACACAATTTGCGCTTGCGCAGGAGCATCTAAAACAAGATGACATCGATGTCGCACAGCAGTACTTTGAGGGGCTTGTCGAAGAGCATCCCGACTACGTAGGCACTTATTATCACCTCGGGAAGCTGTATGAGCGCCTGGGCCAGACCGATACGGCTATCGACACGTACGAGCAGGGGATTGAGATAGCTCGCACACAGCACGATCAGAAAAACCTGTCGGAGCTGCAGGATGCTCTCATGAAAGCGAAAGGAATCGGATTTTAGCGTGCAGTTGGGTTTTTGCCGCCGGGCTGTAAGCGGCTCCTGTAAGCGGCTCCTACCAGGCACGTGCCCATCTTTCAGATACAGCCAGCACAGTTCGAATGCATTCTACCAGTCACTTTACGCCTCAGTATCAGCCATGATGCAGGCCATAAAACATCTTGGAGCAGCGGCTGCGATTGCCACAGCGCTGCTGCTTCCAGGCCTCTCCCCCGCGCATGCACAGGCCGTTTCTGATACCACCTACGCGGTACAGGAAGGCGACACCCTCTTCCGGATCGCCCAGGAAGCCGGGGTGTCCGTTCGAGCGCTTCAGGCGTGGAACGACCTCGAAGATGCTACCATCGCTGTTGGCGACACGCTGCGCATCCGTCCGCCCCGGCGCCCGGCAGCCCAAGAGCCGTCTCCGGAAGACGCTCCTGAAGGGGACGCTCGTGCCGAAGACGAGGCGCTCGGGCGCACCCTGGCCGACGAGCTGCCCCCGGTCGACCCTGCTCCCGATGAAGAGGCACCCGACACTATATCGTCCGACGCCATTCCAACCGATTCAGAGCCTGCTCCGGAGCCCGGCCCAGAGCCCGCCACGCAAGATACACCGGGTGCCCAGCTTGTTGATCGCCCCGAACAGGCTACCTGGATGGAGCTGGCCCTGCGCACCGGCGTACCAGCCGATTCGCTGTGGCGCCTCAACGACCGCCCCGAGGCGCTGCCCGACCGTGTGCGCGTTCCCAGCGTGGCGGCGTCTCAGCAAACCCACGTCGTAGACGAGGGCGAGACCCTCTACAGCATCGCCGGGACTTATGGGGTGAGCGTACGTGCCCTGCAGGCGACAAACGACCTTGAGGGCACCGAGCTGCGCATCGACCAGCGTCTGCGCATTCCGGGCCGTCAGCCTGAAATCGCCGATACCTGGGCGGCGCCCGACACCATCCGCGCAACGACGTTTCCAGCGGCTTTTGCGGGGCGTCTTACCGCCAGCGGAGCGACATACGACCCCGATGAGCTGGTAGCCAGTCATCCCGAACTGCCGTTTGGGTCGGTCGTGCTGCTCTCGCATCCCCTTGAAGGCAATGCCGACACGAACGCCGACGTCAACCACGTCTTTGTGCGCATCGTAGATCGCAGCGTAGACGGTCCCGAAATATCGGCGGCAGCCGGCGCGCTCCTTGGCATCGAACGCGAAGCCGCGCTGGGCTTCCGTACGGTATGGCGCCCCGCCCCGTAACCTGTGGCGCACAACCTTCGCTCCACGGCCTGCAGTATCATGCCAGCAGGTGGCATCCCATTCAGGAAGAGGGCAGAGGGATGCGAACGGCAGCACGTTGAACAGACGCCAGGCTGCGGCATAGCACGAGCGCGTCCATAGCAACCGTCCGTATTCATCTGCGCACCGCTCACGCCATGCCCAACACCGATCACGATTCGGATGCCCACCCCCTTGCTCAGGCCGCCCTTTTCTTTGCACTGGGCTTCGTCGTAATCCAGGGAGCAGCGCTCTTGCTGCAGGGCACGCTCACCCTCCCCGCCGCGGTAACCGCGGCCATAGCTGCCCTCACGGGCGCCGGTATCGTATACAGCTACGAGTGCAAGCGCCAGGCGGGCTTCTTTGAAACGCCCGAGAGCGAGGCGTCTGACAGCGAGGCGCGCAACGAAGCAGAGACCGATAACGGCTCCGATAACACAGGTGCCGGTGAAACAGGGAGCGCAGGAGTTCGCACAGAAGAGAGCACCGGGGACCGCGCGTAGTTCGGCAGCATCAACTGCTTCTGTCTACGTCTCCCCATGCGCTGCACGTACGCTACGCTGTTGAAGGCGATTCGGCTGCCTGGTACGGATTTACAGAGGCCGTCTTGGTCGTAACGCCTGGCCCGCGTCCAATCTGGAACGTAATGCTGATGATGGCCATGACGAGCAGCGCCCAGCAGTAGTGGATCGCCCCAACGAGCGCGGTCGGCGAAAGCCCGGCAAGCGATGCAGCCAGCAGAATCTGTCCGCCATACGGCAGCACCCCCTGCACGATGCAGGCAAAGATATCGAGCAGGCTGGCGCTACGAGGGGCATCGATGTCGTACTGCGTGGCGAGATCGCGCGCTACGGTACCCGAGAGCAAGATCGCGACCGTGTTATTCGCAATGAGTACGTCGCTAAGCGCAGCCATTGCCGCGATACCCGACTCCCCGGCCCGGCGCCCTTTCAGACGCAAGAAGGCCGTTGTGCGCCGAATCGCCATGGCCAGCCATGCCAGCCCGCCCTGCCGACGGATCAGCTCACCGAGTCCGCCGATGAACATGGCCAGCAGCATGATACCGAACATGCTCTCAAAGCCTTCATAAATGTCGCCAGCGAAGGGCGCCATGCCATAGTCGCTGGCCGCAATGCCCGTAGCACCTGCCAGTACAATTCCAGCGCCAAGCACCACAAACACGTCGAGCCCAGCCACTGCCAGTCCGAGTACAATCAGGTAAGGGAGCACCAGCCAGATGTTAACGGTGCCCTCGGCGGCATCTGGCGCGCCTGCGCTCATGAAAAAGAGCGCTACAGTCGTGACGAGTGCAGCCGGCACGGCAATCCATAGATTGGCCCGAAACTTATCGGTCATGCTGCAGCCCTGTGTGCGCGTTGCAGCAATGGTCGTATCCGAAATAATCGACAGGTTGTCGCCAAACATAGCACCTCCAACAACAGCTCCCAGTGTAGTGGTTACAGCCAGGTCGGTCGAGCCGCTTACGCCTACAGCAATCGGAGCAACCGCCGCGAGGGTACCCATAGAGGTACCCATCGATAGCGAGATAAACGCGGAGATGAGAAAGAGGCCCGGCAAAATAAACTGATCGGGCAGCAGCGCCAGACCCAGGTCGACGGTTGCTTCCACGCCACCGATTGCCTCCATGACGCCAGCAAACGCACCGGCAAGTAGAAACACCACACACATCGTCATGATCGTTTCGTCGCCGATGCCGCGTAGCAGTGTGCGCAGGTTCTTCTTGATGGTTTCTGCGCCCAGCACGACGGCCAGCACGAGTGCTGGAAGTGTGGCCACAGAGGGGTGAATCTGGTAGAACGGGCGCTCCACGCCGATCGCGCTGTAATAGAGTCCTACGCCAAAAAACAGCGCAAGAAACAGAAACAGCGGGGTAAGGGCAAGGAACGACGGCGTCGTGGCCGATTTGGGCTGCGACGCAGGGGAAGTAGGGGATGTATTTGTGTCAGACATACAGGAGGATCAGCTAAAGGTCGGCTCAGGGAGTGGAAACGTAGATGGCGCGTATTCCTGAACATCGACCGCTGTACACGTGCAGCTGGCGTTGAAGCAACAGGGTGAACATAAGAGAGAGTGCACTGGAGACAGAATGCGCTGAGATCCAGAAGCGCACGTGCAGGCCGTGCAGAAAAGCGAAGCGCGGCCTATGCAGACAGTGTGCATAACAGACAGCACGCGTCACTCATCAGTCCTCACAGTCACGCACAAGGTACGATCGACTGCAAGGCAGGACGGGGCACCGCTCCACAGGGCTTCAGCAGAGAGCCTGCTCAAAGGCCGGTGGCGGTTGCCAGGGCGTCATAGGGCCTGATCCCTACGCCCTTCTGGATGAATGCGAGTATTAACATCGAGTCATAACGCATGTACAATGCGAGCAAGCCCGTCTGTGTTGCGTGCCATGTTCTACTTTCTGTGAAAGTGAAGAGCGGTCTGTGAGATGCCTC
>NZ_JARWGJ010000008.1:0-3585 GCF_040409695.1 Longimonas sp.
GCCACATGCACGTGCTCGATGATCGCATGCAGCGCCGCTTCGGCCACGGTCGTGCATGCGTCGGTCACGCCGCCCACCACCACCGGCGTGTTTGCCGTCGTATACTCCTTGTTGCCCGGGTCAATCCGTTCCGGACTGAACGCGAGGAAGTAGTCTTCTCCCAGCGTGAGTCCGCGCTCGGCGGCGGCTTCTTCCAGGATGGGCCGCACCACGCCCTCGGTCGTATCCGGATAGGTTGTGCTCTTCACGATGATGAGCTGTCCCGGACGCAGGTGTTCGGCGATCGAGCGCGTCGACGCTTCGATGTACTTCGTGTCGGGCTCTTTGTGTTCAGTGACGGGCGTGGGCACGCACAAAAAGAACACGTCGATGTCAGCCGACTCGTCGTATGTGGTCGTTGCCCGCAGCATACCACGGTCTACGAGCGCTGCCACCTCCACATCATCAAGATCGTCGATATAGTTTGTACCCGCGTTCAGCTGAGCCGTGCGCGTCTCGCTGAGCTCAATGCCGATCGCCTCAAACCCGGCGGCCGCGTACTCTACGGCAAGCGGAAGCCCGACATACCCAAGTCCGGCAACGCCAATCGTAGCGGACTGGTTATTGAGAGCTTGAAGAAGTGCGGAGACTGCATCGGGCTGTTGTCCGTTGGAGTTCATATGTCGAGGTGTTGACTGAAAAAGTGTAGGCTGAAGACGTAAGGAGTAATTGGGGAGGCGTACGCGTCGTCCCTACGCTGCGGAGTCATCATTGTGCCACGGGGTATGCCGCGTTAGGAGGCTGGCTTCATCTCAGGCGTGCCCTGGTCTGCCGTCTCGTCGACTGCGTCCGACAGCGTCATCTGCAGCACATGGCACGGCACATTCGCTTCCTTGATATGGCGCAGAGCGTCTGACCGTTCTTCCGAGGTCATGGCACGTAGCGAGAGCAGCACTACATCGATGTTGTGCATCCGACAGAGCCCGGCCAGCCGGTCGCCCACTCCTACTACGGTAAGTCCTTGAATGCGCTGTCCACTCTTCAGTGGATCGTCGTCCACGAATCCAACCGGGTTATACGACAGCTCTGCAGTCTGCCGGATTTCGCGCAGGAGCAGGGCGCCTGAGTCGTTCGCACCATAGATCAGAGCACGCTTGCCGTCGCTTGCCTGGCTCAGGAAGTACTGGCGGAGCCCACGGAAGCCAAACCGCACGCCGATCACCGCGAGCGTCACGATCATCCAGTCGATGAACCAGACCGACACCGACAGGGTGGCGGTAGAGAAGAGTGCAGCCCACACAGCCATGCCAGCGAGCGAGGCCAGGAGCGACGCGCCGACTGTGCGCACGATTTCGGGCGTACCGGCATGGCGCCAGATGGCGCGGTACATACCCATCAATGCAAACACCGTGATCTTCGCCGTTACGATAAGCGGCAGCGCCCGTAGCATCCGGTCCTCCTGAACCGAGGTGAGTCCCTGCTCAAAGCGCAGGTAGTGCGCCACAATAAATGCCGCGGCCAGCAGCGCACTATCGGCAAACACCCCGAATACCGCCTTCCAGCGGTGCCCAAAGAGACGATACAGCGCGTGCGATGTCTTTGCATCTTCGCCCCCGTACAGCGGCGAGCCATCGCCTCGCGTGTCGGCTGCCGAGCCATCTTCAGCGTATACGTTGGCCCGGGCCAGGTAGATGCCGAAGACCGTAAGCGCGACCGCAGCGAATGCCGAGAGCGCGTAAAAGAGCAGCGTGTCAATAAACAGCACAGCCAGTGCGAGCGCGCCCCCCACCCCGCTGATCGCATACAGCGTGAGCACGGCCTGCGCCTCCGAAAGCCCCAGAAACACGAGCCGATGCGAGGTATGATCGCGCCCTCCCTGCGAAACCGGGCGCCCCACCCACTTCCGGACCAGCGTTACGAGGGTCGTGTCGAGAATGGGCACCGCCAGCACAGCGAGCGGAAGCAGCGCCACCGCTACCGGTGCGTTGACGGGAGCTTCGGACTGTACCACGAGAGCGCCCGCGGCGAGCATGAACCCCAGAAAGAGGCTCCCGCAGTCGCCCATGAAGATGCGGGCGGGCTTGAAGTTAAACACCAGAAATCCGAACGCGGCCCCGGCGACGGCAGCCATGGCACTCACCACGACCGGCACCCCGGTGACCCCACCTACGGCGAGCAGCACGACCGCGGCAATGCCCGCAATGCCCGATGCCAGGCCATCCATATTATCGAGCAGATTAATCGCGTTGGTGATGCCGACGACCCAGAGAAGCGTAAGCGGTCCGGCAATGGCCCAGTGCCACCCGCTCCCGAAAAGATAGCCGTCCATCATAAGCAGCGCCGTAGCCGCGATCTGCGCAATGAGCTTTCCGGCGGGAGATATCCCGTTGAGGTCGTCGTACATCCCGACCGCAAAAAGCAACGCCCCGCCTGCCCATACAGCCGGGAGGGTAGCGATCGACCCGCTCACCAGCGCCCCAATGAACGCCGCCGACACCAGCGCAATACCGCCCATGAGGGCGGTTGGCGTAGCATGCCAGCGGTCTTCGCGGGGCTGGCCGACCCATCCCATGCGCCGTGCTGCGCGAATCACGAGCGGCGTAGCCAGAAGCGTCGCGAAAAACGCGATGCCCGCGGCATCCCCCCCGACGCGCTGCACGGCATGTAGTATCGTATCCATCATATGCACTGAAGCGTTCTGTTCACAAAGTATGTCAGGCAGAAGAGCGTGGTGCCTGTACTTAAAGATGCGTAGGAGCGAAGTGGAGGCGGCCCCGATGCTGCTTTTTGGATTGCCGGCAACTCAAATCGGGGGCCGTAGCCGGCGCGTATATCCGGCGTGTACTGTTACGCCGTATGGGCTGTATCAAAGGTATTAAAGGATGCAGGCGTTAGTGCGGATCCATTCTGGGTTTGTGCTGCGTGGTCGGCATCCGTCTTTGCGTGGGCAATCACATCGCGCAAGATGGTATCCAGGTCACGATAGGGCTGCTGCCCGATGGTCGCCTGCAGCTTTGTCATGTCGGGCGTACGACGGCGCATATCTTCGAAGCCCTCGCGGTACGCCTCGTCGTAAGGCACATGCTCGATGGGCACACTCGCCCCCGTGAGCGTGCGCACGCGCTCGGCCAGCGTATTGATCGAGACCGGGGTGGGCTGTCCAATGTTGAACACCTCGCCGTCGGTGCCTTCGGCGTTCATGAGAGCATCGATCGTCTCAACCGCGTCGAGCACGTGCGTAAAGCAGCGGGTCTGCTCGCCATCCCCAAAAACCGTGATGGGTTTTCCGGCGAGCGCCTGGTCGACAAACGAGGGCACCACCATGCCGTACTGGCCCGTCTGGCGCGGCCCCACGGTGTTGAAGAAGCGCGCCGCTACCACCGGCAGGTCGTGCTCAGCGGCGTAAGCCAGCGCGAGAAACTCGTCCATCGCCTTCGTGCAGGCATAGCCCCAGCGGCGTTTCGAGGTGGAGCCCAGCACCCACGGACCGTCTTCGGCGAGCGTTTCGAGATCCGGCACCGTCTCCAGGGCTTTGCCGTACACCTCTGAGGTTGAGGCGATCAATGTAGGAAGCATGCCAGCGTGTGCAATCTCAAGCACATGCTC
>NZ_JARWGJ010000009.1:0-18548 GCF_040409695.1 Longimonas sp.
GCTGCCCGGTGCGAAACTACTGTAACATTGGGGCAACCTGATCCTCCGTTCCGAACGCTATCTTGCTACGCAGGTCTATTATCTACACGCATACTAAGCTTTCATTCATGTGCTTGCCCTGTACGCAATGACGCGTTGTAACTGCTCTTCTGGCAACTCCCAACGCAGCGGAACCATGGCTGTCCGCGCCCCGCGTGCCGAGCAAGCCTGCCGTGCAGCCCTTGAGCGTGCCACGACCAGCGATGCCAACCCCTGGCACGACCTGCTATATAACCGACTGCGCGACTGCGCTGTGCCCGCAGTCATTGATAACGATGCCATCACTCCGGCAGCGTCTATCTGGACGGGTTCACGGCTTTGGTTGCAGGCGTTCCGAGCGGCAGAACTGCAGGAAGGCGATCGTATCGTCATCGCCATGCCGCCCTCTGCTGCTTTCCTGCAGGTGCTCGTTGCAGCTATCTGGCAGCAGCTCACCGTTGCGCTGGCGCCCCCTGAAGGCGCTGAAGCGCTCATCGAGACGCTTGATGCACGCGCACTTGTCCACCCGTCGTCCGACTCGCCCCATAACTGGATGCCAGACGGATGCGCAGGCCCCCTCCGGCCGCCTCATGCACTGCGTACAGCACAACGCGACCGCACGCCCAATGCCCGGTTCTTGCTACGCACGTCCGGCACGACGACTGATGGAACCTGGTATGCGCTGTCGGATGCCAACGTGCTCTCGGTACTCGCCACCCACCTGCCGTACTTCTGCCTGAAGCACGCTCGCGTGGTTTCGGTACTGCCATGGCACCATGCCTTCGGACTGGTGCTCGACCTGATGCCCGCCCTGCTTTCTGGAGCCGAGATCATTCGCGATCCTGAAGGGGGACGTGACGCCGAGTCCATTCTTGCACTGCGCGATGCATGGGGCGCTACGCATCTCTCTGCCGTTCCTCTAACCATGCAGCGCCTCCTCGCCCATGACGAGGGGCCCGGCTTTGTGAGCCAACTCCAGGGAGGCATCGTCGGCGGCGCGCCCATCAGCGCTCCACTTGCCGACACCCTCGACGGCTCTTCGCTACGGGTTGGCTACGGGCAGACCGAGGCCAGTCCCGGTATTGCACTTGGCGACGCGGGCGTGTGGGCCGCCAACTACCTCGGGCAGCCTCTTGGCTGTTCAGTGCGCATTGCCGACGACGGCGAACTTCTATTCCAGGGGCAGAATGCTTGCTTCGGAACGTGGACGACTGAGGGGCTCGTCCGGTTAGATCCCGACCGGTGGGTTGCCACCGGCGATCGCGCCAAACGAAAACGTGATGGCCTCTACTTCCGCGGACGCAAAGATGACTCGTTCAAGCTGGCGAACGGACGAATGGTGCCTGCCAGCCGGTTCGAAGCAACGCTGAAAGAAGCATTCGACGCTGCCCACGATGCCTTCCTCTTCTCGCCCGACGGCACCTCCATCGCTGTTGCGCTCTGCTGGGACGAAGCCACTTCGCCTCCAAGCACCAGCAAAATTGGCGCGCACCTTGGCCCGCTCCATGCGCGACTTGCCCACACGCTCGTGCTCTCTCCCAACGACTGGCCCACGACCCCGAAAGGGGCCTCCAACCGCGACCTGCTGCGCGAGAAACTCCATAAGCGTCTCACCTCTCACGCCGCCTCCTTCTCGCAATGAGCAATTCGTCCTCCTCTGCCTCCCAGGAAGACCCCCTTGCGCTCGGGCCCAACGTCACGCTTCCCCCGGCTGTTGTTGAGCAGTTTTCCACGTCGTCTTCGTCGGCTGTTGTGCTCACGTCGGCAGCAGAAACAGCGTGCCAGCAGGCCCGCGCAACACTGGAAACGCTGCGCGAGCAGGAGGCTCCGCTGTACGGCGTTACAACAGGATTTGGCCCTCTTGTGCAGCACGATTCGGCTCCAACCTCTCAGGAACGTGCCCAGAGCCTCGTGGCTCACCTCACCACCGGCACAGGTCCGCTCATGCCCCGGCCTGTCACGCGGGCGATGCTGTTGCTGCGCCTGCACGCGCTGTCGCAGGGCCATTCGGGCATCCGACGGCCGGTGCTGCATGCACTCCGCGACCTGATTAACGCATCCATTACACCGGCTATTCCCAGCATCGGATCGGTTGGGGCGAGCGGCGACCTTACGCCGCTTGCATTCGTGGCGCGTGTTCTTACCGGCAGCGGCACCTGTCTCGATTCAGAGGATCAGCGCGTTCCAGCAGAGGCGGCGCTTGAAGCGGCAGACATCGAGCCGGTTATGCTGGATGCCCGCGACGCGCTCGGGATTGTGAACGGGACCTCGTTCATGACGGCTTACCTGGCGCTGGCCTGTGCGCGAGCGCAGCGTCTGCTCGTGTACGCCGAAACGCACACCGGATGGATATTTCGCCTGCTGGGGGCCTCCCTCGAACCGCTCGACCCGGCCCTGCACGAGGCCCGGGGGCACCGCGCGCAGGTGGAAAGCGCGACGGTCATCCGCGAGGCAGCGGAAAACGGAGACTATGCGCAGGGCGACAATCGCCCCCTTCAAGAGATCTACTCGCTTCGATGCGCCCCACAGGTGCTCGGGGCCTGCCGCGACCAGATCGGATATGCCACCCGCATCACCAAAACCGAACTCAACGGCGTATCCGACAACCCCTTGCTTTTTCATGAACCGCCCCGTGCCATACATGGGGGTAACTTTCAGGGACAGCAGATTGCATTTGCTGCGGATGCGCTCAACGCGGCCCTTACGCAGATCGGCGTGCTTATGGAGCGGCAGCTCGACCTGCTGCTTACGCCCGCCCACAACGGGGGCGCCCCGCCGCTGCTGGCCTGGACCCCCGGCGCCACGCATGGGTTTGCTGGCGCTCAGCTCACTGCCACAGCGCTCGTTGCCGAGCTGCGCCAGCGCGCCCAGATGACGGCGACCAGCTCCATCCCGACCAATGGCGGCAACCAGGATGTCGTATCGATGGGGTCGCTTGCGGCCCGAACCGCCTACGAGCAGACCCCTCACGTGGCACGTATTCTGTCGATTCATGCGCTGGCGGCGCTGCAGCTGCGCCACCTGCAGCGCGACGACCGTGCTACTGGCCCCGCTCCTGCTCCGCCCAGTCACTGGCCCGACATGCCCCCCCTGACGACCGACCGGCCGCTCCATGATGAGCTGAATGCCTTCGCAGACACGCTCCTTGCTCCGCCCAGCTCCCATGCCTAAACGCACCGAACCCGGACCCGGCCAGGAGTCGGTCTGGGACTACCCCCGCCCACCTGCGCTTGAGCCGACTGATCGGCGCATCCAGGTTGTCTTCAACGACGCTACGATCGTGGACACGACCGGCGCCTATCGCGTGCTCGAGACCAGCCACCCGCCGGTGTACTACGTGCCTCCCGAAGCCATCGTCGACGGCGTGCTGCAGGACGCCGGGCGCATCTCGCACTGCGAGTTTAAAGGGCGCGCACGGTACTACGACGTCGCTGTAGGCGATCGCCGCGCGGCCCAGGCAGCGTGGGCGTACCCCTCTCCAACCCCTCGATTTGAGGCGATTGCCGGATACGTGGCGTTCTACGCTCACAAGATGGACGCCTGCTATGTCGGCGATGAGCAGGTGGATGCGCAGCAGGGCTCGTTCTACGGTGGCTGGATCACGAGCGACGTAGTGGGCCCCTTTAAAGGCGGGCCGGGCACCATCGGCTGGTAGCCATCACCTCATGGAAGCATCCAACGTAGCCACAAAACGCGTGGAGACGCCCCAACGGGACGCCTCCACTTCTATTGCACCTCCGACCACCATACTCACACGTTATCAGACCCGCTCGATGGCCTGCTCCAGGTCGGCCCGCAGGTCGTTGATATCTTCGATGCCGACCGACACGCGAATCAGCGAGTCGGTAAGCCCGATCTTGGCGCGCTCCTCAGCCGGAATGGATGCGTGGGTCATCGATGCCGGATGCTCAATCAGGCTCTCTACACCCCCCAGGCTCTCGGCAAGCAAGAACACGTCGGTGTTTGACAGCACCGTCTTCGCCGCGTCGATGCTGTCGTCCGTAAGCGTGAATGCGATCATACCGCCAAAGTCGCTCATCTGCTTCGCAGCAATGTCATGACCGGGGTGCGACTGCAGTCCCGGGTAGAGCACGGTGTCTACTTTGGGGTGCTCTTCGAGGAAGAGCGCCAGAGCACGAGCGTTATCGCAGTGCCGATCCATGCGCACGTGCAGCGTTTTGGTGCCGCGTAGCGCCAGGAAGCAGTCCATCGGACCTGGGGAAGCGCCCGCGCTCTTCACCTGAAAGCGCAGCTTCTCTGCCCATTCGTCGCTGCTGGTGCACACCGCACCCAGAATGATGTCGGAGTGCCCCCCCAGGTATTTCGTGGCCGAATGAAGCACCATGTCGGCGCCCAGATCGAGCGGCTGCTGCAGGTAGGGCGTAGCAAACGTGTTATCGACCGTTACGTCGATGCCGTGCGTATCCGCAATGTCGCATACCGCTTCGATATCGACGATGCGCATAAGGGGATTCGTGGGCGTTTCGACCCAGATCATAGCGGTGTCGTCGGTGATGGCGTCCTCGACGTTTGCGAGGTCGCTCATATCCACAAACGAGAAATCGATGCCGAACGGCTCAAACACGTTCGTAAAGAGCCGGAAGCTGCCCCCGTATAGGTCGTTGGTCGAGATAACATGATCACCCGGACGCAGGCCTTTCATGATCGCGTCGATACCGGCTACGCCTGAGGCAAAGGCAATGCCGTGGGTGGCGCCTTCGAGCGCCGCCAGATTTCCTTCAAGCGCGGTGCGCGTCGGATTCGAAACGCGCGAGTACTCGTAGCCCTGGTGTTCGCCGGGTGCGCTCTGCACATAGGTCGACGACTGGTAGATGGGTGTCATGACCGCCCCAGTCGAGGGGTCGGGCTGCTGGCCGGCGTGGATCGCGTTGGTACCAAAATGGCGGGTAGATGGATCGGCATTCATAGAGAAACTCAAAGTTGGTGTACAGAAAACGAATGAGGGGGAACCTGGTCGCTGCAGACGGGAGCGCGGTGCGTAGGTGGCGCGGTGAGTAGATGGCACAGTGCATGGGCAGCACGCCACAGAACGCATCTTGATTAAGCATCGCCCAAACAGGTTCTAAACACAGATAGCCCCGACCTCGCATCGAGACCCGGGGCTATCTGAGAGAAGCGAGCACAGCGCAGGCCGGGGCGTGCAGGATCTGTCAGGATCTGTACACGCACGAAGGGCCGGTTTCTGTGCGTTGTTTGTTCGCGCTGTTTATCACGCTGTTTTTTAGCTGTTACTGACCCTGGGGCTCGCCCATGTCAGGCTGTTCGCCTTCGAGCTCGTCAAAGCACGACTCAATGGCGGCGGCATCGTCGGTACGGTCTACCAGCACGTAAGCGCGGTAGAGCTCGCGGCATACAACACCAAAGTTCTCATCGCCCTCGTCCATCATGTCGAACGCCTGCTCAAACGGACCGATGGCCTGTTCGATAAGCTCGCGACGCTCACCGGCCAGTTCTTCCAGGCGGGCATCTTCTTCATCGGTCAGCTCCCGGCCTTCTTCCTGCACCTCCGTTTCGACCGCACTGATCTGATCGTCACGGTCGGCTGCCTGGTTCACATAGGCTGCACCGAGGTTGAAGAAAATACTTCCGTCGTCAGGATTGAGTTCGGCAGCGCGTTCGAGCTGCTCAGCCGCCTCCTCATACTGCTCGTCGTTCAGCAGCAACGATCCGTAGTTGTACCGGAAGATCGCGTTGTCCGGATTCTGCTCTACTTGCTCGCGATAGGCATCGAGCGCGCGATCCATTTCGCCTGCGGCTGTAAAGGCATTAAGACGCAGCTCCTGCACCTCCTGGTTCTGCGGGTAGAACTGCACGGCCTCATCAAGAAGGTCCAGGGCTTCTTCTTCCTGACCAAACTGCAGGTAGAGGCTGCTCAGAATGGAGTACAAGTCCACGTCGGCTGTATCCTGGTTCGTTTCGATGGCTCGCTCAAGCACCGGAACAACCTCTTCACGGTCTCCCGCATTCAGCAGCGCAAACGCTTCGTTGGTGTACGCATCGCTGGAGTCGGGAGCAATGAGACGTGCACTGGTGAAGAACGAAGCGGTCTCCCGAAACAGCTCGGGGTCCTGGGCTTCCTGTGCATCGTTGAAGCGCTCGGCACCGCGCTGCATCAGATCGATGTACGAGAACTGACGCTGCGACTCGACCTGGGAACGGGCATCGGGGCTCAGCTCCGCAGCCTGCTGGCGGGCTTCAGCGACCTGTTCGTACAGCTGAACGCGCTCTTGGGGCGTCTCCGCTTCTTCGGCCTGGGCCTCAAAGATCCGTGCCCGCGTCAGGAAAGCCTCCGCGTTCTCAGGGTTCTCTTCAAGCGCACGCTCTACGCTCTCAAGCGCTGCATCGTAGTTGCCGTCTTCAAGCGCGCTCTCCGCTTCGTTGATGTTGGGATCGCCAACCGCACAACCGGCAAGCAGAACCCCCGCCATCATCACGACGCAGAGGAATGAGTACATGGAATACCGACGTTGCGTCTTCATAGTGGGTTTGATTCAAGCCAAGGATATTGTCAAAGGGGTGCCCAAACGTTGCTGCCGCCTGTGTCGTTTTGAACGACTCGCAGCAATTCGGGAATATAGATGCAATTTAACGAGCCGTCAGAAGCAGTTGCAAGCATGTAAACGGGATTCATTCGTGAAGTATTGCCCTTTCGTATCCTTGTTCTTACGACAGGCTTGCTTTTATCCCGATATGAACGGTTTACTTGTAACGGAAGCGTTTACACGCTACGCAGCCTCGCTTGACGACAGCCTCGCCTGTGGACTATCTCCTTGCGGGCTGCCTGGCTTGGTACCTACCTCAGAAAGCCTGCCTCTGCACAGAGGTGTGCCGCGGTTCTGTGCAGAGGTCTGCTGCCCGACCATTGCCTGTTCGGTCATTACCTGCCTGGCCATTCCGCACTGTTGCCCGTTTTTCTGTGTGTGACGTAGCATTCTGTGTATAGCAGCATTCTATGTGTAGCGCTGCCCCTTTTTCGATATGCTTTCCACCCGCCATAGAACCCCCGCTTATGGAATCGCATCCGCATCCCGACGACACTATCATTGCGCCCGGACTGCGGGCGTTCATGCAGCGCATTGTGGACTATGCCGGTATGTTTCCGCCAGCCGACCTGCGGCTTACCGACGCAATGGAGCGCTTCCTGAGCTACCGGGGCGAACCAGAGCGCTGGATGCTGAACCGCTTCGTTATTCCCACACGCCGCCTTGAAGAGCTGCGCCCCTTTCGGCAGGCCATTGCGCACAATCCGCCAGTCGGATTTTCGGTGCTGGGCACCGGCGGCGCTACGCCTGAAGCGTTTCTGGAAGCGTTTACAGCCGACCTCGACCGCATCGACCAGTGCGTCGAGGATCATAGCAGCCGCGTGCGCCCCGATGTCATGGAAGTTCGGCTCCCGGCCTCTCTGCTCGATACCCCCGAACTACCTGCCATCCGCGACTTCCTTGCAGCAGTCGATGCGCACCTGGCCCGTCACGGACTGGCCCATCTCGACATCTTTTTCGAGGTGCCGCTTACCGATCAGACCACAGCCCGCTTGCCCAAACTGCTGAGCACCTTCGCCGATGCCAACGCCGATCAGCCAGTCCCCGAACGCAGCGTGATCGGTCTCAAGATCCGCTGTGGCGGCATGGAGGCTGCGCTCTTCCCCTCAGTCGAGCATGTGGCCGCCGCCATCGCCGCGTGCCGCAACGCCAGCGTACGGTTCAAGGCAACCGCTGGACTGCACCATCCGGCCCGCCACTACGACGACGATCTCGAGGTGATGCGCCACGGCTTCTTCAATGTGTTCGGAGCCGCCGTCTTTGCGCTCCAGCATGACCTGGATGCCGACGGGATCGCAGCCATCCTCCGTGAGGAGAATGAGGAGACGTTTACCTTTACGCAGGAAGGCATGCAGTGGGGACCGCTTTCTGCATCGGTCGAAGACATCTCATACGCCCGCTCTACCCTTGCACACTCGTTTGGCAGCTGCAGCTTTGAAGAGCCTGTCGACGACCTGCGGGCGCTCGGGCTCATGTAGTCCTCGTATGTACTCCCCGTATGTAGAGCCCTGTAGCCGCCACGGCCTGCCCCCCCAATCTTATCTCGTACGTCTACCCTCCCAAGAAACGCTTTTATGTCTGCCTACCTCATTCCCGCTGCCGACGCCTCGTTCATCGACGTGCCGGCCGATCATCCTTTTCCGATTCAGCACCTGCCCTACGGCGTCTTCCGCCCCCGGACCGATGCCGAACCTCGCGTGGGCGTCGCCATCGGCGACCAGGTGGTGGATCTTGCCGCGCTGGCCAATGAGGGCCTCTTCGACCACGAAGCTCTCGCCCCAGATGTGCACCCCTTCCGTGCCGACACGCTAAACGCGTTCATGGCGCTCGGACAGCCCGCCTGGCGTGCCACGCGCAGCACCCTGCACCACCTGCTCCGCGAAGACACCCCCACCCTGCG
This sequence comes from Longimonas sp., assembly GCF_040409695.1. Classification (GTDB taxonomy): domain Bacteria; phylum Bacteroidota; class Rhodothermia; order Rhodothermales; family Salinibacteraceae; genus Longimonas. The sequence continues at coordinate 8,482 of NZ_JARWGJ010000009.1, forward strand.
CGACAACGCATCGCTGCGCACCCGCGTGCTGCATCCGCAAGACGATGTGTCGATGCTGCTGCCCGCCGCGGTTGGTGACTATACCGACTTCTACTCCTCACGCGAACACGCAACCAACATCGGCACCATGTTTCGCGGGCCCGAAAATGCGCTCAAGCCCAACTGGCTGCACCTGCCGGTAGGCTACCACGGACGCGCCAGTTCGGTGATTGTAAGCGAAACGCCCGTACATCGCCCGTGCGGACAGCGCAAGCCCGACGACGATGCGCCCCCGACCTACGGGGCCAGTCAGCTGCTCGATTTTGAGCTCGAAATGGGCTTCTATGTCGGCACCGGCAACGCACTTGGCACGCCCATCCGCGCTGCCGATGCCGAGTCGCATATCTTCGGCCTCTCGCTCGTCAACGACTGGAGCGCCCGCGACATCCAGAAATGGGAGTACGTTCCCCTCGGGCCGTTTCTCGGCAAGAGCTTTGCCACGACCGTCTCTCCCTGGATCACTCCGCTCGACGCGCTCGAACCCTTCCGCACCGACGGCCCCGACCAGGATCCTGAGCCGCTCGACTATCTGCAGCCCAACGACCACGCGAACTTCGACATTAAGCTCGAAGTGCAGCTGCAGACCCCCGAGCTCGACACCCCGTACACCATCTCCCAGACTAACTTCAACTACATGTACTGGTCGATGCGTCAGCAGCTGGCGCACCACACCGTAAACGGCTGCAACGTGCGCCCCGGCGACCTGATGGCCTCGGGCACCATCAGCGGCCCCACCGAAGACAGCTACGGAAGCATGCTGGAGCTGGCCTGGCGTGGCACCAAACCTATTCAGCTGCCCGACGGCTCCGAGCGCTCCTTTCTGCACGACGGCGACCGCGTCGTCATGCGCGGCTGGGCACAGGGCGATGGCTTCCGCATCGGACTCGGCACAGTGTCGGGTACCGTACAGCCCGCGCAGCCGCTTGATGCGTAGCATGGCCCGGGTATACCTGGGTGTCTAACGGGTGGCTAACGGGTGACTAAGGAAAGCACACGCTGCTGCTGACATCGCGTATCTCTGCGCGCACCCCGCCATGCCGTGCCACCCTGACATCCTGTATCCTGCTGCATGCTATAACTCTGACAGCCGGTCTTTCACGTTGTCAGATCAATATCCAGCCTGCCTGTCACAACTGACAGGCAGGCTGTCTCGTTGTCAGCCTCCTCGACCGTTTTTTGCCGACTGAGCCCACCTGGTACAGGGGTTGCATGTATAGATGGGTGCAGAGTTGAAGGTGATGTACTCTGCGTTCCCTGCCACACATTCAATACGAACCAAGACAACTGAACGAGGTGATTACTATGACGAACTTAACCCGCACACCGAACCGCAGCCTGCGCACCCTGCAGAACGAAATCGACCAGGTGTTCAACCGCCTCTTCCCAACATCCGAGGGAAATGGCGATCGTAGCGAAAGCACCGCACGCATGTGGGCTCCGCGGACCGACATGGTCGAGACCGCCGACAACTACGAAATCCATCTCGACCTGCCGGGCATGTCGAAAGACGATCTGAAGATCAACATGCAGGAGCGGCAGCTCACGGTAAGTGGCGAGCGGCGTCACGAAGCACGCAATGAGGATGATGAGTTTGTGCGTGTGGAGCGCGCTTTCGGCCACTTCCACCGCTCCTTCACGCTCCCACAGTCGATTCAGGAAGACAACATTGAGGCGGCGTACGAAGACGGTGTCCTGAAGATTACGGTGCCAAAGGCGGAAGAAAGCAAGCCGCGCCAGATTTCGATCCAATAAATGGATCTTGGTGCACGTCGTAGATTTGGGAGGTAGACGGATTGCCTCGAATCCGTCTTGAGTGCCTCCCACCACGCCCCGGCGGCCTCACGGCGGCCGGGGCGTTTTTTTGGTTGTGGGGCTGTTCTCGGCGGCGCGTTGATGCCTCTACAGCCCTGACCTCCCAAACTCAAAGTCACCCCGGCCTCCGAGCCGGGGTCTTCCGTATCCGTAGAGCTGCCATTTTCTAGCACGAAGACCACCCGCATTCCCGGTGGTCAGGAAAGGGCAGACCGCCCCGGACAGCGACGTATGAGATTGCGTCGTCCTGCGTCCTCGCAATGACAAGGTGAGGGATCTTCCGGGGTTGTCATCGGAGAAGGGAGCGTCAACTCTGTAGGAGACCGTTCGACTTCTGCCGGCAGGAGCCGGCATCCGCTCAAGGTGACATGTTGTAGAGAGTGACATGCTACAGAGCGTGTCATGGTGAGCGTACGGCGAAGCCGAGAGTCGAACCATCTCCTGCTTGGTAGGCAGCGCCCGTCTCGAACAGAACCGCATGAGATTGACACGTCACGGTCCATCCCCCCTAAATCCCCCTCCTCTGAGGGGGACTTAATCGGCCCCTTCCACGACCCTTTTCGTAGAATTACAGGACCAAAATCCCTTCCTACCGGCGTCAGCCGGAAAGAAGGGGTGCCTGAAGAGCGGGGTGGTCCTGAACCGAGGCACCTCCAAAGAGCAGCCCACCCCCATCAGAACCCTGCCTCCCCCCTTCCATACGAATACGCGTCAATCCCTCTTTTTACGCGCTGCCTGCCATCTCTATGCCTACGTTTGACCATTTCGCGGATGCGCTACGCAAGCGTCTGAGCAAGCCGCTTCCCGGCTTCGAAGCACAGCGCACCATGGCCCCCCGGTATGACGTCGGTCAGCGAGGCATCCCGACCGACGAAGTCGACTGCACCGATGCCGGCGTGCTCGCGCTGCTCTACCCTGATGACCAGGGCACCCCCACGGTGCTGCTTACCATCCGGCGCAGCAACCTCGCTCATCATCCCGGCCAGATTTCATTTCCGGGTGGACGCTGCGAGCCGGGCGAAACGGAATGCGAGACCGCGCTTCGTGAGGCCCAGGAAGAGGTGGGACTGCCGCCGGAGGAGGTGTCGATTCTCGGTGCACTAACGCCGCTCTACATCCCCCCGTCTGGATTCTGTGCACACCCTTTTGTAGGCATGCTACCTTACACGCCCCAGACAACGCCACAGGAGGACGAGGTCGAAGCGCTGCTCCCCGCGCACATCCCACACCTGCTTCACCCGGGCACGCGCACGGTAGAGACGTGGACGCTCCATGGCACTCAGATCGACGTGCCGTTTTATGACGTGGAGGGGCACACGGTGTGGGGCGCTACAGCCATGATGCTCGCAGAGCTGCTCGATGTAGTGCGTAGCACAGATGCTTTGCTACACATGCAGTAGCCACGCTACTCCAGCAGACACACGCCTGCAGCCCCTGAGCATCCGTCTGTCCCCGCTTGTCTTCACAATGCAAGCGACAATGCAAGCGACAATGCAAGCGCATCCATGGTCAGGATGCAGACGCCGGATCTTCGTTGTCGGCTTTGATCGGACTGTGCGTGCGTTCGGCAACGGCGTGCTTCATGCGCTGGTAGATCGCCGAAAGCCCCTGGGTCCGCTGGGCACCCAGCAGTTCCGACAGGCCCAGGTCGCGTAACGGGTAATCAGTTGCATTGGCAACGTCTTCAGGCGTGGCGCCGTCAAACGCCTCGTGCAGAATCGACACGAAGGCCCGCGCCGTAGGGGCGTTGCGCGGCACATGTGCGATGACCCGCACGGTACCGTCGCGCACCTCCGGACGCAGGAAGACGGGCGACTGGCACTCGTGCACCATGTTCATTCCGGCATCGCGAAGCTCCTGGTAGGCTTCAGGCAGCGGCGGCAGCTTGCCTGCATACTCCAGAAGCAGGTCGAGCCGCGTGTCGCGGTCTACCATCTGAAATCCGGCGGCGATATCCTGGAAGGAGCTCATAGTGCGTTGCGCGTTTGTACCGTAACGAACCCATGTGGGGTCGTATGGGGATGAGATACGGCGATAAAGTCTGTGTGCCTGTGGGGGCGCCTGACGTATGCGTGCTGCCCCCACATGCTCTGTCAGGACAACGTGCCTACTTCGAGTCTGCAGCCGGCTCGGCGTCGCCCTTCTCGATGGGCATACCAACAAGATTTCCCCACTCCGTCCATGAGCCGTCGTAGTTCTTCACCTGGTCGAAGCCAAGCAGGTACTTCAGCACAAACCACGTGTGACTCGACCGCTCGCCGATGCGGCAATACGCGATGGTATCGTCATCGGGGTTCAGTCCTTCACGCTGCTGGTAGATGGTCTCCAGTTCCTCGCGTGGCTTGAACGTGCCATCGTCGTCGACCGCCGTCGACCACGGTACATTGCGTGCCCCGGGAATGTGTCCGCCGCGCATGGAGCTTTCTTCGGGGAGTCCGGGCAGGTGCGTCACCTCACCGCGAAACTCCTCCGGCGAGCGCACATCCACCATCGGACCGCCCGCTTCCTGGTGGGCAAGCACCTCGTCGCGGAAGGCTCGAATTGAGAGATCGGGCCCCTCGGGCGCCGGATAGGAGACAACAGGTAGGTCGGGCGCATCCGTCGTCATCGATCGGTCTTCGGCTTCCCACTTGGCACGCCCGCCATCCATAATATGGAGCGGTTCATGTCCGTACAGCCGAAATACCCAGAAAGCGTAGCAGGCCCACCAGTTGTTCTTGTCGCCATAGAACACAACAGTGGTGTCGGGGCCGATGCCTTTCTTCTCGCAGAGTCGGGCAAATGCTTCCTCATCAATGAAGTCGCGCTGCACGGGGTCTTGCAGCTCCGTGTGCCAGTCGAGCTTCACCGCGTTGGGAATGTGCCCGGTTTCGTAGAGCAGTACGTCTTCGTTGGCTTCTACGATACGAACCGAGTCGGTGTCGTCGATATGATCGGCGACCCAATCGGTATCGACCAGTACGTCGGGGTGGGCATAGGTACGCATCGGGACAGTGGGCATGTTGAGCATTGCGTGGACTATTGGGGATGCATCCGCCTGTCTGCTGATGCAGTGTGGCACCTAATGCAGTGTAGCATTACATCCAATGACTAACACCCTCAGTCTGGAACGGTGTTCACGCAATGCCTGCCCGCACAGGACTCTGTTGCGTTTTGTTTACAGGTGGTCGTTCACAGGCGTCGGGCGCTGTTATGCAGGCGCTATTATGCAGATGCGATCAATCGATATACCGTTTCAGGTAATCGACGACGTCCTCTACATTGTCGAGGCGGTAGTCGGCGGCGGTGTCGCCGGGGCCGACTTTTACAGTGCAGGCGTCGTAGTCCGCAAGCGCGTTGAACGCGTCTTCGTCGGTCACGTCGTCGCCGAGGTAGACCGGGGTGCGACCGGGGTGCTCATCAGCGACCTCGCGCACCGCCTGCCCCTTGGTATGGTCCTGGTGGCGCAGCTCCACGACCTTCTTGCCCCAGATCGCCTCCAGGAAGTCAGGCGCCGTGTCGACCCATGCCTGCAGGCGGCGGCGCGCGTCGTCGGCATCGTGGGCTTTGCGGTAGTGCACGGCAAACGTGGGCGGCTTTGCTTCGAGATGGAGCCCCTCTACCGACGGCACGTTCGCCTGCATCTGCGAGAGCGCCTCCACCGTTTCGTCGTTGAACGACGGCGGCTCGGCGGTATCGGTGGTGCCGTACTGCGCGCCGTGCAGCCCGATAGCCGGTACATTGGCTGGAAAGAGGCGGCCCAGACTGCGCAGGTCGCGCCCGGTGATGATCCACAGCGGGTAGCGCTCACGCAGCGCCTGCACTACCGCCGGCACGTCGGGATGCGGGTAGGCAGCATCCGGGTCGTCTACAATCGGAGCCAGCGTGCCATCGTAGTCCAGAAAGAAAAGCGGCGAGTCAACGCGTGGAGGAGTACTCATAGGAAAAGCCAGAACAGGTCAGAAGGTAAGCGAGTCGGGCGGCAGCAGTGCGGCTGGGGGCAGTGGAGACGTTCCTTACTGCCCTTGCTGCTGCAGCGAATCCAGGAAGCCACGGGCCCAGCGCTGCACATCGAGCTTTTCGACGGTCGACTTCAGGCCCTGCAGCCGTGTGGTGCGTTCCTCCTCATCCATTTCGAGCGCCATGCGGATGGAGGCGGCGAGTCCGTCGCGGTCATAGGGATTCACCTGGATGGCTTCGGGAAGCAGGTATGCCGCGCCGGTTAGCTCGCTCAGAATGAGCGCCCCGTTCTCTGTGGCGGTGATGAACTCTTGTGTTACCACGTTCATGCCGTCGCGGAGCGGCGTGATGAGCGCAGCATCGGCGGCGCGGTAGAAGGCACACAGTTCAAACTGCGTGTAGGTGCGATAGCGGTAGTTGACCGGCACCCAGTTATCGCGCGCGAACTGTCCGTTGATGCGCCCCACCACCTCATCGACCTCACGCTTCAGCTGCTGGTAGGAATCGACCTGTGTGCGGCTGGGGGTAGCGATCTGGTAGAAGCTGACCGAGCCGTGGTACTCGGGATTGTCTTCGAGAAAGCGCTCGAACGCTTCCAGGCGCGAGAGCACGCCCTTCGTGTAGTCGAGCCGGTCGATGCCGATCACGATGTACTCGGTGCCCAGCCGCTCGCGCAGGCGAGCCGCTTTGCCCGTTACCTCATCAGATGCAGCCATCTGCTTGAAGCGCTCGACCTCGATGCCGATGGGATGTGCCTCAACGCGGGTGGTGTGCCCTTCGTAGTGGATGGTCTGCCCCTCGATTTCGGCGCCGAGCAGTACGCGGGCGCTCTCCAGGAAGTTATCGACGTACTCCTCAACGTGCACGCCCACCAGGTCGCAGTGCAGCATGCCGCGCAGCAGCTCGCGGGCCCACGGCAGGATGCGGAAGACCTCCATGGCTGGCCACGGGATGTGCCAGAAGTGGCCGAGCGTGGCGTCAGGGCGTGCCTTGCGGATGTGCTGCGGCGCCAGCATCAGGTGGTAGTCTTGCAGCCAGATCTGCTGGTCGTCTTCGGCAACCTCCTCCACGACCGCGTCGGCAAAGCGCTTGTTCACCGACCGATAGATCTCCATGAAGTCCGGATTCGGCTCAAAGTGCTGAATCATGTAGTGCGACACGGGCCAGAGCACGCGGTTGGCCATGCCGTAGTAGTAGCCGTCGAGCTCGTCCTGGCTGAGCGGCACGCGGCGTACGGTAAAGTCGGGATCGGCGGCGGGGAAGAGCTGGCGTTCGGGCAGATCCGGATCCTCGCCCATCCCGATCCACGCGCCGCCGCGCTGGCGCAGCACCGGGAGCAGTGCGGTGGTGAGCCCGCCTACAGAGGGGGCCCACTCTCCGTCGTCGGATCGGCGGATGGGGACGCGGTTGGCAACAACGGTAAGGCTCACAGGCTTCGAGGCGTTAGGTACGGGTACAGCGATGAGCGGGCGAGGGAACGCAGGCGATACGCCTGTGCGCCCCTTGTACTACGGACGCGCAGCCTCCTCGTCGCGCATCCGCTCGTAGTGCGTGCGATGCTTGGTCGCATCCGCAAATAAACAGAGTCCGGCGTTAAGTACAACCAGGCTGCCGGTTCCGGCCACGACCCATGACAGCGTGGAGGACTTCGGGTCGGCCTTTTTCAGGGTTGCGTGCCCGAGCAGGCTGGCACCGGTGCCCACGGCGAGCAGTCCGAGCGGCGCCTGCCAGCGCCAGCGGGTGTAGTGATCGTGTGCATCCATAATACGGAATGGCTTTGAAAGATTCAGAAAGCGACCGAAGCATTATCGAAAGGCAATACCACGAGCAGGGCGCAGGCGTTCTTATGAAGTGGAACGCTTTCGTGAAGCCCCCCTGCGTGGCTTCTACGTGGCGGACCGGCTACGTAGCGTGTCAGCTACGTAGCTGCATGGTGAGTCCGCCCGTGACTGCGCCGTGCAGGGCGTCGGGGACGGCGGTGCGGCGGACGCGGTAGCGCTGCATTTCGCGGCGCACGGGGTAGTCGCGGCGCAGCGCTGCAAACTGTTTGCCGCGGGTTTCGGGGGGATGCGCAGGGAGGGCTCGCATGCGGCGGTCGTCGTCGGCGATCGCATAGGTCTGCCGGGCCAGCGTGTGAAGGTACTGCGTGCGCGGCGTGTTCGGATCGGGCGGGGTGCAGTGCCAGCGCTCGGGGGCCTGTTCGGCGAGGGCCGATTCGGGCGTCCAGGTAGCGGGCTCGTCGCGTGCTGCGCAGAGCGCCTCGTAGAGCATGTGCGTACCGCGCACCTTGCCGTCGTAGGCATATCCGGCGATGTGGGGGGTGGCAAGGTCGGTACGGGCAACCAGCTCGGCGTCGGGCGCTGGCTCGTTGGGCCACACGTCGAAGAGCGCAGCACCCAGGTGGTTGCTATCCAGCGCCTGCGCCACCGCGTGCGGATCGATGACGTCGCCGCGTGCGGTGTTCACAAGCCAGGTGCCCGGCTGCATTTCGGCAAGCAGGTCGGCGTCTACCAGGCGGAAGGTCGGATGCGCGCCGGTTTTCGTGAGCGGCACGTGCAGCGATACGATGTCAGCCGCGTGCAGCAGTTCGGGAAGCGGAACGAACGGATGATCATCGCCCGGATGCGCCTCGGCCAGCGGGGGATCGTTACGCAGCACGCGGCAGCCGAGCGCGGCGCAGCGGCGCGCCACCCGCGAACCCGTATTGCCATGCCCGATAACGCCGACAGTACGATCAGGCAGCGATACGCCCTGCGCAGCCGCATGGTGCAAGAGCGCCGCGATCACGTAATCCGCCACGCTGTCCGCATTGGAGCCGGGCGCATGGGCAAACGGAATGCCGCGCCGCTGCAGGAGGTCCTGGTCGATGTGGTCGGTGCCGATGGTGGCCGAGCCGACAAAATCGAGCGTGTGCTCCTGCAGCAGCGCCTCGTTTACGGGCGTGACGCTGCGCACGAGCAGCGCGTCGGCCACGCGGACATGGTCGGTGGTTATAGCGCGCCCGGCCACGGGCTGAACGGTGCCGATCGTGCCAAACGCCTCGCGGGCAAGCGGAATATTTTCGTCGACTACGATGGTCATTGTTGAGGGCGTGGACATGAAAACTGAAAGCGCTTCGAGTAAAAAGTATACATTATATACGCAGCAAATCTATGCGTTACCACTTTCAAGGCGGGGTTAACGCAGGATCAATCTACCGCGAACGTGGCGCAATCCATAAGATCAAATTTAGGATGAATGAGGATAGTACATTGTAATACCTGTGTTTGCCTCAAATAGAAAAGGGAAACCTCGTATCACAGGGACTGTTGACCGCCCTGCCTTACGTTCTGCGCTGCAAATACGTAAGCATGTGTGGAAAAATTCCATGGCATGCATGTCTTGTTTTTGAGGCATGGCTTCGAATCCTACGAATAGCGTTCTCATATGTATGAGCACATATACGAAAATAGCTTCTACAGGTATTGCCTGTGCCTCATTAGCCCTGATGGTATCTACCGGGGGCCCGAGCCTGTCCGCCCTTCCCTCTTTTTCTGCGGAGTCAGATGCATCCGCCACTTCTTCTGCATCTGAAGACCCGCACGAGCTCCTTTCCATTGCATACCGGAACGGCAGCGACGACGTACGTCCTTCTATTGAGCACCTGCCCGAGATCGACGACGCCACGCTATGGCTTGCCCGGGCTGTTTTTTCAGAAACCAAGAAGCCGCACGAGCAGGAGCTGGTGGCGTGGGTTGTTCGCAACCGTGTTGAAACAGAGTACCGGGGCCGGTCGACCTACAAAGAGGTTGTACTCGACCAGCGCCAGTTCAGTGCCTTTAACTACAACATGCCTCGGCGCGCGTTCTACATGAACCTGCAGCCAGACACGCAGCTGGACAGCTGGCAGCAGGCGCTGCACGTGGCCTACTACGTGCGCCACGCCGACGACGCCTACCGTCCGTTCCACATCTCGACGCGGCACTTCTTCAGTCAGGTGTCGATGCCCGACCACCGCTTCCCCCACTGGGCCGACCAGCGCCGCAAGATCGACCCGCAGTGGAACATCACGTTGGATGAGTGGCGCTTCCGGTTCTACGCTAACCTGTCGTGATTGCGGAAACGCATTCCGTTGCTTGAGACGCCCTGGGTCTCGACGGGGATATTCTCTCTCCGCTCCCCTCACGGAATGACAATCCCCCAAACGCCCCTCCTACCGGCGTTAGCCGGAAAGGAGGGGTGCCCGCAGGGCGGGGTGGTCCTGTTCGGATAAAGATCCCGGGTCTCCGCTCCGCTGC
>NZ_JARWGJ010000010.1:0-3538 GCF_040409695.1 Longimonas sp.
CCCCCACTTTTAGGGGGGATGCGAGGTCTGCACATTTCGCCACATGTCTGTTACATTTGAGCATGTTTTGCTGCTCATTGTGCGCAGAACAACCGCCACGAGAGCCGTACGCATTACGGCGTGCCGGGCTCATAGCCTGCGGACATGTGCCTGTTTGTACGTCTGTTAGCGTAGGGGTTTTCGGGGTAAAAGGCAAGCCGGTGCCGTGAAGGGGGCGTGAATACTTTGAAGGTTGTGCGAACGAGATGCTCCATAGCCGAGCATCACTTGCATCTCTGGCGGTATGGGTTCGGAGTGGAAGGGATAGATCCCGGATCTCCGCTCCGCTACGTCCGGGATGACTTGAGTGGGAGTGGCTCCTCCCACACCGCAGGTTATCCTGACGCCTTACGCCCTTGCGTCATCCTGACGCCGATAGGCGGAAGGATCTCAACGCCGCCCCTGCAAGCTCGGCACGGGAGCGCACCCAGGCACCAGCCCCCGCTCCAGCCCGCACGTCAGAAGCGTCCCCGGCGGTAGTGCCAGCCAAGCCGGAGATGGTTCGACTGCGCTCACCATGACAGGCTTCGTGGGAGGGCAATTGCAGGGCAACCATCAAAACGAGGGTTGACACAGGCACTACCAGGCGCCAGCGCCATCTCTATGGGCGCTTGGCACGTCTGGTACGCGTGAGTTCGCTACGCATGGGGACTACCCATGGACACTGAGCAGCAGAGCGCTCCGACTGCAGGGCGTTGAGATGCTTCACTGCGTTCAGCATGACTTGTGTTGGGGGTTCGAGAGGCGTCGCCACCGAATCCCACCAGCGAACCCCACACAAAAAGTGCCCCCGGCCGATCCCCACCAAGGTGGCCGAGGGCACATACTGCCTGGCTGCAGAACAGAGGCAGCCACGATGTGCGGCAGACGAATATGAAGCGAGAGAAGGCAGCACCGAGGCCGGGCGCCTCGTGTTGTGCAATGCCTTATTCGTCTGCCGCCGGATGTCGTTGTGCGCGTTGAATATATCCACCCGCTCTTGAATTCAACGCGCCGCCTTGACATTCGCGCCTCCGACCGTGCGCAGCCGCTCGGGGTACGTGCCATTCCTGCAGCCAAGCACGCAGGCTTCGCATCCCCCTAACGCAACCTACCGGTGACGCCTATGACCTGGACGATTGATCGTGCCCATTACCCGAAAGCCTCAGGCCGCTATACCGTAAGCGAGCACGCCCAACAGCGCATGCGCCAGCGCGACATCGACCGCGCGACCATCCGCCGGGCGCTGCGCTACGGACGCGTGATTTACGCCCGGGGGGCCGCGCATTTTGTGCTCGGACGCAACGAGGTGGACCGCTATGACGCGGTGCGCCCTTCTGACAACGGCGTGCAGGTGGTGGTGACGCAGATCAAGAACGGCACCGTGCTTACGCTCTACCGCAACCCCGACGAGCTGCCGCGGGCGTAGCAGCCCCCTCGCGCATCCTGCCCAATCACAAAAGGGCCCTCCCGATTTGGGCAGGGCCCTTTTCACATGCTACCACATGGCACCTGTACGCTACAATTGAACAGGCTCGTTGAGGGCATCGAAGGGCCATGTTCCTTCGTAAGCATCTGGATACGCCGCCCGCACGCGAATAGGCGGCAGGGGCGCGGGCCAGTCGTAGCTGCTCGGGTTGGTGGTGTGGCGTTCAATATCGAGCATGCGCGTAGCGAGCGGTACGTCTTGCAAGCGCTGGCGATAGCTGCTGATGGCTTTGCTTACGTCGTCGGCCTCGGTCCATGCTTTGAAGAGAGGGGCGTTGCTGGCGGTACGTCTCTCGCCACAGAGCAGGCCAATGGCATCCCGCTGTGCACTGATGGCAGAACGCCGATTCGCGTCGTAGAACCTGGGTGCCGGGACGGCCTCGTCGCTGCTGATCTCGGCGCAGTGTTCGGCAAAGACCGCAAATGTGGCCGCTGTAGCGGCGGTGAGCGAGAGCGTATCTAACGTCTCGTTTTCGCCCACAAAATCCACACGCGCCGTTCCGGCACTCGCATCCAGCACCAAATCGATCCGCTTCACGGCATCCACGGGGTGGATGTACGGGGTGAGGGCGCTCAGAATGGCTTCCAAACTACGACGATCGTCCGGACGGGTATCCAGGACCCCTTTTTCTTGCAGCAATTCGCGCACCGGCGGAAATTGGATATCCACCAGGTCGAGCATGCGATGCATCTTGCGTCCGTGATCCTCGGGGGTAGGATAGAAGAAGCCGCCTCCCTCCAGATCGGGGTCGTGCACAAGAACGTGAGTCAGCATATCGGTGCGACGCGCAAACACGCTGAAGGCCGTCATGAGGTGCGCCCCCATCGTTTTGCGTCCGCCCGCAATGGAGCCGATCAGTGGAAGCGCGTCGGGACGAGTCAGTTCTTCTACGAGTTCGTAGCACTGATTTGCAAATTGCGTATCGTCGCCCTTTTCGCGCACATCGTCAAGCGGTCTTCCATTGACTTCAGGCACGTGGAAGCGCACCTCCACCGGCTTCGACCGTCCCAACACGTCGGCACAGAACGGCGTCCAGCGGTCCTTAACCTCAGTGTCTGGAAACGGCTTTTGGCTGAACGGATTGTTCACATCTTCCCCCAGCAACTTGGCCCGCACGAAAGGCGCTCCATGCCCCGTGGTAATGAGATGTACGATACGGGGCACCGTGCCTTTTTGGTTGTGGATCTCGAAAATGGTTTCCGTGATGATGGCGGGCGACATGCCTACCACCGCAACAAAGTTATACGGACGCGGTGCGGCCATGTGATAAGAGGGTCAGGGAGTAGAAGCGAGGTATCTCACTAAAAGATACCTGCTTCGGCGTACAGGAGCAAGCGCTTTTTGATATGCTGTTGATGTGCAGGATGCGAGCGCCGTACCCTCCCGCAAAAAAACCGCCCCCGAGCATGATGCTCAGAGGCGGTTTCAATCCTCTTAAAATGGAGGAGACAGGTCCAACTGGCGCGCCGGATGTGGCCAAGTCCAAACGCTTAGTCGCTGCAGGTTTCAATCCTCTTAAAATGGAGGAGACAGGTCCAACGGCATCGAGCAGCTTGTAGAGTCACGTCATATGACATGCAGGTTTCAATCCTCTTAAAATGGAGGAGACAGGTCCAACAGCCCCCCTTCTGCGCCCTCTAAAAAACAAGGACTTAGGGTGTCTAATCCGTTAGACACCTCTATTTTCGGGCAACTTCGCACCTCCTTCATGTTAAGGAACGACGAATGACTGTCTGTAACCTGTTGTAAGCCTTCGGGTTGGAGCGATTCTGCAGACCCCCCCACGGTTTGGTAGCGTGCTGCCCGTCCCCTCATCTGGGCTGCAAACGGCTGCGCGAACCGCATTCTGCGTTGCGCTGCATCGACGTATCACAGTGGATATGCCTGCTTCGCGCGCCTTGAATGTGGCCCGCTCGCTCGTTTTCGCCTGCAGAGCAGGAGACGGGCAGCACGCGGGGGGATGCGAGGTCTGCACATTTCGCCACATGTCTGTTACATTTGAGCATGTTTTGCTGCTCATTGTGCGCAGAA
>NZ_JARWGJ010000011.1:0-3532 GCF_040409695.1 Longimonas sp.
TTAGAGCCTGTTTGGGTTTTGGTTTGTAGGCGAGAGCGAGCAGCAATGCGGCGAAAATTGGACCTCGATGGAGGTTCGTAGCTGGGGCTACGGGCCGACACGAGGGCGCAAGCCCGACTGACGCCAGTATATCGGGGGCAATTTGCAGCTCATTGAAGCCGCTCGCAGCCCAAATTAAGAAATCAAAACAGGCTCTTAAAGCCGAACCCGCACAGCATCCCTTGCGATTACGTTTTCTAACATAGGGAGGCTGCACCACAGGTGCAATGCATTCGATATAGCAGATGGTGGAACTGGTGACACTATGCTCTTTTCTCTGCTTTGCCTACGGACCTGCCGTTCCTGCGTCCCAGAAGGGATGTCCGCATATCGCGCTCGTTTTCGCTCAAGATAAAGTAGCTCGCGCCGTATTTTTCTGGCGGATGCAAAAAATAAGCTCCACACGCTATAACCCTTATACGTTACGAGGAGGCCCATGAAGGCGGTGATACTGTATCTGACATGCGCAATATCCGTTCTTTTGTTGATGCCGCACTACAGCGCGCACTACAGCGCTTTCAGCGCAGAGATCGGCACACGCAGCGAAATCGACGATGCTCGGCCTGCGGCTCCCCTTGTATGCGACGATGTGTCTCTGCAGGCGCGCGAAGCCGAACCACTGCAGCAGGTTGCGCTCGAAGGACTTCCAGAAGGCTACAGCGGAGAGGTTATGGCTGGTATTCTAACCGGCGGTTCGTTGGTAGGCTATGCACTGGTTGACCGCGGGGCCAACGGCTCGTGGCAGCTCATCACGCCGGTGCATCCGTCCTTCACGAAAGACGGCGGCGCGGTTATGCTGCGGATTGAGGATAACATGACCGTGTGCGATCCAATCCCGTTTACCATCACAGCCATCTCGACCATAGACGCCGCGCCGCTCGACGCGCTTGTGGATGCGTTTGAATCGATCGTAGCCCAGTACGCCTCGGCCTTTGACACTTCCATCGAGGCCCTCACGCAGATGTCGCTTTCGGATGCGCCCCCCCACCTGCAGCCGCTGATCGGTGCGAGCAAGCAGATACGGGGCACAGACGGACGCACCTCAATTCGGGCTACCATGCAGCGCGACACCCTGGCTCCCGACCTTACCGACGCGCAGTGGGAGCTGCTACTCACGCTCCTCGCTCGGGCCCCGGGCTCTAACGAGGGTGCTCCGCCGCTTCGCGTTGCACCTTATCAAAATGGCGAGGCCGGACGCGACGAAGGAGCACCCGCTGAATTACAAGATGCCACTGGGGCCGTAGATGGCTTTGCACTTTCCGATTACTGGCTGGCCTCAAACACGTCAACGGCCGCACTTCCCCCCACCGCCCGCAGAACGCAAACGGCTCCGCTTCCGTCTGCAACTGCGCACCCTTCCAATGTATTCTGCCAGGGTCCTGCCTACCAGCCCTCTGCGTTTGCGCTTCAAGTGCTCCTCTCAAACTATCAGTTTGCCAACAGCATATCACGCATGATGGACCATATCGACGACTATCGCGCTGTTGCTACAGCAGGCGCTGCACTGGTTGGCGCAGTAATAGGAGGCGGAGTGGGTAGCCGTATCGGAGCCGGGCTGGTGAAGACCTCAACAAGCTTTTCTGCCTTAAACTTCTGGATTGCCTACCTGCGATCTACACTTCCTTCCACGCTGTACGGCTTTCACATCCTGGAGCATGAACCGCCTTATTTCCTTGAAGACGACGACTTTGGAGACGACGGCATGCTCACAGGACGCTGGGATGGCGCCTTTGTGTCTGCCCGAAGCGAGCCGTTCGATTTTTCGCGGGAGGCCGCCGGGATTTTCTGGTCGTATGTTGGCGGGACGCTGCTCAACAAGATAGAGAGCGGGGTCGGAAACATAGGCAACCTGACGCGTGCTCAGGAGCGCGTGATAAGCAATATAAACTTTCAGATGGCCGATGTGCTGCTTGGTGATCACCTGAACGACCTGGCTACCGATCGTCTTGAGATCCCATCATGCGAGTTTGGACCGGTAGACGTGACCGATGAGCAGTGGACGCGCTCTGAAATAACCGAAAGCACCCATATCGCACAACGTCTCGACCACCAGACCTACGCGGTGCATGCCACCGGCCAGGCTGCCCTTAACGTGTGCGTGCTCGACCGGTTGTTTGACGATCCCTCGTTGAATGCCTCTCCTGCGAGAGATACAGACGACGCAGCCTGCATTACCTACCTTGAGACCGACCTCCCTATCCATGTGCGAGCTATCGACGTACGCATTGTCACGGCCGATCAACCGAACACACGTGGCACTCGCTTATTTCCTCCGGGGAGTCGCATCAATCTCGACGGAATTGTCTCTAACGCGAATGACCCTCTTCTCGGGTGGTACATCGACCCTCCAGGGCCTCATGTGGCTGAGATATTTGGCGACGGCGAGCGGCTTTCTATTCAGACTTCGTGGGATGAGGAGGATTTTCCATTTACCGTTACAGCACAGAGCATGTCGTACACCGGGCTGCGAGCCGACCCCAATGCCCCACCACGCGAATACACGATTACTATTGACGCTGCCGAACCTGAAGCGATTGCCGAGGTGTACGATTGCAAGACCGGACGCCCTATTCAGCTTACAGAAATTGGCGCGTGTAACTTCCGCGCGCATCTCGAAGGACCGATGATCGAACATCGCGATTATCCCGACCTGCCGGCCACAGGCTGCTTCGACGGAGAGGTACGCCAGTGGCGCGTCAACCAGCACGGTGTGCTAAACATGGAATGGGGCGGTCGTACAGACGGCGGTCGGCTTATGAGCCGGTTCATCGTGCGGATAGATGAGCCTGGAATGGGTACGCTTGAAACGTCGGCCCACTATTTCGGCGGCGGGTTGCACATCCCGTACGAGTACGAAGTTCGTAGCCCAATCGGAGGGAACCGAAGCACGCGGACTGGCATGGCACTGCACAGACTTGCAGCCACCGACAGTAACGTAACCGTGTATCCGTTAGCTCACCTGGACTATTACGCGGGCACGTTCGACCTGACTATGGAAGTGAACCCTGGATCAAGACGCGGTGGCAATAGCGGCCCGTACACGCTACGCGGCATCTTTATGGCAGGCGAGTCTTGCAGCCGGTAGCGCGCTTCCTGGGCGGACTCTTCCCTGCAAAACGCGCTTTAAAACGGGCTACATCCCCGCACCGAAGCTGGTATCCGGAGCAGGCGATGCATTGCGCATTGTTTAGTGCCTTCTCTTACCCGGCTTCTACCGAGTTCTATCGGGCTCTACCGGATACATCTGTTCAGGCACGCTTATGCTCGTTGCTTGTGTCGCCTATTGGCCACGTAGCTTATCTGCCCGTTCTGCAATATGTTACTTTTGCAGCTCTATCAGCGTGTCTTTTAATCGGTAGCGGGAAGATGTTAAGTGATTGACATGTGGTTTACATCATCGCAACCCCCTCTGTCTTCAAGCTTCGCCGCAGGCGTGATCCTGTGGACATCTCCCCCTTGGCTAAGGGGGAGAAACCCGACACGAGCCCGGAGG
>NZ_JARWGJ010000012.1:0-18357 GCF_040409695.1 Longimonas sp.
GACGACTAAGAAGCTGTTTTGATTTCTTAATTTGGGCTGCGAGCGGCTCCGCTGGGCTGCAAATTGCCCCCGATTTCGGCCCGTAGCCCCGGCTACGAACCTCTATCGTGGTTCAATTTTCGCCTCAGCAGCGCTCGCTCTCACCGGCAAACCAAAACCCAAACAGCTTCTAAACGATCCGGTCTGAACAGTTCGGCCTGAACGTTGAACATCATGGTTAAACAAAAAAGCCCCGCTGCGATGCTACGCAGCGGGGCTTTCGCACGGCACTGTGTGGCCTGCATATGGGATGGTACGGGGGCAGGCACGGCGTACGAGAGCCGTGGGGCGACCAGGCATCCGCTACGCGTCTGCCTGGCCGTTTGTAGACAGCTCGGTCTGGTCTTGGGCGGGGCTGTCGGTACCGGTATCGTTTTCGGAGGCCGATGCTGACGGTTCGTTGGGCGAGTCATCCTCCGCATCCGCCTCAACCAGATCGTCGAGGGCTACGCGGGTAACGTCAGCGATCGTGTCATCGTCTTTCAGGTTGATGACGCGCACGCCTTGTGTATTGCGCCCCATGGTGCTGATCTCGCTGGCGCTTGTCCGAATCATGATTCCGTTTTCCGTAATCACCATGAGATCCTGGCCATCCTGTACGCCCTTGATCCGTGCGAGGGGGCCGGTGCGTTTGGTCGTATTGAGCGTAATGAGCCCCTTGCCGCCGCGCCCCTGCACGCGGTAGCGATCGAGTTCGGTACGCTTGCCGTAGCCATGAGCCGAAAGCGTAAAGACATCGGGCGACTGGTCCGGGTCAACAGAGACCATGCCCACCAGTGTTTCGTTGTCTTCCAGCGTCATGCCACGCACGCCCTGCGTGTTGCGTCCGGTGGGGCGCACGTCATTTTCGTCGAAGTGCACAGCGCGTCCGCCCGAAGAGGCAACGACGAGGGTGTTTTCGCCTGCGGTGAGCGCCGCTTCGAGGAGCACGTCGTCTTCGTCGATCGAGATGGCGATGATCCCGTTTGAGCGGGGCCGGCTGAACGCTTCCAGCACGGTTTTCTTGACCTGCCCGTTACGGGTCGCCATCACCACGTAGTGGTTGTTCAGGAACGTCTCGTCCTCGAAGTCCTCTTTGCTAACAGAGAGGACCGCGCGGATCCGGTCGTCGGGGGCAATCTCGATGAGGTTGCGAATGGAGCGGCCCTTTGCGGTGCGGCTGCCTTCGGGAATTTCAAAGACGCGCAACCAGTAGCACTGGCCGTGGTCGGTAAAGAAGAGCAGCATGTCGTGCGAGTGCGTCACGAACAGATGCTCAATATAGTCGTCGTCGCGCTTCCCGCTGGCTCGCAGCCCAACGCCGCCGCGCCCCTGGGCCCGGTAGGTGTCGACGCTTGTGCGCTTAATGAGCCCCTGGTGCGTAACGGTGACCACCACATGCTCTCGCTCGATCAGGTCCTCGATGATAATATCGCCGCCGCCGGTGTAATCGATTTCGGTACGGCGCTCGTCGTTGAAATTCTCTTTGACGGCCAGCAGCTCGCGGCGCACAATGTCCATACGTTCGGTGCGATCTGCGAGGATGGTGTGGAGCCGCTTGATCTCCTCCATGATGTCGCGATACTCGCTCACGATCTTCTCCCGTTCGAGTCCGGTAAGCCGGCTCAGGCGCAGGCGCAAGATCGCGTTGGCCTGCTCTTCGGTGAGCCAAGCCTGCGGCTGGGGCTGCGGCGTAAGGTCTCGATACTCGGCCCCGAGAAGGCGTTCGGCGATAGGGGTATCTTCCTCGCGGTCTATGGGATGCGCGGCCGGCAAGCCCAGCTCGTCGAGGTCGGCGCGGGTGAGCGGGTCGGGATAGCGCCCGCCGATCAGGTTTTCGCGAGCGGCTGCGGTATCCGGGGAGTGGCGAATGATCGTGATGACCGCGTCGAGGTTGTCGAGCGCACGCGTAAGCCCTTCGAGCACATGCGACCGCTTCTCTGCTTTCTGCAGGTCGTACTGCGTGCGTCGCTCCACGATTGTGTGGCGGTGCTCCACGTAATGATGCACCGCCTCTTGCAGGTTCAGCACACGGGGGCGTCCGTTCACGAGCGCGACCATGTTCACGCCGAAGGTGTCTTGCAGGCGCGAGTGCTTGTACAGCTGATTTTTGACAACCAGCGGCACCGCGTCCTGCTTAAGTTCGACCACGATACGCATCCCATCGCGGTCGCTCTCGTCGCGCAGGTCTGAGATGCCTTCGATGCGGTCGTCGCGCACGCGCTTCGCGATGCGTTCGATGAGCGTGCTCTTGTTGACCTGGTAGGGAATCTCCGTGATCACGAGCGCCATACGCCCCTTCCGAATCTCCTCTTCGTGCATCTTAGCGCGCATAATGACGCGCCCGCGTCCGGTGTGATACGCCTCGTAGACGCCCGCGTAGCCGTAGATAATGCCCCCTGTAGGAAAGTCGGGCGCTGGCAGATGCTGCATGAGCCCGTCGATGTCGATCTCCGGGTTGTCGATGTAAGCGACCACCGCGTCGATTGCCTCACCCAGGTTATGGGGCGGAATCTTCGTGGCCATACCCACGGCGATGCCGTCGGCCCCGTTCACCAGCATGTTGGGGAACGCCGCCGGAAGCACGGTCGGTTCTTCGAGTGTGCCATCAAAGTTCTCCTGCGTGGCTACGGTCTCTTTGTTGATGTCGTCGAGCATGCGCTCGGCGATCTTGATCATGCGCGCCTCGGTATACCGCATGGCAGCGGCCGAGTCGCCATCAACCGACCCGAAGTTACCCTGTCCATCGACCAGCGGGTAGCGCATCGAAAAGTCCTGCGCCATGCGCACCAGCGTGTCATAGACCGATGAATCGCCGTGCGGGTGGTACTTTCCGAGCACCTCCCCGACAATACGGGCGCACTTCTTGTAGTTCGTTCCAGCAGTAAGGCCCAGCTCACTCATGCCGTATAGCACGCGCCGGTGTACGGGCTTGAGGCCGTCGCGCACGTCGGGGAGCGCCCGGCTTACAATCACCGACATGGAGTAGTCGATGTACGAGGACTTCATTTCGTCCTCGATCTGAATAGGGATAATGCGGCTGTCGTCGGTTTCCATATGTGAGTCGACTATATACTCATCTCAAAAAGGAAATTCCCCTTGTTGATGACCACGGTATGGCCAAAAGGGGAAGGGATGTTAAGTGTAGTAGTATAACAATGCACGAATCAAATAGCTACTATTTGCACGAAGAGCCAGGCCCTATAATCCTGTATTAGCGGTTCTTCATGCAGCAGCGCGGCCTATGTTTTCATACCTGTGTTTTCATGAGAGGAGGCATCCAAGATGATAGATCACGCAAGCTGGATTCGAATCGGACTGCTTGTTACCTTGGGGGCCATGCTTTGGGCAACGGCCTGGTATTCTCCTGAAGGTATTTTTGATATGTCTGCTACTACTGATTCGGCTACCCACACTGCGCGCACGCCACCGGGTTTTGACCTGCAGGGGCACCGTGGCGCGCGGGGCATGCGTCCAGAGAATACGTGGCCAGCATTTGCGTATGCCCTTGCCCTTGGCATTCCTACACTGGAGATGGACGTGGTGGTGAGCGCCGATGGCGAGGTCGTGGTATCGCACGAGCCATGGATGAGCCCTGCTATCTGTACGGCTCCCGACGGGCGCCCGCTCTCCGAGAACGAGGCGCAGGAGCACAACCTCTACCAGATGGCCTATAGCGAGATTGCAGCGTACGACTGTGGGAGCCGAGCGCATCCGTCGTTTCCAGACCAGATGCCGACCGCAGCTCCAAAGCCGCTCTTGCGCGATGTGCTTGAACGCGCCGAGGCATTCGTGCGCCGCACCGGCCGCGATCCGGTCTTCTACAACATCGAAACGAAAAGCCGTCCTGAATGGGAGACCGTCTTTCACCCGCCTCCGGATGTGTTCGCTCAGCATCTGATCGATGTGGTGCAGCAGGCTGGCGTATCCAGCCGCACCACGATTCAGTCGTTCGACCCGCGCACGTTGCGCTACACGCGAGAGGCCGCTCCCGGACTCCGACTGGCTTTGCTCGTATCGCAGCAGGCCGACAGGGGCGTGTCGCATAACGTCAATGATCTGGGATTCGTGCCTCACATTTACAGTCCCAGCTACAAGCTGGTTACCCCATCCATGATTAAACAGGCCCAGTCGACGGGAATGCAGGTGATTCCATGGACGGTGAACAGCCGGGGTGATATGCGACGTATCATAGAAATGGGAGCGGATGGGTTTATCACCGATTACCCGGAGCGCGGACAAGACGTGTTGGCTGAGACCGAAACCAGCACAGACGAATGACAGGGCTGCATGGGGAAATGCAGAGCATAACAGAAGCGTGCAAAAAGAGGCAGAGAGATTTGCACCCACTTGCGGGAGCGCACGTACGCGTCAAGGCAGTTACAAGGGCGGGTGTTGAACAATATGGTACAGACGGATATGCAACGAAACGACACAATCCGTGCCTTCAAGGGCTGCCAGGGCTGTATGTCAGTTGTAATGATGGTACAATATTAAATACTAAAGCCCAGACATCAAACCATGCGAAAAGGTCAGCGTGTTAAAGGTGTCCCATCGGAAGTGTAGGCTAAAGCAAGATGGTGACGTGGGATGCTCATGCAGCGTCTCGAGCCGGCGAGTCTGTCGCTTTGTGAGCCTGTCGCTTCGTGATGTGTAATCCGTCTTCAGGCTGCCATGCCTGCAGGAGGGTTGGTTTCTTTGTAGAACGACCATATGATTATGTCAGTATCCCGTCGCTTAGTACATCTTGCAATCGGTGTTGGCCTGGTCTGTGCCGGGTTGCTGGCTGGCATCCTGCTCATGCTGGTCTTCCCTGTTAACGAATCCGGTAGCACCTCTGAAGACACCCGGCCGCGTATCGAACTGGGCGGCAACACCGTTGCGCTGCCGCCCCCGTCTACACCGACCGCCGACTCTGTCGTTGCCTCTGATGGCATTCCGAGCCTGCAGGGGCTCAACACGGCCTTTCGCCGTGTGGCCGACCGCGTTACCCCGACTGTCGTCTTCCTTCAGGTTGAGACAGAGCGTGGAAGCGAGCGCAGCCTTCGCTTTGATGGCGACATGGAGCGGTTTCTTCCTCCTCGACCCCGGCAGAGCGTTGGCAGTGGCGTTATCCTGAGTGCAGAAGGCCATATTGTAACCAACGAACATGTGGTATCGCGTGCGCAGAGCATCCAGGTTACCCTTCACGACAAACGACAGTATCAGGGCGAGGTGATCGGTGTTGATCCGTCTACGGACCTCGCGGTGGTAAAGGTGGATGCGGACGAGCCGCTCCCCACGGTGCCGCTTGGCAACTCTGATGCCTTGCGGGTCGGAGACTGGGTCGTGGCGGTCGGCAATCCGTTTCGGCTTACCTCCACCGTTACCGCCGGCATTGTGAGTGCGCTCGGACGTCAGGTTGACATCATCGATGATACCTTCAGCATTGAGGACTTTATTCAGACCGACGCCGCGATCAATCCTGGAAACTCGGGCGGAGCGCTGGTTAACCTGAGTGGCGAGCTCGTAGGCATCAATACGGCAATTGCTACGGAGAGCGGGTCGTACGAAGGCTATGGGTTTGCGGTGCCTACGCAGCTTATGCAGCGTGTAGTAGCCGATCTCATTGAATATGGCGAGGTGCGCCGCGGATATCTGGGAGTAAGCATCGAAGAGGTTGATGCCACACGCGCCCGCCGTCTGAATATGGACCGCATTCAGGGCGTATACGTGGGTACGGTACGCCCGGGCGGCGCTGCCGACCAGGGGGGGCTGCAGGATGGAGACGTGGTGCTTTCGATTGACGGGCGCGACATCGATGCGCCAAATATGCTGCAGAGTGCCGTTGCGCAGCGGCGCCCCGGCGAAACGATGGAGCTGCGCATTCTGCGCGATGGACAGATCCAGACCAAGCGTGTTGAGCTGATGGGGCGTGAGGCGTTGGCATACCAGGAGTGGCTCTCAGATCTTGATAACAACGAAGCCCCGTCTCCTCGCCCTGGCCCTCGCGAGGATCTGCCCCGCGATGAGCCTTCAGACGACGAAGCGACCGTAAGCCTTCCTTCGTGGGGGCTGGGGCTGCGAGCGCTGACGGACGTGCACCGCACTGCTTTTGGGATTGATCGGGGCGCTTATGTGGTTTTCGTCGAAAAAGACAGCCGTGCAGAAAACGCCGGCGTCTCGCGCGACGTAGTACTTACCCATGTAGATGGCACCTCCGTAAATGATGCCGAAGAGGTCGCCGAGCGCTTCAAAGAAGCTACCGACCCTCGCGTATTAGTGCGTGTACAGCGCCGTAATGGTACCAGTGCATTTTACGATATTGAGCGTCCATAGCGGTCGCGCCCGAACGCCTGCTCTTACTCTGTTTGTTTCTCTGACTCTATGATCCGATACCTAACTGCTGGCGAGTCGCACGGCGAATCTCTCATTGGCATTGTCGAGGGGATGCCCGCACACGTCCCGCTGTCTCCGTCTGACATTAACGAGCACCTGGCGCGTCGCTGGCTGGGCTATGGGCGCGGTGGCCGCTCGAAGATTGAGAACGATAAGGTGCATATCTATTCGGGCATCCGGTTTGAAAAAACACTTGGAAGTCCCATCGCAATGCGCATCGACAACGGAGCGTACAAGAAGGACAAAGCCGGATGGCCCGAGAAGATGGCCATAGAAGGCAATGGCGAGGGTATAGAACCAGTCACGCTCCCGCGTCCGGGGCACGCCGACCTGGCAGGCATGCAAAAGTACAACTTCGACGACATGCGTCCGGTTATCGACCGGAGCAGCGCTCGCGAAACGGCCATGCGGGTGGCCTGCTGCTCCGTGGCCCGTACGCTGCTGCGCCACTTCGGCATTGAGGTAGGCAGCCACGTAACGCGCATCGGAAAGGTCGGGTACGACGGGCCGGGCGACTGGTACGACCGCGTAGAGTCGCTAATTGATGGAGGAAGCGCCCGTGCCGTCTATGAAAAGGCCGATGCAAGCGAAACGCGCATGCTCGACGAAGACATGACGACGCGTTGTGTCGAGCACATTGAAGAGGCCAAGGCCAACCGAGACTCCCTTGGAGGGACCTACGAAGTCATCGCGACCGGCGTACCTCCCGGACTCGGGTCGTATGTGCACTGGGATCGTCGCCTTGATGGACGTCTTGTGCAGGCGATTTGCTCGATTCAGGCCCAGAAAGCGGCAGAGATTGGGGATGGTGTGCGCAACGCCAGCCGCCCCGGCTCTGAGGTGCATGATCCTATCCTGCCTGGCGAGGGCGATACATACCCGCGCCGTACCAATCGCGCGGGCGGACTCGAAGGAGGCACCACCAATGGTATGCCTATTGTGGTGCGTGGCTACATGAAGCCCATTCCAACGCTGATTAAGCCGCTCGACTCGGTAGATACAGCGACGAATGAAGCACAGCCAACGCGCTACGAGCGCAGCGACATCACCAGCGTGCCTGCGGCTTCTACAGTCGCTGAAGCCACGGTGGCATGGACGCTCGCCGAGGCGCTGCTTGAAACATACGGTGGCGACACGATCGACGACGTTCGCGCTCACATGGAGAGCGACCGAGCGTCCCGGTCCCGTTAGATCCAGCACAACAGATACGGATCTGAGAAGGATACGCCTTGCACAAATTGACACGCCCAACTCTCGGGTGGTCTGCCATGTAAGATGTTGTTCTGGGGAGTGGGGACATATGGCTAACACGCGTGGCAACCTGTTTGCCAAAGTAAACTAAACAGTTGACTCTCGCGCTGTCATGCCCTATGTTAAAAAAGACCCGCATTATATAACAACTATATTACGGGTCCACCGGCGCGTTGATTGCAATTGGTTGCCACGCTTGTTGCTCTTCCTGCAAGATCTGCCCTGAGACTTCCCCACACTACCCGTTTCATCTGCGCATCTGCCCCGCTGAACGCGCCGCCTCCGACAACGCACGTTTTTGCAGTACACCCCTATGACGCGTAGTTCTCTTCGTGTTTGCATTGCAGATTTACCTGCACCGGTCGTGCTTTTGGATGCCGATGGAAACATCGAGGCCGAAAGCGACCGGTGGCGCCGCACGTTCCGCATACTGGTTCCTGGTGCCCCACAAGATGTCTCTCTTTTTGAGCTTATTGACGACCCCGATGGCGCCTGGCATGAAGCGCTGCAGCGATGTATTGATGAGAGCCGGGTGCTCCAAGGCAAGCAGCGCGTTATGCACTTTCCAGAGGCCGGTCCGCGCTGGGTTGACTGGGAGATGCGCCCCGTTCCCTCCGACGACGACGCAGAAACCGTCACTCATGCGGTCCTCTTCACAACCGACCGTACCAGCGAGCGCCAGACCGACCGGCTGCGACAGCAGGTTGAGGCCCGGTTTGACACGCTGCTCGACACCATTCAGGAGGGCGCGTTGCTTATGGACAGCGACGGCATCTTCCGGGACTGCAACGACACGGTGCCCGAAATATTCGGGCGGCCACGCTCAGAGATCATCGGGTCGCACTTCGGCGACAGCAAGTGGACGGGGCTGCGGCCCGACGGCACGCCCCTGGCCAACACCGAATTTCCGTTCTGGGTGGCCTACTACGAGCGTAAACCGGTGATGGGAGAAGTTATGGGGATCTATCCGCCCGATGCGCCGCCCCGTTGGATTCGTGTTAATGCCCGTCCGCTTTTTGAGCTGGACGAGGAGGATCCCTACGGGGTCTTTATCTGCTTTGAGGATATCACCAACGAGCAGCTGAAAGATGAGGCGCTTCAGACCTCGCGCGATGTGCTTTCGAGCGTGCTCACCAGCTCGCTTGACGGCATCGTGGTCTACTCGGCTGTGCGCGACACGCGCGGCACGATCGTTGACTTCGAGTGTGTGCTTGTGAACCCGCAGGGAGAGAAGCTCCTCAAAATATCGGCGGAAGAGATGGTGGGAACCAAGCTGCTTGAGCTTCTGCCAGAGCATGCCGATCAGGGACTGTTCGATGCATACGTTAACGTGGTACGCACTGGTGAGCCCTACGAGCGCGAACTTCGCCTGGCCGACACCGAAGGCGGCACAACATGGTGCCAGGTTATGGCTGTAAAGATTGAGGATGGCATCGCCGTTACCTTTCGCGATATCTCTGAGCGACGCGAAGCCGCCCAGGCGATGTCGGTTGCCAATGAGAAACTGGAACAGCGCAACCGCGCATTGCGCGACTTCGCGTACATTGCCTCGCACGACCTGCAGGAGCCTCTCCGCAAGATCAGCGCCTTCTCGAACCTCGTTGTTGAGGATTACGGCGACAAGGTGGATGATACCGGCAAGCACTACTTAGACCGAATGCAAGATGCAGCGCAGCGCATGTCGCAGCTCATCTCTGATCTGCTGGTGTACTCGCGCATCACAACACAGGCACGCCCTTTTAAACCGGTTGACCTCAACCAGATCGTCGCGAACGTGCTCAATGACCTGAGCATGCGTATCGAAGACGTGGAGGGAACCGTTGAGGTCGGAGATCTCGCGACCATTGAGGCCGATTCTACGCAGATGCGTCAGCTCTTGCAAAACCTCATCGGCAACGCCCTCAAGTTCCATCGCCCGGACGTGCCACCGAGAATAACGGTCGACACCATAATGGTCGACCGCGACACGCTTAATGGCGGCCCCCCAGTCGCCACCTCCTCCAACACGCTGTGCCGCCTTCGCATTACCGACAATGGCATTGGCTTTGAAGCCAAATACGTCGATCGCATCTTTACCCCTTTCCAGCGGCTGCATGGACGCGGCTCCTACGAAGGTACGGGGATGGGACTGGCTATTTGCCGGCGTATCGTAGAGCGCCACGGTGGGAGCATTGGGGTTGAAAGCGTGCCCGACGAAGGATCTACGTTCACCGTCTGGCTTCCCGCTGAGCACTCTTCAGCCTCTAACGATACGTCCACTGCGCCCGATGAACATGACCAATTCACGACAGAGAAGATCTTGGATGAGTGACGAAAGCATTCGCATCCTCCTTGCCGAAGATGACCCTGACGACCGGCTACTTACGCGTCAGGCGCTTAAACGCAGCCGTCTTGCTAACACCATTTCGATGGTGGAAGATGGCGAGGAGCTTATGCAGTACCTGCGTCATGAAGGCCCGTACAGCAACCCCGAGGATGCGCCGCGTCCGGGGCTTATCTTACTTGACCTGAACATGCCTCGCATGGACGGGCGCGAGGCGCTCAAGATTATCAAGTCGGACCCGGCGCTCCGGCGCATTCCGATCATTGTACTGACCACATCGGAAGCTGAGCAGGATATCTTGCAAAGCTACGATCTTGGAGTGAACGCTTTCGTAACAAAGCCCGTAACGTTTGATGGGTTAGCCGATGCCATCCAGGCGCTCGGTGACTTCTGGTTCGAAATCGTGAAGCTTCCCCCGCAGTACGAAGAAACCGAATGATAACAGCCACAGAGGAGATCGACGTACTCCTTGTTGAAGACGACGAGGACGACTTCCTGATTACACGGGCCTTGCTCTCGCGCGCTGAAAGCATCGAGTGTAACCTTGAGTGGGCCTCCAGCTACGACGAAGGCCTGAATGCTATTCTGTCGGGCGAGTATGACGCCTGTCTGGTTGACTACCGTCTGGGAAAACACACAGGCCTTGACCTGCTCAAGGCGATCAATGATCGAGGCAACCACACGCCCATCATCCTGCTTACCGGACAGGGCGACCTCGAAATTGACCTGACGGCAATGGCGGCCGGTGCTGCCGATTATCTCTCTAAAGAAGAAATCGATGCTCCGCTCCTGGAGCGCTCCATTCGATACGCCGTAGAGCGGGCCCAGGCCGATCAGCGCATCCGCGAACAGGCCGCGTTGCTCGACAAGGCACGTGATGCTATCATTGCATACGACATGGATGGTTCGGTGGTCTACTGGAATAAGAGCGCCGAGCGCCTCACCGGGTGGACCGCCGATGAGATGATTGGTGAACAGGCCCGTAACTACCTGTACACCGATGCACAGCGTGAAAAGCTGGACCAGTGCTTTGCAACCATCGAAGAAGAGGGCGAGTGGACCGGCGAGCTCAAGCAGCAGACCAAAGACGGTGATGACCTGGTTGTGGAAAGCCGGTGGACGCTCGTGCGCGACAACAACGGTGAGCCGTCGTCGGTGCTCGTCATTAACACCGATATTACAGAACGGAAGCAGCTGGAGATGCAGTTCCTGCGCTCGCAACGCATGGAGAGCATTGGGCGGCTGGTTGGGGGAATCGCCCACGACCTCGGTAACCTGCTCGTGCCTATCTTGCTTGGCGTTAAGGTGCTGCAGCAGCGTTTCGACGACGACGATCAGGTTGAGCGCACCCTCTCTATGATTCAGAAGAGCGCCGAGCGGGGCTCTGACATGGTCGAGCAGGTGCTGGCCTTTGCACGGGGCGTGGAGGGCGAGCGTGCCGTGCTGAATCCAGGCAGCATCATCGAGGAGGTCGAAAAAATTATCCAGGAAACGTTCCCCGACGATATAACGGTGAGGACCACCGTTGCCGATGACCTTGACGCGATTATGGGGGATGCTACGCAGATCCAGCAGGTGCTCATGAATCTGAGCGTGAATGCCCGCGACGCAATGCCGGACGGCGGCACGCTTACGGTCAATGCGGAGAACATCACGCTCTCGGCAAGCGATGCCCGTCGTAACATCGACGCCGACCCCGGCCCCTACGTGCGCATCACTGTGTCGGATACCGGTACGGGTATCCCAGATGATGCCATCGATAAGATCTTTGAGCCGTTCTTTTCGACGAAGCCGGAAGGAGAAGGCACCGGCCTCGGGCTGTCTACTGCGTACAGCATCGTGAAGAGCCACAACGGGTTCATCGATGTGCGGAGTGAAGCCGACGAAGGAACCACGTTCCGGATATTCCTGCCCGTAACAACGAAAAGCCGAAACGCAACAGCCGACGGAGCCGGCGATGAAGAGGCACGCGGACAGGGAGAGGTGGTGCTTATTGTTGATGATGAGGACTTCATCCGGGAGACGGCACAGCAGACGCTGGAGAGTGCGGGATACCGGGCGATCGTAGCCCGGCATGGCAAGGAGGCGCTCGAACTCATGGAGGAGTACCACGAGGCCATCGATGCGGTCATCACAGATCTACGTATGCCCGAGATGAACGGGCATGAGCTCATTGCCAAGCTTCACGACTCATACCCTGATCTCCCTATTATCGCAGCCAGCGGCGTAGCCGACGGACAAACGGACGCCGCCCTTGAGGCCGGTGCACGGCGGTTCTTGCCTAAGCCGTTCACAGCAGAGAAGCTCTACGGATCGCTCAACGAAGTGCTTGGCACGTCAACGAGCAAGGCCAAGTAAAGAGGCGCCCAATACGGCAGTCGTTATAGTAGCGAGTGACTGTCGTCTGGGCTGCATCATTGGATCCGGCGTAACCACCTCCTGCTTGGTCGGCAGGCCCCTACGGGTGCAGGGCTATGTTGGGGGCAGGGCGGTATCGGATCTGTACGTTTCATCAAGGCAGCCTGCCCTGAACAGTAACGCATGAGATTGCGTCGTCCTGCGTCCTCGCAATGACAGGGTGGGGGTGTTTCTTGGAGGGGTATCGCGAGTAGGGAGCGGAAGCGACGGACGCGGCGACCTTTACGTCCTCACCAAGGTCTTGCCCCGAACAGTAGCGCACGAGATTGTGTCGTACCGCATTCTCGCCAATGACATATCAAAGACCGGTAGCGGTAAGATGTTGAATAATTGTCTGTGGTTTACATCATCGCAATCTGCTCAAACCCCCTCTGTCTGCCGAGCTTCGCCAAAGGCGTGATCCTGTGGACATCTCCCCCTTGGCCAAGGGGGAGAAACCCGACACGAGCCCGTAGGGCGACTGATGGAGCGAAGCGGAATAAGGGAGAGGGGGTTCGAAAAAGGAAAGAGCTGCTGCATTCAATCGCTTTATCATTTAGAGCCTGTTTGGGTTTTGGTTTGCTGGCGAGAGCGAGCGCCGCTGTAGCGAAAATTGGACCACGATAGAAGTTCGTAGCCGGGGTTACGGGCCGATATCGGGGACAATTTGCAGCCCAGCGGAGCCGCTCGCAGCCCAAATTAAGAAATCAAAACAGGTTCTTAGCATCTATCCACTACCCAAAGACCCTTTTGCGGGTCTACCTACGGATACGTATGAAAAGCAAAAGCACACGGGGGCGGGCATGAAGCATCGGCTTCTTTCTTACCAGCGCGCCCGGTATCCGCGCACATCTACGTGTACAAAAGGGCCTCGATGGGGCGCCGGCCCGTAG
This sequence comes from Longimonas sp., assembly GCF_040409695.1. GTDB lineage: Bacteria > Bacteroidota > Rhodothermia > Rhodothermales > Salinibacteraceae > Longimonas. The sequence goes on from NZ_JARWGJ010000012.1 coordinate 13,261, forward strand.
ATGCCGATGCCTCCAGTGTAGTCGCCCGAGCCGTTCTCCTTAACAGACGCCACGATCTCGGCTAGATGCACCGCATCGGCCCGGGTCACGCGGCCGTCGCCGGTCAGGTCGTCCATGCGGCCGTTGCCGTTTGCATCCACGAAGATGTCGGCGGCGTCGCCATAGAGGTGACGGCTGTATACGGTGGTGTTGCCGATCGATGCGTTGTAGAAGGGCGTACGGTAGGCACTCATCACGTGCAGCGTTTCCACATTGTGTCCCTCGTTGCGCACTGCGGCAAGAACCTCTTCAAGCAGCTGCAGCAGAGGCGTTTGCAGCAAGATGAATTCGGGGGTCGCATTGGTCTGCTTAGAGAGGAACTGCTGCAGGGTGAAGTGAGGGGCAACCGGCGCCGTCACAATGTCTTCTGTGACCCGAATGAACCCCTCGGGCGGCTCGTAGGCTTCGAGTCCGCGACGGGGCTCCTGCTGATAGCGCCCCACGCGGTAGCCATCCAGGCTGCGGCCATCGTGATCCCACGGGGTGAGTACAAACACCTGCAGCTGAATGGTCTGCCCCGTGGCCATGTGACGGATGCGCAGCGGGTAGAGTCCGGGCTCTTCGGGAGCGACAAAAGGCCAGGGCGCCTCCGACTGCCAGGTGAGCGTGTCAGCGGGGGCCTCAATGCAAACCTCGGGTGCAGCGGTCGTGCGGCTTTCCATGGACAGAGGAACGGCCTCACCCGGCATAGCCGTCACGGCCATGATGGGCTGCTGAATCCAGTGGCCGTTGAACTCGACGGCGAACGACGCGTCAAGAGGCGCTTCAGCCGGCGCAGGCGTTGCGGGCTGTGCCCACGCCGGGATCGTGAGGACAGCTGTGCCGAAGCAGAGGCTGGCCCAGATCAGTATGTGTGCAACACGATGAATCATGATTGCATCGGACGGTGAGTAGCCAAAAAGAAAGAGAGACATCAACAGGGCAACCCGGTTCCGGATCGTTGGGTGCATGGCACTTTCATGAAGGACGCTCCGTATCCCTAAATCAAATGCACCGCAACATCAATACCAGGCCACTCTGTTCGCTATGCGTCGTTTGCTCGTTGTTTTAATTTTTGTAGTTGGTGGATATGGACCAGCAGGGGCTTCGGGGGGAGCCTACGCCAGCGAAGAGGAGGGGCCGCTTCAAGACGTGCTCCGCGAGCGCATTGAGGCGCTCCGGTATGCCCCGCAAGGCCACGTGCAACGCGACGTGACGACGCTGCGTGCGGTCGAGCATCTGGCGGCGTTCTACGAGATGCGTTCGTTTGCACCGGTATGGGTGACGCCCACCCACCAGCGGATGACCACATACGCGCTGCGTGCGGCGCTGCGACAGGCAGAAGACGAAGGCCTGCGCATGGCCGATTATCATCTGGACGCGATGAACGAGACGTTGCAGGCGCTTCGCACGGCAGGGCCCGATGAGCGAAGAACGCTTCTGATTGACCTGGAGCTTATCTGTAGCGACGCGTTTCTGCAGTATGCCGGTCACCTGCTTGGCGGGCGGCTCGACCCGCAGCAGCTGATTCCTTCGTGGAACATTGAGGCGCGTGCTACGGACCTGTTGGATTCGTTTCAGGCGCTCAGTAACGGGCAGGCCGTGCACGAGGCACTGCAGTCGCTGCGCCCCCAGCATGCCGAGTACGACGCACTGCGGGCTGCGCTGGCCCGGTACCGGCGTATTGCGGATGCCGGCGGGTGGCCTTCGATTGCGGAAGGGCCTACGCTCGATCGGGGCATGGAGGACGAGCGCGTGGCGCAGCTCCGCGCACGCCTTGCGGTGACGGATGGAGTGGCCTCGGTGCCCGACTCGTTGCAGCCGGTATTCGACGCGCCACTGGATGAGGCGGTACGCGCCTTTCAGCAGCGGCATGGGCTTACAGCCGACGGGCGCGTTGGGCCAGCGACCCGCGCAGCGCTAAATGTGCCCGTAGAAACGCGCATCAACCAGCTCGTGGTAAACCTGGAGCGCTGGCGCTGGCTGCCAAATGATCTGGGCAGGCGCTACGTGCTCGTGAACATCGCATCGTTTGATCTGCAGGTTGTAGAGGAGGGCGAAACGGTGCTGGAGATGCCGGTGGTTGTAGGGCGCTCCTACAGACAGACCCCGGTGTTCTCGGATGAGATCTCATACCTGGTGCTGAGTCCGTACTGGCATGTGCCCCACAGCATCGCCACGCGCGACAAACTGCCCGAGTTTCAGCGCGACCCGTCGGCGGCGGCTCGGCAGGGGTTCCAGATCTTTCAGGGATGGAGCACGCAGGCACAGCCCATCGACCCGATGACGATTGACTGGGACGCGCTCTCTGCACGCAACTTTCCGTACCGGCTTCGCCAGAATCCGGGTCCGAACAATGCGCTGGGGACGGTCAAGTTTATGTTTCCGAATCCGTACAGCGTCTATCTGCACGACACGCCGGCGCGGCAGCTGTTCGGACGCGACACCCGCGACTTCAGCTCGGGGTGCATCCGCGTAGCGCGTCCGCTCGACCTGGCCGAGTACCTGCTCCGTGATAATTCGGGCTGGGACCGGGCGACAATTGAGCGCAACATGGGCCGCTCCGACGAGCGGACCGTTGTGCTCAACGAGCGTGTGCCCGTGCATCTGCTGTACTGGACGGCCTGGGCTCAGTCCGACGGCACGGTGCACTTTCGTGATGACGTGTACAACCGGGACATAGACGTACAGATGGCGCTTGCCGGCCGCGTAACGGTGCCCCCAGCGCTGCACGCTCTGCTGGACTCGGGCAACACGCCTTCTGTACGGACTACGCCGTAGATAGGCAATAGCGCCGTCGTCGGTGTGTTGACTGAGGCGCAAACAGACCAGAGCGTACGAAAAGCGATGGCCTGGATTCATCCTGGGCGGGTGGTGCCGCATCTCGCAATTATCCATACCCAACACTGGAAAGGCGCCGATAGATGAGCAGCGTTCTACACAGATGTGTGTAGCGGAGGCGGCTATACATCGGTAGGTTGAGACATCGCATAGGCCGAACACGTGCTGGCCCCCTCGTGCATGTTCTCACCTACCCAGGATTTCTATGTCCCTTTCTTCCGAGCATCTAACGTTTGCCCTTCTTTCGTTTGAAGGACCCGACCCGTATGCGCGGGCCGGCGGACTTGGCGTGCGCATTACCCATCTGGCGCATGCTTTGGCCCGCCGAAGGTTCAATACGAAGCTGTTCTTCGTGGGCGATCCTGACGCGCCCGGCAAGGAGCACCGGCTCAACGGACGACTTATCTACCACCGATGGTGTCAGTGGATCAGTGCGCATCATCTCAACGGCGTGTACGAGGCTGAGGAAGATAAACGCCGCGAATGGAATGCAACGCTTCCCGAGCATCTGCTGGCCAACGTCGTCCGGCCCGCGCTGGCTAATGGACGTCTGCCGGTGATTTTGGCCGAGGAATGGCATACAGCCGAGACGGTGATTCGCTTACACGACCTGCTTCGTGAGAACGGATTGGCCCGCCGGTGCCTCATCTTCTGGAATGCCAACAATACGATGGCCTTTCACCGCGTAGATTGGGCACGCCTGCAGGAAGCAGCGCACATCACGACGGTGAGTCGTTACATGAAGCACCTGATGTGGCCGCTGGGGGTTAACCCGCTGGTGATTCACAATGGCATCCCGAAAGAGTTGCTTGGGCCGCCTTCTACAGATCAGAAAACTGCGTTGCGGAAGGCGCTGGCTCCTGAAAAGGAGGCCTTAATGCTTTTCAAGGTGGGGCGCTTCGATCCGGCCAAGCGCTGGCTGATGGCGGTAGAAGCGGTGGCGTTGCTGAAAGAGCAGGGCTACCCGGTGGCGTTTCCGATGGCTGGAGGCATTGAACCACACGGCGAGGAGGTGCTGCGGAGAGCCCACGAACGAGGTCTCTCCATTGCCGAAATAAACGGTGATCCGTCTAACTGGAGAGAGCTTATGGCGCTGCTGAACGAGGCGCCCCGGGCTGATATCTACAACCTGCGCTTTTTCATGACGCAGGAGATGCTGCGCGTCTTTTACGCAACGTCCGATGCGGTGCTGGCAAACTCGGGACATGAGCCGTTTGGACTGGTTGGGTTGGAAGCGATGGCCGCTGGGGGCATTGCATTCACCGGATCCAGTGGCGAGGAGTATGTGCTGGATGGCCGCAACGCCGTCATGCTTGATACAGACCGCCCCGAAGAGATTGTATCCAACCTAATACGGATACGACAAAACCGGCAACGAGCCCAGTCGATCCGCTTGTTTGCGCGCTCCTATGCCGAAGACTTTACGTGGGACTGTATCGTAGATGTGCTGTTGGATAAGATCTTGTTCTGCGCGCAAGAGCAGCATATGCTCCACTACGATACCGAAGCGAACACCTACCAGCTTCCTTCGCAGGTCAAAGATGTCGTTATCTACACCGTTGTTCACCAGCCGCACCGGCCCCGGTTGCCCGCAGCGCACCTTTCTGGGGCGATGTCGATGGATGAACTCGACCATGCCCTCTTCGATGCCGATATGAACGAACACTACTTTCGGAAGGTAGCGCATACGTGCTACTATCCGGCGCTTGATCGGTTTGAGCAGCTTGTAGAGGAGGGGCTGTCGCTGGCCATTGGGTTTTCGTTGTCGTTCATCGAGCAGGCAAAGGCATGGGATCTGGCCTTGCTGGATCGCTTCCGCACGCTGGTGCAGCACGAGCGGGTGGAGCTTGTCGCGGTAGAACCCTCGCACAGTTTTATGCTACTGTGGGATATTGAGGCCTTTAAGCGCCGGATGCGCTACGCTGTCGATGAGCTGCAGCAGGTATTCGGTGAGCGCCCGTCCATTGCCGACACCACCGAACTCATGATGTCCGACACCATCTACCACGCGCTGGAGCAGGTCGGTTTCAAGGCAGCCTTCATGGACGGACGCCCCTGGGTGATGCAGTGGCGCGAGCCCACGCATCTGTATCATAATGGCCATCATGGCTCAGGGCGTATGAAGCTGCTTACGCGCCACTACCCGTTGAGCGATGACGTTGGATACCGGTTCTCTGATAAGCAGTGGGACGGCTGGCCGCTAACGGCCGATCGTTACACCCAGTGGATCGCCTCAGC
>NZ_JARWGJ010000013.1:0-18262 GCF_040409695.1 Longimonas sp.
GTCGGCCCGTAGCCCCAGCTACGAACCTCCATCGAGGTCCAATTTTCGCCGCATTGCTGCTCGCTCTCGCCTACAAACCAAAACCCAAACAGGCTCTAAAAGGTGCGTCCGATGCCAAGATGAAAGCGGAACTGGCGGGTGAACGAGGGCGATACATCTGTGGGGGGGCGGCCCTCGCTTATGGCATTGCTTACCTCACGTGGATCACGCACATCGAGCGGGTCGGGGTTGAGGGGGATGGCGATGTCGAACCGGAGGAACCCGAACGGCGTCTGGTAACGGACCCCTGCCCCGGTGCTGATACGCAGCGCGTCGGTTTCGGTTGGGAAGCGGTCGAGATCGCTGGTCGGCGGGGCCGGAACGAGCGAGAACCCTTCGGTGCCGAGCACGGCGGCATCGACAAAGGCGGCGGTGCGCCAGCTATCCCCCAATCCGGGAAAGGGAAGGCGCAGCTCTACATTGGCGGCGGCCTTCGACATGCCTCCGATGGGCGCCAGGAGCGAAGCGGTGCCTTCTACATCCGTTGAGTTTATGAACTTGCCGCCGGCCTGGTTGGCAGGCCATCCGCGCAGGTCGGTGCCGCCTCCTGCGTAGTAGAGCACATCGTTGAAGCGGTTCAGGAAGACAGAGTTACGAAGCGAGGGCTCGGCAGCAAGCGCATCGCGGCTCTCGCCAAATGGAAACACCCGTCCTGCAAAGAGCCGAGCCGCAAGGTCAACTGATGGTGTAAGGGGCTGGTATCCGGCCAGTTCTACAGAGAGCTTCCCGTACTGCACGCCCGAGGGAATGAGCGCTCCGGCTACTTCTGCTGTGGGGCGCACCATAAATCCGACGGTTGGACTCACGTAGTCGTCGGTGCGGCCCAGGTTGGCCGACAGCGTAAAAACGCTGCGGTTGAACCCGCCATCGCCAAACGTCTCGATGGGATCTTCCGGATCGGCGACCGCTCCTGACTGCAATTCTTCGGGCACAAACTGGCGGCGGCGCTGCAGGCTGTGGCGCAGGGTTATGGTTCGGAACGAGAAGACCTCGTACGTGAGCCGCGAGTCGACCCCGATGGTTGTCTCGTTGATGCCCAGTCCGCTTCGCGACACACCGGGCAGGCGGGGGTTGCGGCGGATTTCGCCAAACGGCTCGATGGAGGCAGAGAGCTTCGGCGAAAAGACATATGGCTCGCGCACGAGCAGTCCTCCTCGAAAGCGCCGCTCTGTGACGGTGCTTCCGCCGGTGCCTGCCAAGAAGTTCGGCAGGAAGCGGGCGTCGTTGGGATATCCTGTTTCGGCAACGACGCTGGCTGTGAACGAGCGTGCATTTCCAAAAAAGTTGCGGTGGCTCCAACGCCCTTCAGCGGTTGTACCTACCGTGGTGCCGTATCCAACTTCGCCTGCCAGGGTGCGCATATTGGCCTCTCGCACCCGGTACCGGATAGCGACGGTTGAGTCGCGCGGCTGCTCGGGCACGTCGGCAAGCGCGACGCGAAACAGGTTCAGGTTGAATAGATTGCGCTGGCCTTCTGAGAGTTTGTCGGCCGAGAAGATATCGCCTTCGCGGAGCGCCAGGCTCCGCTCAATGATGCGCCGCTCCACGGTCTCGTTGCCGCTAATCTCGATAACGCCAACCCGAGCGCGCGGTCCTGGGTCGACAAAGAAACGCAGGTCGGCGGTACGCGCCTCTACATCGGTTTCCACCTCAGAGCGCAGTGTTGCAAATGCATAGCCCTGGTTCCGAAGCCAACGGAGGACATCGTCTTCGATGCGTTGCCGGTTGAAGTCGGTGTACCGGGTGCCCACTTCTACAGACATATCACGCTGAAAGGCACGCCACTTCTCACGCATCTCAGGCTCAAACGCCTCGACCGCGTAGCGCTCGCCGTCGGCATCCAGGAAAACAGCATCCTGGATGATAAGCGGCTCCCCTTCTTCGATGGTGATCACGAGCCGAATACGGTTTTCGCCGGCGTTGAACTGCGTAGCTGGGTAGTCGATGCGCGGCGATGGAAATCCGTTTTCGCGATAGAAGCTGCGAAGACGGGCAATATCGCGCTGGAATGTGACGGGCTCAAAAAAACGTGGCGTTGGCTGCAACAACGGGAGGCGGCGCTGCCACCGATCCCACACGGAGGGCTGCTGCGTGGCCATCCGTCGTAGCAGGCGTTCATCGGAGAACGTCTGCTGATCCACGAACCGGAAGTCGATGCTTCGTACCTCGGTGTTGCTATCAACCAGCGAGAGCGGATCCTGGGCATAAGATGGCTCTGCCAGCCCCAGTGACAGTATCGAGAGTAACATTAGCAGCGGCATGCACCGTTGGTGAATACACTGTTGGGGTATGCCGTCTCGGAGAGCACAGTCTGCCGTATCCGCCATAGATGAAAAAAGAGTTACTCGAAAAGACAGGAGATCAGGCAGCAATGGCAGTATGAAAAAAGGAGTGGTAGCGATGGCGGAGATAGTGAGGCGCCGAACCGGTCTTGGATCTCTATGTCGATTTTGGAGGCCCTACGTCCGGCTTTATCGGACGGTATGGCTGTTTTGCCATAACGTGTCGGTGCTCGTGCAGTGATGCAACGACGGCTCCCAGCATGAACACCATACCTGAGAAATAAACCCAGAATACAAAGGCAATCATTAGACCGAACGTATTTCCGAGTGCAGAGAAGCTCTCTTCGCCCATGGCGTATCGTTCAAAACGGCCAACATACACAGCGTAGTATGTGAATGCATACTTAAGAATCTCCCACATCCCGGCTGCCACGACGGCCCCCACCAGCGCGCTTCGTTTGCGCGGATGCGGAAGCGGTACAAGATAGTACAGCTGGAAGAACATCGCTGTCGTTATGACGAAAGGGAGCAGCACTACCAGAAATTGCGTCAGCGCAGTGAGGAATCCAACAAGCCACGGTGCCTGGATGCCCAGCGACGCCAGCATCGAGGTGCTTACCCGGGTTGTAAATATGAACGAGATGAACACGGTAGCCAGAAAGAGCATCCCGACCTGTAAAACCATTCGAGCATCGAATAGATAGCCACCGAGAATGGAGCGTTCTTCGTGCCATGTCTGCGCAAATGCATTGCGCACCACGATACGCAGCGTAATAAATAGCGAAAACGCCGACAGAAAGAGCCCAATTCCACCAATCCCAATGACTGCTCCACTGATTTCTTGCAGCTGGTCCAAGAACTGGATCACTTGATCTTCCTGTCCCTCAGGAAGGAAGTCGCGCACGACCCGCGTCACTGCGTTGAATGCGGCGTCGCCCCGCAGGACGCGTCCCAGCAGACCAATACCAAGCAGCAGGATAGGCACAATCGTGATCAACACTTTGAACGCAATGGCCTGCGACCAAAGTACGATGTCTTTTTTCTGCAGCTCCTCAACCAGCCCATAGATATAGTAGAGCGCCACCGCTTGCACGCGCGACCAGTTGTAGGTCCATAGCGACGTGCTACCGTCCTGCCCCTTCGTACCTTCTGCCTGCTGTGCATCAATCTCTGCCGTGTTGTTGAGAGGTGCGGTACGGCGCACCGCCTCGCTCAACCGGGTGTCTTCACGCTGTTCGCTCGGCGCACCGGAGGATGCAGAAGCGTTGGTCCTGTCAGAGGAGCCCGACTCCGATGTATCGGAGTCGGACGAGGAAGAGGCAGAAGGGCCACTCATGCGCGGCGTGGGGGCTGATTTTTGTACTGCTGGCAATACGAATTATAACGGATTCGCTGCTGGATTTCCACTATGGCGTTTCCGCTGCGTGCCCGCCAATACACATGGGCAGCACAGCATGGCACGCGGAGTTCCTATCTTCTTTCTGGCTTTCGGTAAGCCAGATCCTGCACAAGCTCATTTTGTAACGTCTGTGCCACCGCCGTGTGCCAGCAGCCATGGCAGAAGAGCTACATGCCCCTCCAAAGTCAGCGCTTCCCAGAGCAGCGATGTCCGCGTCAAGATTTACAACACCCTGAAATAACAACGTCTCACCGACCCAGAGGCCAGTGAGACGTTGTTTTACTGTGTTGTAGCGTGCGGAATGAAGCGCTGCGCGCCCGTTGTGTTCAAGAGCGCCTCGCGCTGTCACGAGATGCTACTTCTTTTCGTCGCCTTCGTCTACGACCTCAAAGTCGGCATCACGCACATCGCCGTCGTCGGTGGTGCCATTGCCCTGAGGCTGCTGCCCCTGTGGACCGCCAGCAGCAGCTCCGGCGCCAGCACCGGCTTCTTCAGCTTGCGCAGCGTAGATCTCCTGACTGGCTGCCGACCATTTCTCGTTCAGCGTTTCGAGCGCAGCTTCAAGCTCGCTGACGTCTTCGTCGGCGCTTGCCGTTTCGAGAAGCTCTTCAACGCGATCGGTAGACTGCTGGATCGCGCTTCGCTTCTCTTCCGGAATCTTATCGCCGTACTCTTCGAGGTTCTGCTGCGTGGTGTAGACCATCGAGTTTGCCTCGTTGATAGTCGACGCCCGCTCTTTCCGCTTCTTGTCCTCTTCAGCGTGCGCTTCAGCTTCCTGGCGCATCTTCTCGATCTCCTCCTCGGTAAGTCCGCTGGAGGCCTCGATGCGAATCGACTGCTCTTTGCCAGTTGCCTTGTCTTCTGCTGAGACATTCAGGATGCCGTTCGCATCGATATCGAACGTCACCTCAATCTGCGGCGTGCCACGCGGAGCAGGCGGAATGCCTGTCAGGTGGAAGCGACCGATCGTACGGTTGTCTTTCGCCATCTCCCGGTCGCCCTGGAGCACGTGTACCTCAACCGACTCCTGGTTGTCTGCAGCCGTTGAGAACACCTCGCTCTTCTTGGTCGGAATCGTCGTGTTCGACGGGATGAGCTGCGTCATCACGCCGCCCAGCGTTTCGATGCCAAGCCCGAGCGGAGTTACATCAAGGAGCAGCACGTCGTCGACGTCGCCAGAGAGCACGCCGCCCTGAATGGCTGCACCAAGCGAGACGACCTCGTCGGGGTTGACCGACTTGTTGGGGGAGCGCCCGAAGAAGTCAGTTACGGTTTCTTGCACGAGCGGTACTCGCGTGGACCCACCGACCAGAAGCACTTCGTCGATGTCGCCTTTCTTGAACCCAGCGTCTTCCATTGCTTTCCGCATGTGCGGAATCGTGCGGTCGACATGCTCTTTGATGAGCTGCTCGAACTTCGCACGGTTGATGTCGAGGTTCAGGTGCTTCGGCCCTTCGTCGGTCGCTGTAATAAACGGCAGGTTGACCGTGGTTGTCGTCGAGCTTGAAAGCTCAATCTTAGCTTTCTCGGCTGCTTCTTTCAGGCGCTGCAGTGCCATCGCATCCTTACGAAGGTCGACGCCCTGCTCTTTCTGAAACTCATCAGCGATATAGTTGATGAGCGCCTGGTCGAAGTCGTCGCCGCCAAGATGGGTGTCGCCGTATGTAGCTTTCACTTCAAAGACGCCATCGCCCAGCTCCAAGATGGAGACGTCGAAGGTGCCGCCGCCCAAGTCATATACCGCCACGACCTGATCCTTGTCGTCGTCAAGGCCGTAGGCAAGCGATGCTGCGGTGGGCTCATTAATAATCCGCTTCACCTCAAGCCCTGCAATTTTGCCGGCTTCTTTGGTCGCGGTACGCTGTGCATCGTTGAAGTACGCCGGCACGGTGATCACCGCTTCGGTAACCTCTTCGCCGAGATACTCTTCGGCAGTCTTCTTGAGCTTCTGCAGAATCATCGCCGAGATCTCCTGCGGCGTGTACTCGCGGTCGCCAAGCTTAACGCGGGGCGTGCCACCGTCACCACGCACAACCTCGTACGGCACCTCGTCCAGTGCCTCGTTGAGGTCGTCGTACTTCCGGCCCATGAACCGCTTGATCGACGATACGGTGTTCTCTGGATTGGTGATGGCCTGGCGTTTTGCCGGAGCGCCGACAAGCCGTTCGCCGTCTTTCTTGTACGCCACGACCGACGGTGTGGTACGCGCACCTTCCGCGTTCTCAATCACCTTCGGGTCGTCGCCCTCCATAACGGCAACAACCGAGTTGGTCGTTCCTAAGTCAATCCCTATAATTTTACCCATTGATGTCAAGTTCGGTCAGTCAACAAAGCGCGTGAACAGTGGTGCCGTCGCGCATCGCGACAGCCACTTGTTTTTGTTCTCAAACACGATGCCGAAAGCCAAAATCAGCCTGACAGCGTGTCACATTGGCAGCAGATCGTCTAACTCCTCGTCGCGCGTCCCTAATCGTGTCAGAGCGGCGTATGCTATCGTGCCTAATCCTGACACGGTGCGTGCATCAAGCCCGATAGGGGCATGACCGATGAGGCGTAACCGGATGCATGCCTTGCACCTATCGCAACCCTCAACAGATCTATGCATGAACAGGGAAACCGCTTTCCGGGTATGCCGATATGATTGAGCGCACTACATGTTAGCCTTCTGCCTATGCGCTACCTCCCCAACGCACTTACTATCGGACGCATCCTGCTCACGCCGGTCGTTCTCTTTTTGCTCACCGTACCCACATGGTGGGGGCAGATGTCTGCGCTTATTCTGTTTGTGGTAGCGTCAATCTCAGACTATGCCGACGGCCATCTGGCGCGGGCCTGGAACGTAAAGTCACGACTCGGCCAGTTTCTCGACCCGCTCGCCGACAAGATTCTGGTGCTCGGGCTCTTCGGGATGTTTGCTTTCCTGGAGCCTTCCATCGTTCCCTGGTGGGCCGTGGCGCTTATCGCGCTGCGCGATGTAGGGGTAACCGCTTTGCGTAGCTACGCCGAAGCTCAAGGCCGAACACTCGCCACGTTTCGCATCGCCAAGTCCAAAACCGCTGCGCAGATGGCCTTCCTACTGGCGCTGCTTGCCGTTCGCGTCGCACAATACAGCGGCCCCTTAGCCAGTGACTTTGCGGCCTATCTCATCAGTAGCCAGATTCTGTATGGTGCGCTGCTGGCCGTGGTTGCTCTAACGATAGGCACCGGTCTCCTGTATGCGTTTGGCGCCCAGGAAGAGACCATCCACCCGAATCCCCCCCGCTCTTCTTCTGTTTCGCAGTAATGTGCCGCAGCAATAAACGGGGGTTCGCTTCGCATGCATCCCTTGACCACTCTCGTTTTACCTGTGACTTCCTGCACCACGGCTCCGCCTGTTCTCGCTGAACGCATCGCGCATGTGCTGCTTAACCAAGAGGCGGTTCGCGTACAGCCTGCAGACCCGTTCACCTGGTCCTCGGGCTGGACTGCCCCCGTCTACTGCGACAATCGCCTGCTACTGAGTACGCCTGGCGCGCGCAACGCTGTACAGCAGGGCTTTCTGGCATACTGCGCTGGGCTTCCGGCGCGTCCCGACGTGATCGCAGGCACGGCCACAGCAGGCATTCCGCATGCCACCCTGCTGGCCGACCGCCTGGGCACCGCGCTTGCTTACGTGCGCGGTTCGGCCAAAACCCATGGCCGCCGCCGTCAGGTAGAAGGCCGCGTAAATAGCAGCACAGAAACACTCGTGGTTGAAGACCTCGTCTCGACCGGCGCCTCTGCACTTGATGCCGTTAAAGCCGTTCGTGACCGCAAGGCCCCTGTTATAGGCGTGCTCGCTATTTTCTCGTATGACTTTCCTGAGGCCCATGAGGCGTTTGCCGAGGCCCAGTGTGCGCTCCATGCCCTTACGACGTTTCAGACGGTGGCTCGCGTGGCACGTGATACCGGACGCCTCTCTACCACGGAGTACGACGACCTGATTCGCTGGCATAGCGCTCCGGACTCCTGGTCGCCCGCCTGACTGACCATATTCGCTTCTCTTCTTTCTTTCTATCTACCTGCATGAACGCCTACCTTCTCTCTATCGGCGACGAGCTGCTTATCGGCCAGACTGTAAACACCAACGCCGCCTGGCTGGGTGAGCGTCTGAGCCAGATGGGGGTCGATGTCGTCGAGGGGCGCACCCTTACCGACCGCAGCGCGCGCATCCAGTCGGCCCTGCAGGACGCCTGCACCACAGCCAACCTCGTGGTTCTGACTGGCGGACTGGGACCCACGCACGACGATCTTACGAAGAAGGCTGTAGCCGACTTTTTGGGGGTCGAGCTCGTGCGCGACGACGCGCTCTGGAATCGCATACAGACGTACTATAAAAAGCGCAATCGCACGGTGCCCGAACGTGCCGCTCAGATCGCTGATGTACCCGAAGGCTTTGAGAAGCTCGCAAATCCCATTGGAACGGCCCCCGGGCTTCGGTTTCAGGGTGCGGCCTCTCATGGCGCACTCATCGTTGTGCTTCCGGGCGTGCCTTCTGAAATGAAAGCCATCTTCGATGCCTCTGTGAAGCCGCTCTTGGCCGAGCGCACCGACCTGCGCTCTACGTCGCACCGTACCCTGCAGACTACCGGCATTGGCGAGTCGGATCTGCAAGCCGAAATCGGTGATGCCGATGCCCTGCTCCCCGACCGGGTGTCGCTTGCCTATCTCCCTTCGACCAGCGGCGTACGCCTGCGTCTCACAGCCCATGCCCCCGACAACGATATTGCTACGCAGCTGCTGGATACCGCAGAGGCCCGCATACGCGAACGCGCCGCTGCACACATATTTGCAGTCGGAGAGGTCTCACTTGCCGAGGCACTTGGGCGCCGCCTCAGCGAATCCAGTCTCACCGTGGCAACTGCAGAGAGCGCCACAGGCGGCCTTATTTCGCACCGGCTAACTGGGGTAGCGGGCGCCTCGGCGTACTATCGCGGAAGCATTATTGCATACGCCAACGACGTGAAGGTCAACCAGCTACAGGTGGATGCCGACGCGCTCGCCTCCCATGGCGCTGTTAGCGAACCTGTGGCGCGGCAGATGGCTGCGGGCGTGCGTCGCGTGCTCAACACCGACATCGGCGTTGCAACCACCGGTATTGCCGGACCAGGCGGAGGCAGCGAGGCTAAGCCCGTAGGCACAGTGTGGGTTGGCTATGCGGATGCCCATGGCACCCACGCAGCACACATCCGCTTCGTAAACGACCGCAGCATGAACAAGGAGCTGTTTGCCACGGCTGCACTCGACATGATTCGTCGCCAGCTTAACCGGCGTATGGGTAAGGTGGCTGCTTCGCCACGTTATGAATCGTAAACGCAGTGAGTCTATCCTATAGGATCTCCCTGTAAAGGGCCTTCCCGTAGAGCCTCCTGCGCTATGCGGCCTGCGCTCCAGATGCTCTGCTCGACCCGGCATGCCCTGTCACGTACCGGATGAGTTCTTCGGTGCAGCATGCATTCCTGCTCTTTTGTGCCTCCAAGGCCGCTTTGGGAAACAGCGTGTGCCACGGTGCAGCGTGTCTTCATTGCCTTGTGCCTTGCTGCACGAGGCATGAATTGCATACGGGCATGGCACTCCTGCGCGACACAACGGTACATACATGTGGAAGCAAGTATAGGAGCAGGACATACTGCCCCGTAGCGTGCAGGGCATACGCTGCTCCAGCGTACTCCCCACTTTGTTATCCTCCTTTTGTTGCATTCTTTCGACTGACATCCCCCCTTCTCCATGGCCAAAAATAACGGATCCGGAAAAGACGAAGCCTTGAGCCTCGCGGTCAAGCAGATTCAACGCGAGCACGGCAAAGGCTCTATCATGCGCTTGGGCGACGAGCCGATACAGGAAGTAGAAGCCATCCCAACCGGCTCACTCACACTCGACAGCGCCCTGGGCGTCGGCGGTGTGCCGCGCGGACGCATCATCGAGATCTACGGCCCCGAATCCTCGGGAAAAACGACCCTTGCTACGCACATTATTGCAGAAGCCCAGAAAATGGGGGGCTCGTGCGCTTTTATCGATGCCGAGCACGCCTTCGACCCTAACTACGCAGGCGACCTGGGCGTAGATACCGAAGAGCTTCTCGTTTCACAGCCCGACACCGGCGAGCAGGCCCTCAACATCGCCGACACGCTTGTACGCAGCGGTGCCCTCGATGTAGTCGTCATTGACTCGGTCGCGGCCCTCGTGCCCAAAGCCGAACTTGAAGGCGATATGGGCGATACCCATGTGGGTCTGCAGGCACGCCTCATGAGCCAGGCGCTTCGTAAACTTGCCGGCACCATCAACCGCACCAAAACCTCGCTTATCTTCATCAACCAGATTCGAATGAAGATCGGGGTCATGTTCGGAAACCCGGAGACCACATCGGGCGGACGCGCCCTGAAGTTTTACTCGTCGGTACGGCTCGACATTCGACGCATCGGTGCTGTCAAAGACGGGTCTGACGTAATTGGTAACAAGACACGTGTGCGCGTCAAGAAGAACAAGGTGGCACCGCCATTCAAAGAGGCTGAGTTTGAGATTATCTATGGCGAGGGCATCTCGTCACTCGGTGAGCTGATTGATCTGGGATCCGAAGCCGGTATTATCGAGAAACGCGGCTCGTGGTACTCCTACAACGACGACACCATTGCGCAGGGGCGCGAAGCCACCAAAGAGTGGTTAAAGGAGAACGATGAGGAACGCGAAGAAATCAAACGTCAGATTCGCATCGAGCTCGGCATGATTGAGCCTGATGATGACGAGGTGGAGGCCGAAGAAGAGACCGCTGAAGAAGATGCATAGGCGCATCACGTTTTCCTGGGGCGCCCTTATGCTGCTCGCAGGCCTGTTGGCATCGGGGGATGCGCACGCCCAGACTGCTTCGTGCACGTCTCATGCCCCCGACACATGGGACGCTCAGATCTCGGTTTCGGTCTATTGTGCGGGGGCTCCCCTGCCTACGATATCAGCTGTCGCCGATCGTATGGCCCTTCCCCTGTTTGCCGGCGCTCCGCTCGCAGCGGGGGGATATGCCATAGCTACGCGCTCGCAGCCCCGCTTTGGAGACGCCTATCGCCTGGGGGTCTCCATGACGGGGGCATATGTTATGACCCATAGCCTGAAGCGGCTCATCGGGCGCCCCCGGCCGTACGCTACTGGCCTCGTGGAGCGCCGCGACCTGTCTGTCTCTGCAGAAGAGGCGTCTATCCTCTCTCTGGATGACCGGTTGTCGATGCCATCGGGGCACGCGACCCTCGCGGCAGCGCTGGCTACCTCCTGGAGTCTTAGCCACCCGTACTGGTACGTGATTGCCCCTGCTGCTGTATGGGCCACAGCCACCAGCGCAAGCCGTGTGCATCTCGGCGTACACTATGTAAGCGACGTTGCTGTAGGGGCTCTGATTGGCAGCGGAGCTGCTGTGCTTGTACACAGCATACGCTCTTCCATCACCCCCTCAGTATTCGACACCGCTGAAGGCAGCAGGCCCAAAATAGGAGTTGTAGTACTGTTATAGACTTATAGACACCACCCACAGCCTGGCTCCGCTGTGTGCTGCCAAGTATGGCCGCCAAGTATAGCCGCGGCATTTCCGTGTTGCGCCCCCTACTTGTCTCTTCGTTGACTCCAAGAATGAGGGGGGCGTAAATAAAGGCAGTCGTCTTGTGCGCTTGTACGCTCTTGTCTTAGCGAGGCATACGGAGGCACGTGTACGGATGCGTTACGAAATCTGCTCGTTGTGGCACCTGCTTACTAATGCGCATCACGCCTTGATCGTTTATGCTGGTTAGAGATGTCGACTCACCAGCTCCAGAAGCGCGTCTGATTCGAACGGTTTGGATAGGTAGTCGTCGAAGCCCTGCTCAAGGAGCTGCTCGCGATCGCCGGGCATCGCGACAGCGGTCACAGCAACAGCAGGCGTACTGGCGTGGCGGTCCATCTGGCGCAGCCGCTTGAGCACGTCGACCCCGCTTCCCCCGGCCCCGAGGTTGATGTCAATCAGGAAGAGGTCGAAGTCTTCCCCCTCTGCACGCTCTACGGCATCCGACGCGTTAAGCGACACGGAGAGATCGACCTCATCGCCCAGCAGATTTTCAATCAGGAAGACTGTGTTATCATTGTCTTCGACCAGGTGCACCTTTGCGCCTTGCTGCCCTATCACACGTGCGTCTGGAGCTTCCTGCGAGCGGATTTCGTGCTCATCGGCTCGTGGAAATGCAATCGTGAACCTGCTTCCTACATCCAGCACCGAGTTCACTTCGATGATGCCATGCATTGCCTCCACCAGCTGCTTGGTAATCGAGAGCCCAAGCCCTGAGCCGTCGAACTCGCGCGTGAGTCCATCCGACTCCTGACTGAAGTTTTCGAATAGGAACGGATGAAACTCTTGGCTGATACCCACGCCGGTGTCTTCAACATCGACAGCTACATACTTCGTCGCATTGCGCTTGCCTCCCCCGCGCCCTGCATCGTATGCATCGAAGTCGCCGCGCTCAGCGATGTAGACACGGACTTCGACACGCCCCGAGTCCGTAAACTTGATCGCGTTTGAGATGAGGTTCTGCAGCGCGCTGTTGAGCGCTCCTGTGTCGAGCTGGGCGACGGCATCTCGCGCCTCGGGGGTCACCTGAAAGTCGAGGGTAAGTCCGCTTTCTTCGGCTGATTCGCGAAACAGCTCCGTCACCTCCAGCGCAACATCAACCACGGTAGCCGGCGTCAACTCCATGTCCATGGATCCCGCCTCAATACGTGCCAGCGTAAGCAGCGACGAGAGCGTGTCCATAAGCCGGCTGCCGGCGGCTTTGATGCGTGTAACATGCTCCTCAAAGGTGTCATCGGTACTTTTGGCCCGTATGAGGTCGGCCAGGCCCAGAATGGCCGTAAGGGGCGTTCGCACTTCATGGCTCATGTTGGCCAGAAAAACCGACTTGGCTCGATTTGCCGCCTCTGCTTGCTCTTTGGCCACCTCGAGCTCATCGCGCTGCTCTTTGAGCGCCTCGGTCCGCTCTTCCACGCGGCGCTCCAGCGACCGGTTGAGCTCAACCCGCTCAGAGATGTCGTTCTGCACCCCTACAAAATAACGCACTGCGCCCTGCTCGTCGTCGATCGGCGTCAGGTAGAGTTCGTTCCAGAACATCTCTCCCGACTTCCGATAGTTGCGGATGACGACCCGGGTGTATCGCCCTTCACGCACCGCTTCACGCAGGGCCCGCACGCCCGCCTGGTCGTTGTCCATCGTGCCATCGGGGCGGCGCTGCAGAAACCGGCAGTTATATCCGAGGATCTCGTCTTCGTCGTAGCCCGTCAGGTTTTTGAACCCCTGATTTACATAGATAATCGGATTGTCGGGCTGGCGCATGTCCGTTACGACGACCGAATTGTTCGCTGCCTCAATCGTTCGCTGAAGCAGATCTTTCACCTCCGCATCGGTGCGGGGGAGATCAATCTGCTCGTAAGAAGGCCGCGGCTGGCGCTCATTCGGGTTGCGGTCGGCGGGCAAATTCGTCATAGATCTGTCAGAGACCGGTGAACTAATTGGTGGCAGTGGACGCATCCAGAAAGAGGCTACAAACGACCTGCTCACTACGACACTCGCGCTGAGCTGCGTGCGCGCAGGTTTGGATGTTTTCGCTTGGCTGTTTTCACTTGGATGCTACGAACCGGATACATCGGTCAATATGGAGACCTATGTAGACGTTACCTACTTGCCCCGCCTTCCTTAGATGCCTATCCGCGGCTTTACCCCTGCACTTTTATTGCAAATGTTACGAATGGACACACTGCCAGTGAACATGCCGCCTCCTCCTGCCTGCGTTACCAGTATTACCAGGCGTTCTCAATGGCCTCGACTGTTTCAGGGTCTTCGAGGCTGCTGGTGTCGCCCAGTTCCTCACCGAGGTACGCTGAACGAATTACACGCCGCATAACCTTTGCGTTGCGCGTTTTGGGGAGCGCTCTTGTGAAGCGAATAGCTTCGGGCTTGAGCGGCTTACCCATTGCATCTACCACCCGCTTCATGAGCGACTCGCGGAGTGCGTCGTCGGCACGAGCCGAGCCGCGAGGTACGGCAAACACGACAACTGCCTGCCCTTTCACTTCATGTGGGATGCCCACGGCCGCGCTTTCAGCGATGTCATCATGCGCGTTGATGAGGGCTTCCACTTCAGCAGGTCCGAGTCGCTTTCCTGCTACGTTGATCGTATCGTCGGAGCGTCCCAGAATATACCAGAGCCCGTCGCTGTCGATGGCTGCAAAGTCGCCGTGCACCCATATATCGTCGAACCGCCGCCAGTAGGCATCCAGATAGCGCTCATCTCCGTTCCAGAAGCTGCGCGTCATACCAATCCAGGGAGCCCGGATGGCCAGTTCCCCTACTGCCCCCCGCACAGGGCGCCCGGCTGCATCGAGCACATCGGCATCCATGCCGGGCACCGGTCCGCTGAACGCGCAGGGTTTGAGCGGCTGCAGAAAGTTACCGCACAGGATTCCGCCAGATATTTCGGTACCACCGCTGTAGTTTAGAATCGGCTTCTCTCCGTTGAGCACTGTATTAAAGCACCACATCCACGACTCCGGATCCCACGGGCTCCCTGTAGACCCTACAGCCCGCAGCCCCGACAGGTCGTGTGCGTCTACCGGTTCAGTACCGTGCGTCTTGAGGGCGCGGATCAGCGTAGGCGACACGCCAAGGTGCGTCACGTCGTGGTCGTCGACAAGCTGCCACAGGCGATCAGGACCGGGATGATCGGGCGCGCCATCATAGAGCACCATGGTTGCACCAATGGCAAGCGTGCCAAAAACGAGCCACGGGCCCATCATCCATCCCATGTCGCTCATCCAGTACATGGTTTCGCCAGGCTTTACGTCCATGCAGTGGTACATGTCTTGGGCGCCTTTAATCGGGAAGCCACAGTGCGTGTGCACGGCTCCCTTGGGGGCTCCAGTTGTACCGCTTGTGTAAATGAGCATGACAGGATCTTCGGCCGCCGTCCGCTCGGTATGTGCCGTGTCAGGCTGCTCAGGTACCACATCGCTCCAGAAGCTATCTCGCGTGGCATGCATGGGGATGTCGCGGCGTCCTGCATGACGCGTTACGATGACATGCTCGACGGTGGGGCATTGCTGCAGCGCATCGTCGGCCGTCTCTTTCATGCGGATGAGCTTCTCGCGACGATGAAACCCGTCGGCTGTGAAGAGCGCCTTTGCCTCGGCGCCCTGAAGCCGCGTGATGATCGCCCCTGGCCCGTATCCACTAAAGAGCGGACAGATAACCCCTCCTATCTTAGCGATCGCGAGAAAGGCGATCACCGTTTCTGGAGCCATCGGCATGTAGAGCCCAATCGCATCGCCAGCGCCCAGCCCCTTTTCGCGCAGCATATTAGCGCACTGGTTCGTAGCAGCATGCAACTCAGCATACGTATACGTGCGGATCTCCCCTGCTTCGCCCTCCCATCGCAGCGCGTCCTGGCTGGCGCGCGGCGTACTTTGCCAGCGATCAAGCAGGTTATGCACGATGTTCATCGAACCTCCTACGCACCACTCAGGAAACTGCGGCGCTTTCTCCAGATCCACGATCTGCTCATAGGGCGTATAGAACTCAATGCCCAGATCCTCCAGCACGGCCTCCCAGAACCACCCAACATCAGACGCCGCACGGTCGTGCAGGTCTTCAAGCGAAGCGATTCCGTGTGCATCCATAAAGCGCTGCAGGTTTGAGTCGGCTACTACCTCAGGGGCGGGCTGCCACACGATATCTTGCTGAAATGGAAACGACGTATCGGAAGCGCTTTCAGTCGACATAGCAGAGTACAGTTGAGTGAGCGAGTATAGGTAGCATGCAGGAGCCTGAGAACACTGGAGCTGTGACGTGCGGGGTAAGCGCAGCGCCGCCCGTGTGTCTCTGTGCTGATGGCAGAAGATCATGATACAAGGAAATGCCAATCATGGCAACCGCACATGTCCGCAACAGACAGTTAATTCGCATGGCTCTTTTGCCAGACGTGTTGCTCTGACCAAACGGACTCATTGCCAAAGGACCTAACGGAGCTACTTCGTCTTTTTTACACAAACGGCAGAAGCCTTCGAATCCAGAACGCAGACAACTGCAACAGCGCCGTAACAGGCCGTTCTGGCATGTCAAGAATTGGGCACGAATCCATCTTCAGGCCTTCGTTGAGACACTTTCCTGTGACACGCGTGTATGGATTGCAGTAGGACGACGATTCGTCTGTTCCGTCGCCGTCTATTTTCACTTGACGAATTATCATAACGTGGCTGAAAAGGATTCTCGTAGGACCCCGAACGAGCCAGAGGGGAAAAAGGAAAAGCGTTCACGCTCCGAAGGGGGTGGGCGGTCACCGTTCAGCTCGGCCGTTCTCATCGTTGCGATTGGTATTGGTCTCCTGTTTGCCTGGAGCTACTTCGGTGGTGGGCGGGCAGCCGGTCCCGAAATTAGTTACAGTGAGTTCCGTGCCGAGCTTCGCGCCGACAATATTGAACGCGTTGAGGTGGTCGGTGATGAAATGAGCGGTAGCCTGAAGGAAAGCGCAGAACGCGTTACGCCACAGGGGGATACGGTACGATACGAAAACTTCGTGACGTATCTGCCGTCGTTCGGCGACGACCGCTTGATGGAGGAGCTTGAAGCAGCCGAGGTCGACGTTGTGGCGCAGCCCGAGAGTACGTTTCCGTGGGGGCTGGTTATTATCGGATTGCTCCCCATTGTGCTCATTCTCGTGATTGGCTATATCATTCTGCGGCGCATGCAGTCGCAGGGCCAGGGGCTTTTCTCGGTCCGCAAAAGCAAAGCAAAGCTGTTCGACCAGAATGACGAAGACACTACCTTCGAAGATGTCGCCGGAGCCGATGGAGCCAAAGAAGAGCTTCAGGAGATCATCAAGTTTCTAAAAAACCCGGACCATTTCGAAAATCTGGGGGGCAAGGTCCCGAAAGGGGTTCTCATGGTTGGTCCTCCTGGCACAGGTAAAACCCTGCTTGCCCGGGCTGTAGCAGGAGAGGCAGACGTGCCGTTCTACAGCGTTTCAGGCTCCGACTTTATGGAGATGTTCGTGGGGGTAGGCGCCTCGCGTGTCCGTGACATGTTTGAGGAGGCCAAGAAGAACTCGCCGAGCATCATCTTCGTCGATGAGCTCGACTCGATCGGCCGCCAGCGTGGCGCCGGTGTGGGTGGAGGCCACGACGAACGCGAGCAGACGCTGAACCAGCTGCTGGCTGAGCTCGATGGCTTTGAGAAGAGTGAGAGTGTAGTAGTCATGGCAGCCACCAACCGCCCTGACATCCTCGACTCGGCACTTACACGCCCAGGACGCTTCGACCGCCAAATCACGGTCCCCCTCCCCACACGCGAAGCACGGCGGGCTATCCTGAAAATCCATGCTAAAGACAAGCCATTTCATGAGGATGTCGATCTCGACAAGATTGCGTCGAGCACACCTGGGTTCAGCGGGGCCGACCTCGAAAACCTTCTGAATGAGTCGGCGCTCCTTGCCGGACGCTACGGCCGCGACAAGATCACAAACGCTGATATTGAGGAGGCCCGCGACAAGGTCATCATGGGGCTTCGCCGTGAAGGCGTGGTGCTTGATGATGAGGAACGGCGTCTGCTTGCATACCACGAGGCCGGTCATGCCATCGTGGCTGCTGCCCTTCCTCATGCCGACCCGGTGCACAAAGTTACGATCGTGCCCCGCGGACAGGCGATGGGCGTCACGCAGCAGATGCCTGAGAAAGAGAAGTACATCTATCGCCGCGAGTACCTGCTCGACCGGCTTGCCGTTATCATGGGCGGACGTGCCGCCGAGGAGATGATCTTCGATACGGCAACCAGCGGAGCGGAAAACGACCTGAAACAGGTGCGCAAGATGGCGCGCAAGATGGTGCTCGACTGGGGTATGGGAGAACGCTTTCAGCATATTGCTCTTGGCGATGAGCAAGGCAACGTGTTCCTCGGCGAAGAACTCTCTCGCGGACGCGATTACAGCGATGAAACCGCACGCGAAGTGGATAGCGAAGTCCGCAAAATTACGGAAAACGCGTTCAAGCGTGCAGTGGATACGCTGACCGATCATCATGAGGCCTTCGACAAACTGGCCGACCTGCTCATTGAGCGTGAAGAGGTTCCCGGCAAAGACGTACTTGAGCTTCTGAATGGTGGATCAACAACGAACGGGAAAGCACCCGTCGCTGAAGAGGTATCTGTAACCGGCGCCAAGTCGACTCCTGATGCAGACGCCCAGGAAAACGGCGCCCCTGAAGATGAATCCGATGCTTCCCACTCAGACCAAGAGGCTCAAAAGGAGAATGACGATGCCTCATATGGCTCTGAGGGAGACGGGGCCTCGGGAGAGCAAAGCGTAGAAGAACGTCCGTCGTAATCGGTTCTGGACCAAGCTCCTGAACTCTTTTCTAAGAACCTGTTTGGATCTTGGGTAGTGGATAAACGCTAAATGATAGGGGGTCAAGCACCGCAGTTTTGTCTTGTTCGAACCCCCTCTCCCTACGGGTTTCTCCCCCTTAGTCAAGGGGG
>NZ_JARWGJ010000014.1:0-54098 GCF_040409695.1 Longimonas sp.
TCCATGTCGCCAAGGGCTGCTTGTGTGGGAAGGTGTTGGTCCATCTCCCTTCCAAGCCGCCTGCGGCGACATGGTTTTTTCTACCCCTGATTGGCATATAATGTCTACAAGTGCAATATCTGGAAGAATTGAGCGTGCAGTCTGGTAGGCTGCGGTTCCATTTTCAGCTTCTACCACACGATATGTAGGCTCTAAATGCCATCGCAGATACGACCGAAAATCAGGGTTGTCATCAGCAATGAGCACCGTGGTTTGATCTCGTTCATGTAGGTCACTTTTATCCTCCGCAGGTCCGCCGTCCTCAAGTGAGAGAAAACGTTTAGCAAGTCGTAGAGGGCGCCCGCCTACCTCTGAACTGCCGGGCGATGTGTCGGGCAAACCTCCATCATCAATCTCTTGCCTCAGAATAGAAATGGTGAAAGTCGTGCCCATGTCTTCATGACTCTGAAGTCGGACGTTGCCACCGTGTAGTGTCACGAGTTCATTAACCAGGGTTAGACCGGTTCCCATAAACCCGCCTTCATGATCCCATTCATCGGTATCACTGTCTTGAAAGGCTGCCTGTAGATATGCTCGTTGGCCCGCAGGTATGCCCGCGACGGTATCCTCTACAGTGATTGTAACGCGTTCACAAGATCCCTCTGAGAATTCGCTGTCCCGCGTCTGAAGCGTCACTCGAATATGATCTCCTGATTCAGTGGCCTGAAAGGCATTGATAAGCAGATTGGCAATAACCTTTTCAAGTTTCGTCGAATCGAAGACAAAGGGCTGTGCCTCCGAGTCGGAATCGAATGTTAATGTTATATCGCGCTGATCAGCGAGCCCCTGAAACGTCGATACGCTGCTTGCCACGAATGCTACAATATCACGCTGTTCAGGATGAATAGCCATCGCACCCGTTTCGAGCTTGGCAAGGTCATGCAATTGATTGACCAGACGAGCCAGGCGCATCGCATTGCGCTGGGCAATGCGCAACTGCTCCCGCTCGTTCGGAGGCAGCGCAAGGTCACTGCTTTTCAGCACATAGTCAACAGGGCCCAATGTAAGCGTCAGAGGCGTCCGAAACTCATGGCTGATGCGTGCAAAAAACCTGGACTTGGAATCATCAATCCGCTTTAAGCGCTCAGCCTGGTCTTGTGCAAGCGCGAGCGCCTCTTTCGTCTTCTGCTTTTCGCGATGCAGCTCCTCGGTTCGTTCTTGCACGACGCGTCTTAGTTCTGCTTTGCGTTTGCGATGCATGACAATCCATATCCAAAACGCGCCCGCCAGAACAGCAAGTGATAGGAACACCACGATCCCATAAAACCACCAAGAACTGTACAGGTAGGGTTGCCCCCAGCGCCCGGTGGCTGCCTCTTCCTCGCTTCTCACTTCGTGGGCTCCACCCATAGGATCAGGCACCGCACGGACATCCGAAGCGAGGCGGGTTGGCATAAGTCGGACCGGAGCCACCGTGGACCATGTTACCCGACCTTCACGATCGCCCTGGTGGCTTACATATGGGTCGGTACTGGTGTGTAGATCGTATCCAGCTGGTCCGGACAACTGCGATATAAGAGGGACTGGGCACAGGAGTGCGCAGCCAACAAGGGTTATCATCCCCCAATGCTTTAGATATAGTTGCAGATCAGGCATAGAAAAGGGATATGGGTGTGAGAGGTAAACATTTACTTTTTGTTATATGGATATAATACAAACTCCGCACATGCCGAATGCAACCTTCACGCAATCTGAGGACTGAACTATAACGCACAATATTTACAAAAGCTGCATCAGGCTGCATATATAGCACCTGCTGCTACACCGAGAGCCCGCGTGTCGGGGTCGCTACGTACGTGCTTAGCGCCTCGACGTAGCGCCCCACGTGCAGCCCGTCCATTAGGCCGTGGTGGGCCGTTACAGAAACGGGCATGGCAAGGCGGTTGCCATCAGGCCGGTACTGCCCAAATACGATCTTGGGGATGGCGTCTGAGGGGGCGCCGCTACGCGGGTTATGGATGCTCGTGAAGTGCAGCCAGGGCAATACCGAGTAGTGAATCAGATCGTCGCGGCCGCTCTGAGGGGCGAGTCCGGTCGAGGCGCGCGCATCCGCAATAACCGACCGTCCAGCGCGCTGGAAGTCGGCAAAGGTGGGGGCGTTGTCGAAGTAGGCGAAGGCAAAGGTATCGTCGTCGCGGAGTACGGTGGCGCCTGCCTGCACGGTGTCGTGCACCCACACGCGGTCGTCGCGCAGCCGGTACCGAAACGGCTCTACGGCATGCACCGCTCGCTGCGAGAGGTAGAGCGTAGCCAGAAAAAACGACGCCCCGTGCCGGTCGGTCCAGGCTTTGAGGGCGGCTACATCAACCTGCACATCGACCGTAAACATGGGCATGTCGAAGGCGCGGTAGAAGTCAAAGTGCGCCCGGCGCGGCCAGGCAGAGAGGTCAAGGTAGGCCATTGAGGTAGACGAGGGGGATGGGGGTGGGTAAG
Organism: Longimonas sp.; assembly: GCF_040409695.1. Lineage (GTDB taxonomy): Bacteria > Bacteroidota > Rhodothermia > Rhodothermales > Salinibacteraceae > Longimonas. The sequence goes on from NZ_JARWGJ010000014.1 coordinate 2,473, forward strand.
GGGAGAAATCGCGAGCATACGGCCAGACTGGAGGCGCAGGCTATTCGGACGTGGCGCGCATTCAGGTGGCGCCGTCGAACCATCTCCCCGGGGTTCAGCAGCTACGCCCCCCAGCAGCCCTGCCCATTTCGAGGGAGATCTTTATTCGCTACGCTCGCCTGTCCCGGACCTGATCCGGGATCTCGCTGCGCTCGTGTCCGACTCCGCTTCGCTCCGCTCAAGATGACAGTGCATGAACGGAGCAGGGCTTACCCAAAACGGACGTGTGAGCACACTTAACGCGGTGTGCACGTTTCCATTATCCTTATGGACGCACATCCCCCTTTGTCGCTACGCGCCAGTCTGCGTGCGCGACGAGCGGGTGCCCGAGGCATCGGAGGAGCGCGACACGTCCTCATCCATCCAGGCGTCGACGTCATCGTCGAGCAGATCCTTCGAGTCGCTGAACACGTCCTCGATCTCCCGCACGTGCTCCTGCGCCTGCTCCACCTCGTTGAAGAGCGCATCGAGCTGATGCGTAATCTCGCTCGGATTTTGGAGCGTCCACGACTGCTCGTGGATGTACTTCGTGACGTCTTCGACGGTCTGCAGCTGCGCCTCGATCACCTCCAGATTTTCTCGGGCCTGCTGGAAGCGCGCAAGGCGGCGCTTTAGCACCTTGAGGCGGCGTTCCTTCACAGAGCGAACCCGGTCGGGCAGGTCGTCGAGCTTGTCTTTGAGCGTATCGATAGACGTACGGATGCTATTTTCGGTGGCGCTGTCGAGGGTTTCGTGGTAGCGGTCGCGCTGGTAGAGCAGGTCGAGGTACGAATCCAGAATGGTGTCGAGCTTGCGCATGGTGCGCTGCACCAGCTTCTGCGAGGCGCTGTTGAGGCTTGCGTAGTTCGACTCGATCTCGGAGCAGAGCTTGCGCAGCCGGGCGTACCGGCGCTGCTGCCGGCGCGTCAGGTTTTTGTATTTCTCTTCTTTCGTGGGCGGCTTCATCTTCTCGGCCCGGTGGTTGGCCCGCACCACACGCTGAAAGCGCTCGTTACGCGGAAATGCACCCAGAATGATGAGCTCGGCGGCCAGCACGAACCCGACCAGCAGCCAGGCAGACAGGCCCGTAGCTATTCCTACCCCAACGGCAATGCTCAGCCCCACCGTGAGAAAGATCAGATTCCACGGGTGCAGGAAGGCGGCTTGCGTGTAGTTGGGTTCGTCCATAGGGTACGGGGCGGCAATCAAGAACGCGGGATGCGCCCGATGGTCTTGTCGGGAAGCGAATCGGTCGGCGGGTCGTCTTCAGTGTCCTTTTTGGACGCCGGGTTGCCGGCCTGCGTTTCGGGGGATGCGGCATCGTTTCGCGATGGAGGCGGGGCGTTCGCATCCAACTGCGCACGCATCTCATCGACCAGCTTCTCGGCCTGCAGGATGCGCCAGTCTACATCGGGGTCGGACGCAGGTGCGCCCGGTTCGGCAGCTCGGTCAGCGGCTTCATCCTGGCGCGTGTCGTTTTGCCGTGTAGTGCGATGCGCAGACACCGAGGCCCCCAGATCGGCATCGGACGGCTGCGTGAGGGTGTCGCGAATCAAGTCGAGGCGTGCGCGGATGCGGGCCGTATCCCACTGCAACGCGTTCAGGGCGTCGCGGTGCGCATCGAACAGCTGCTTGATGCGACCGGTCATGCGGTCTACCGTGCCCTGCGCTCCGGCGCGCTGCTCGGCGAGGGCCTGCTTCAGCGCCTTTAGCGTGCGCCGGGCACGCAGGCGCTGCTTTTCCGCTTCCTTGATGCGCTGAAACTCATCGTCGGTCATAGCACGAACGGGTAGCACGAACGGGTAAACAGTGTCGACCGTAATTTCGGGGATCGGGGCCTGTGTTGGAGCTTGTTTCGTTTCAGAGGCCCCGTTTGTCTCTGGAAAGATTTATCTTTCGTACGGCGTTCTACACCGAAACGCGTCGGCGCGGGCGCAGCTACTCCGACTGCGTACGCTGTTTCTTTCCGATGGTCTTTTGCGGGGCTTCTTCCTCGATCTCGTCGGGCAGGTCGATCGTTTCTTCGGATGCGCTTTCGCTGTCGCGTGCGGAAGAGCTTTCTCCGCCCATTTCCATCTTGAACTGATTGACCAGCTCGGCCGCCCGCATCTCCTCGGCGTCTTCTTCAATCTGGAGCGACTCAGAATCGACCGAGTCGAGCGCCAGCTCCATGCGGGCCTCGTTTTCTGCGGTCTCCCGGTTGAGCTTACGCACCATCTCATCGTGCGTCTGGTCGAGCCCCGACACCTCAAACTGTTCCAGCGTGTCGGCGATCTCGGACTGCCACTTGGCCTGCTCGTGGGCGCGCAGCGCGTCCTGCGCTTCCTGAATCTTTTTCTCTTTCTCGCGCATGAACGCCTTCTTAACTTTCAGCGCCTTCTCATAGGCCTTCTCGGCATGCTGAAGCTGCTGGTTCGTGCGCTCCAGGCTCTCTTTTTCCTTTTCGAGACGCATCGCATACTTGCGCGCGATGTCTTCCCGATCAGACTGAATGGCGCTTTTGATGCGTGCGGTAAGCTGGTCGATCTGGTCTTCCGACTTCTCCGCTTCCTTGCGGAGCATGATCATGTTCGCCTTGACTGTGGCAATGTTTTCGTTCATCTCGGGGACCTGGTCGTTCAGCTCCCGGATGTTCTGTTCCAGAATCATGCGCGGGTTTTCCATCGCGGAAACGGCCCCGCCGAAAAGGGATCGAAGCGCGCGCTTAAAACGCGCCCATATTGAGAGTATCATAGGTAACGCAGCCGGTTAGGATGTAACGTACGCGATCACGAGGCGGGGTAAAAGCGGCTGGGGCCGTGTGCAAACCGTGCACAGGTCGCATACAGGCCGTATACAGGCTGTGTACAAAAAGCCGTAAACGGGCTGTGCACGAAGGTCCTCACAGCTTTTACCACGTAGCTTTCGTTCGATTCATGCATGCAGTATACAGACGGATGACGCTACATGCATCCTTACTTACTATCGACCTGCATAAATTGTTACGCAATGGAGCCTACCAACCGGACATCCGGGCTACGCATGCTCCCAGCCAGAGGCCGTGTAGCGGTCCCACACCGCGGAGCGTCGTTCGGGAGGCGTGTCGCCGATGGTGTATGCCTGGCGTACCGACGCTGAAAAGGCTTCTACCTGATCGGTGTGCGCCGTATGCAGATGCGCGAGCACATCGCCCGGCTCCACCGCATCGCCCACGTGCTTATTGAGGGTCAGCCCCGCGGTCGGATCTACATCGTCTTCTTTAGTGCGTCGCCCGGCGCCCAGGTCCACCGCCAGATGTCCCAGCGCCAGCGCGTCGATCTCCGTCACGTACCCCTGCATGCCGTCGGGCGCTGTTACCGTTGCCACCGGAGCGGCCCCCAGACGTGTAGACGGGTCGTCGATGACGCCCGTATCGCCATCCTGGGCAGCCACGAGCGTACGCAGGCAGTCGAGCGCCTCGCCCGAACCGACCGCGTTGCGGGCCTGCTCGCGGCCTGCCTTGGGCGTGTCGGCCACACCGCCCAGCGCCAGCATCTCGCCAGCAAGCGCGTAGGTAACTTCCATCAGCGCCGTTTCGTCGTGCTCGCCACGCAAGCAGGCGATGCTCTCTGCCACCTCCGGCCAGTTGCCGATGGCGCGGCCCAGCGGAATGTTCATATCCGTAAGCAGTGCTACCGTGGGCGTATCATGATCCTCGCCAATCGCAACCAGCGTTTCGGCAAGGGTGCGAGCGTCTTCCTCCGTCTTCATGAACGCCCCGCGTCCGCACTTCACGTCGAGCACCAGCGCGTCGATGCCCTCGGCCAGCTTCTTGCTCATGATGGAGGCTGCAATGAGTGGGATCGACTCCACCGTGCCTGTTACGTCGCGCAGCGCGTAGAGCTTGCGATCGGCAGGGGCCATCTCCTCCGTCTGCCCGATCAGCACGATGCCGATGTCTTCGAGCTGCTGCTTGTACGCCTCCATCGACAGATCGGTGCGAAAGCCGGGAATGGACTCCAGCTTGTCGAGGGTGCCGCCGGTGTGGCCCAGTCCGCGTCCCGACACCATGGGCACGGGCACGCCCTGCGAGGCCACAATGGGCGCCAGAATGAGCGACACCTTATCGCCCACGCCGCCGGTCGAGTGTTTGTCCACTTTAACGCCGGGTGTATCGCTCAGGTCGAGTACCGTACCGGAATGCAGCATCGCATCGGTCAGTGCAGCCGCCTCTACGTCGTTGAGCCCCTGCAGAAACGACGCCATCAGAAAGGCACTCATCTGATAGTCCGGCACGTCCTCGCGCGTGTACGCGGCCACAAGGCGCGCGATGTCGTCGGGGTCTATGGCGTGGCCATCACGCTTCCGGGTAATGATCGATACGGGGTTCAGCGGAGTCGACATACGGTGTAGCGGGTGGGTAATCGGGAAACGGAAGCAAAATCACAGAGCACAAACGGAGCGCAAACGGAGCACAAATAGAAAAGGGGCGCCCTGCAGTACAGGTCGCCCCTTCCGATATCGGGTAGCCCCGAATACGTTACGCCTCTTCTTCGGCGTCGTCGCTGTCGGTATCTTTGTTAAGGCCGTAGCGACGGTTAAACTTCTCGACGCGTCCGGCAGTATCGACAAACTGACGACGCCCGGTGTAGAACGGGTGGTTGGTCGAGTCGACATCCGACTCGTACGTTTCCGCGTCGAGCGTAGAACGCGTCTCGATGGTTGTGCCGTCTGATAGTTTGACGGTCAGCGGCGTATACTCGGGGTGCAGATCTTTTTTCATGGGTTTGAAACGGGCCCTTAGCAATATCTGGGGTGCAGCTACAGTGTTCAGATCAATGCACACGGTCTGATCTCCACGAAAGTTTCGGCTCTCGAATCTCACTCCACGAAGAGTGCGCTAAGTCCTCTGAAGAAGCAGGAGTATGATTATATCATCATGGCAACACATACGGCACCTGTCTAACAGTATACACCGCATCCTCGGTCTCGCCTGTCACGAGTTGCACAATGTATTCCTCCGTGAGACTAACGATCTGATGTTCAAAGGTCTGCATACCTTGTTTTGCACCGCCATGGTCATATACCTGCACTCGCCATACGCCATCAGCACCTGTTCCACGCCGCGAAGCAACCACCACATGGTCATCCGTGACGTGCAGGTGCTCAACGAACTCGATGTCGCTCTCTACCAGCGGCAATAAGTCTTCGGGGGCAAGCGATTCGACCTCATCATCAGTTGGAAGCGCAAGGTCCATCTCAAACGAAGAAAAGCGCTCAGTTTCGCGGTCATATCGAACAATCTTCGAAGATAACGGAAGCGCAAAATATACCGATGTCCCATGCGTTTCCACGGGCGTTCGCACACTGAGCGGAACAGGAAGCAAAACCGGATCAAGATCAGCCAGTGTGAACGACGCCTCTACCACAACGGTCCCCTCTGCAGGTCCATCCTCTACCGTCTGTTCGCGCTCAACACGAAAGAAAAGCGGGGTATCGGACTCGGTCTGCGATGTGTACTGACCCCGCGTAAGAAACAGGTTCGACTCGGTGCTGGCAAGCCCCGTGGCACGCCGCAGGTCTGACGATTGTATCTGGCCGAGACAAGCGCCCGATTCAGAATCGTACGCCAAAAGCCGTTGTTGGCCACGGTCAAGCCCAAAAAGCAGCGACGCGTATCGACTCGTGGTCAAAATCGACTGGTGCTCGCAGGGGCCCTGGCCTTGCTCACCAAGATCGGTGACATACGCACCATCGACAAAAAGCGTAAGACGCCCTGCCCCATCAGCAATGACCAGCGAGTCTTGTCCCACTGGCTGCACGAAATGAACCGCGTCAAGCGGCGCGTCTGCATCTTGAATAGAGACTTGATGAGGATCTCCTACCTCGATGGATTGTGCGTGCACGCTGAATACCAAGAGCCCCGACAAGAAAAGAACGATCAGTATGAAGTTTGACACGCGCATAATCGCTATATAGCTTTCATAAAAATACTACGATAGTAGTATTTTAGGCATAGGCGCCATGTGGTACAACATTCGACTGTAAAAAAACGCGACGCCAGTGGGTCTATCCTGCTGAATTGTCCTTTTGCTCTTCCGCAGCGCACATGAGTATGCGATTTGCCTCCTTATGCCCTTGCGCCTGAGCGATAGAGCGCGCGGTTTCACCCTCTTCAGAGCGGACTAAAGGATCTGCGCCTGCATCCAGCAAGCGCTCAATCACATCGACATGTCCACCAAGGGCAGCTCCCATTAGTGCCGTACGCCCTTCCCTTTGCTCGATATTGGGATCAGCTCCAAACTGCAGAAGCAAAGCCACGATGCTGTCATGTCCCTCCGAGGCTGCAAATCTGAGCGCCGTCTCTCCGCGATTTCCCTGTACGTTGGGATTACTTCCTGCATCAAGAAGCATATCGACAATTTCTGTAGCGCCATAGTACGAAGCACCAATTAGAGGCGGGAAACCGTATCGTGCCTGTTTGTTCGGGTCCATACCAGCTTCAATAAACAGACGTACGGCCTCCGTATCCCCATGCCGTGCCGCGTCGTAAAAGTCTTGCGTTTCCAACGCATATCCCCGATCAACAAGCGCTTCCTCGGGAGGTGGGGCACACCCACAAACGGAGGCAGCAGTTAGACCAATCATTTAAACACAAACTATCAACCGCATATCAACCACGCGCAAAGTCTCAAAAACCCAAATACTACTCTAATAGTAAAAAGTTAAAGTGTCGCAGACTGACATGCAAGCAAACCCATCCACCTCCACCGCGCAACGCCGCCCCCATTGACTCGTACACGGGTTGACGGCATGTTGTGCAGCCCGTATATTGCACCGTCCTGTCCTTCTCGTTGCTGCTTTTGTTTGCCGCCCCGCCCACGCTATGGCCGACCGCTATCTTGTTACTGCCCGCAAGTACCGCCCGGCGGTGTTCTCCGACCTGGTAGCCCAGGACCATGTGGCTGACACGCTCAAAAACGCCATCCGGCTCGACCGGCTGGCCCACGCGTATCTCTTTAGCGGACCGCGTGGCGTGGGCAAAACCACCGCAGCGCGCATCCTGGCCAAAGCCATCAACTGCGAAACGCCGCTGGAGGAGCGCCCCGACAGCGCCGAGCCGTGCCGTACCTGCGATTCCTGCAAGTCGTTCGAGGAGGGGCGCAGCCTCAACATCTTCGAGATCGATGCCGCCTCGAACAACAAGGTCGACGACATCCGCGAGCTGCGCGAGTCGGTGCGCATCCCGCCGCAGGGCAGCCAGAAGAAGGTGTACATCATCGACGAGGTGCACATGCTGTCGAATGCAGCGTTTAACGCGCTGCTGAAAACGCTTGAGGAGCCGCCGCCGCATGTGCTGTTCATCTTCGCCACCACCGAGCCGCACAAGGTGCTGCCCACCATCCTGTCGCGCTGCCAGCGGTTCGACTTTCGGCGCATCCCGGTGCCTCGCATCGTAACCCGGCTGCAGCACATCTGCGAGAACGAAGGTATCACCGCCGACGAAGAGTCGCTCATGCTCATCGCCCGCAAAGGCGATGGCGCCCTGCGCGATGCGCTCTCTGCCTTCGACCAGGCCGTTTCGCTCTGCGGCGACACCCTCACCTACAGCGAACTCGCCCAGGCGCTCGGCGTGGTCGACCGCGACCTCTTCTTCCAGCTGGTCGACCACGTGGCGAACAGCGACAGCGGCGGGGTGCTGCAGCTGGTGCAGCGCGTAATGAGCACGGGCTACGACCTGCAAGAATTCCTGGCCGGACTCACCGAGCACCTCCGGCATCTGCTCGTGGCGCACACGCTGGGCCCCGACGCGCTCTCCGACATCGCCGCCTCCAGCCGTCCGCGCTACGTCGAAAGCAGCAACCGCTTCAGCGAAGCCGACCTGCTGCGCCTCCTCATGATCGTCGGCGAGGCCGAAACTGACGTCAAGCAGAGCAGCCAGCCCCGCCTCAAGCTCGAACTCGCCCTCCTCAACATGGCGCACCTCTCGCGCGCCGGCGACCTGCAAGAGGCCCTCAACCAGCTCAGCACGCTACAGGCCCACGCCGAAAACGGCACCCTGCCCACGGTCTCTGCCGATGCCGCTGCACCACAGCAATCGTCACAGGGCGAATCACAGAAGGGAGCACCGAAGAGGGCACAGGGGGATGCGCACGCCGTGCCCCCTTCATCGTCTGATGCCAGTCCGGCTTCTTCGTCTGACTCCGACGCCCCGGCCTCGCAGGCGAAAGAAAACGCCTCCACGCCGTCGAGCACAGGCCCGCGCGCATCGGACACGCCCTCCTCGGCTCCTCCAGCAGATGCGGACTCCAGCGACTCATCTGGGGCACCCGGTGCAGCTGGCACGGCTGGCGCGCCCGCTGCCGAATCGCTCACCGCACGCGCCGCCGACGCGCCCGCAGAGCCCGATCTATCTTCAGCATCCGAACCGCCCGCCCCTCCGGCTGCGCTCAACGCCGACGCCGATGACGACAGCAGCGATACCGACGGCGATACCGACAGCGATGCTGGTGACGAGCCCGGGTCGACTGCCGCCCCAGAGGACGCGCCAGAAGAGGACGCCCCAGAATACGCCTCTGAGGATGCCTCGGAGGATGCCCCAGACGACACACCGCCCTCAAGCGGCTCTGCGGGTGCTGCAGACGAAGCAGGGGATGACACAGGCTACCACGACCTGTTCAATCCGCCTGCCCTCTCCGACGACGATAGCAGCGCGCCGGCATCAGGCGATGGATCGCCCGGGAATGGGTCGCCACGCAATGCCGACCCGGCTTCCTCATCCTCCCACTTCTCGGGTGGGGCCCCTACCGGCGTCGCCACAGAGCCGCGTGCCCAGACCGCCCAGCTTGCCGAGCTGTCGCGCACCTGGGAAGACTACGTGGAGCGCGTTAAACAAGCGCGTCGGAGCGTGGGGAGCCTGCTGGGCGAGGCCACTCCTGCCGCCCTCAACGACGGAACCATGCGCCTGCATGTACCCAAGCGCCTGCATCGCGACAGCCTCATGGACCACCAGCGCACGCTGCTGTCGCACCTGCCCAACGCGCTGCAAGACGAGATCGACCGCATCGAGATCGACGTACGCAGGCCCGACCCCGAAACAGCCGCACAGCCCGATCCCGAAACCATGAATCCACGCGAACAGATGAAGGCGCTGCGGGCGAAATATGACGGACTCGATGACCTTTTCAAGATGTTTGGGGCTGAGCCGGTCTGGTAGCCGCCCTGCGCTTGTGGATCGACAGCCTGCCTTGTACGTTGCATGGTTGCTGTTGCTTAAGCAGCAGCTTCCTTATTTTTTCTCTACTCTCTTTGACGCAAAGCATCAGTATTATGGCTAATGGTGGACCCAACATGGGCGACATGTTCAAGAAGATGATGGACATGCAGCAGAAGATGTCACAGGCCCAGGAAGAACTCGGCAAAAAGACAGTGACCGCCGAAGCAGGCGGTGGCATGGTCAAGGTAACGGCTAACGGAAACCAGAAAATCACAGCCATCGAAATCGAACCCGATGCTGTTGACCCCGACGACATTGAGCTTCTCGAAGACCTCGTCATTGCAGGCGTCAACAAGGCTCTTGAAGAAGCGTCTGAGATGGCCCAGCAGGAAATGAAAAACTCGATGGGCGGCATGCTGCCTCCTGGCATGGACCTCGGCCAGCTCGGACTGTAAGCGCCGTTTGTCCTACAGCTCCTAACAGCGCACGCCCTGCGTCTCCTCTCTCTTGTGCCCCGGCTGCCTCATGCAGTTTACATCCGAATCGGTAGAAACGCTGGTAGAGCAGTTTGCTACGCTGCCTACCATTGGCCGCAAAACCGCGCAGCGCCTTACCAACCACGTGCTTAAGATGCCGCGTGACGAGGTAGAGGCGCTTGCACAGGCCCTCATTGACGTGAAAGAGCAGGTCATGCAGTGCAGCACCTGCTTCGTGGTTACCGATCAAGACCCGTGCCCGATCTGTGCCTCGCACCGGCGCGACCGCTCTACCATCTGTGTGGTTGAGGAGTCGAGCGACCTGCTCGCCATTGAGCGTACCGGCGACTATAACGGACTCTACCACGTTCTGGGCGGCGTTATCTCTCCGCTCGATGGAGTAGGCCCCGATGATCTCCGCATTCGAGAGCTCGCGCAGCGCATCGACCCGTCGTTTCCGGGGGCGTCTGATGCGTCAGATGCGTCTGATGAAGACGCTCCTGCCTCCTCTAACGGCACCGCAGCCAACCCGCCGTCCGATGCCGGTCCGTCCGGTGCCGATCCGTCCGGTTCGGAGTCCGCTGACACCGCGTCATCTACCGAGACATCCGACGCCTCAGAAGACGAGACGCCGGTGAAGGAGGTCATTCTGGCGGTGAACCCTAACGTGGAAGGCGACACGACGGCGTATTACATTGCGCAGCTCCTGGAGCCGTTCGACGTAACGCTCACGCGCATCGCACGCGGACTTCCTATCGGAGGCGACCTGGAGTATGCCGATGAAGCCACCCTTGCCCGGGCGCTTGAGGGGCGGGGCGCGGTGTAACGCTGCGTGGGGGAAGCAGCACGCCTGCATCCCCCTGCCTAACACGTTTCTTTACCACTCGACTTTTCGCATCATGACCATTACTGTCGTTGGGGCCGGTGCTATTGGAGCGGCCATCGTTCGCGAACTGTGCCGACACGACGATGTCGACCAGGTGCAGGTCTGTGATACGCGCTCCCGTGCGCTGCAAGATCTGCACAGCTCGATTGAGCACAATGGCATGCTCCGCTCGTTTCAGGTGGACGCCCGCGACCTTGGCGTGCTGTCTCAGATTCTTCGCGAAAGCGACTGTGTGGTGAGCAGCGCCCCTTCCGAGCTTAACCCCGACATGGCCGAGCTCTGCCTCGACCTGGGTGTTAACTTCTGCGACCTGGGCGGTAACGAGGACCTTGTACGGCAGGAGCTGGCCCTCGACGAGCGAGCCCAGGAGAAAGCCGTCTGGATTGTACCGAACTGCGGCCTCGCGCCCGGCCTGGTGAACGTGCTCGCAATGCGTGGCATCGAGGCGTTCGATGAAGCAACAACCGCTTCGATCCGGGTGGGCGACGTGCCGCTGCATCCCGAACCGCCCTTCAACTTCCGCATCTCGTGGTCGGCCGAGCGCATCATTGATGACTACACGCGTCCAGCCCAACACATTGTGGACGGCGAACTCGTTGAGGTGGACGCTCTCACAAACGACGAGACGATCCACTTTGACGGGCCGTTCGATAACATGGAGGCGTTCTGCACGCAAGGGGGCCTCTCTACGCTCACCGATACGCTCTCTGAGCATCTTACGTCGTTCGACCACAAGACCATTCGGTGGCCCGGCCATGTGCATCAGATGCGGTTTCTAATTGGGCTCGGGTTTGGGCAAGACCGTAAAATTGGCGTACGCACCCATCTCACATACCGCGACCTGCTCGTGCGCCGGATGCGCGACCGCCTCAGTGGCGACTACGAAGATGCAGTGCTCATGCGGGTTATGGTGCAGGGAATCAAAGATGGCGATCCCAAAACACTCATCTATGAGATGATAGAGCGCTACGACGAGGAGCATAACCTGACGGCAATGATGCGCTGTACCAGCTTGCCCATCGTGGTTGTTGCCAAGATGATTGCCGGACGAACCATCTCGGGGGGCGGCGCCGATGTGCCCGAAGCGATCGTACCGAAAGACAAGTACTGCGAGGCCCTGAAAACATACGGCATGGAGATCAAAGAGTCATGGCACGATGGCCATGTGCGCATCACCGACAAACAAGAGTCAAGCAAAGCCCCCGCCCGCTAATCGCTCCGGTCGTAGCTCGGCTCTCTCAGACTTTTCCGGGAACCCACACCGCCACGAAAAGCGTCCAGAGAGTATCTTGATCTGGGCAAGTGTCTCTCAGACAGGTGCCTGGATCGTATCCCGGTATTGGGTTCCTGCATTGCATCCTACATCCCGTTTCTGCGTTGCGCTCAGGCGTTGCGTTCCGGATATGACTAAGTAAGGTCACGTGTCAATATTGGAGTGCAAGGCGAGTGAGAGCCTGTACGATGATAATCACAAACCACCTGTCATGGCGAGCGAAGGCCGACGGAGGAGGCCCATGTAGCCGCCGAATGGTGTTTCCCATTTCGGGGGAGATCTTTACTCACTGCGTTCGTCAGTCGCTTCGCTCGTATCCGACTCCGCTTCGCTCCGCTCAAGATGACAATCCATGAACGGAGCGGTGCTTACCAAAACGGACGTCTGACAACACTTACGCATCGTACCCTCCCTGAAAACCATAGGCTTTCCAGGAGGGTGCGGTCGCGCCATCCTGGGCACTAATGGCGGTATTCACTTGCGATAAAGCACCGATTCGATTACGTTGCATATAACATGCACGTAGGACTTTGCCGGCGCAACCATAGTGCGCTCACAGTAAGTGCACGTATCCACTGTGCGTCATGCGCTGGCCTGTTCTTGCTGTGTTACCTGTGCTAACCTGCTTTGTGCTTCGCACTATTTGTGTGCTTCGCGCTATCAGCAGCCGGAATCCCCTGCAAACCTACAGGAAAGCCCACTCTTTATCGCTTCAAACTAAACCGCGCTCTGTATCGGCACGAACTGCTACTGTGTTTCTGAAACTGCTCGGCAAGCAGCAGTTTACCCATCCCGTTTAGTCCGCCCTCCCTGCTACCTGGTAACGCATCTGCCCTCCCCTGCCTGTCTGCTGTGCCGGTATCCGGCATCTATGCAGGCGCGCAGATGAGCAGTAGCAGGCGTGCATCGCTAAACAGGACTTCAACATTGCTTTTGCTGGATCTGGATCTGTGCCGTTGCGCCTCTCTGCAAACCCACGTACATACGCTCTCACTTGGAAGGCGACCTACCGTCTCGCTGGCCTTGTTGCTGCGTCGGTAGCGCTGTTCTGGGGCGACCTTGTGCCCACATCTTCCACGGCCCCCGCCCCTCCCCTTGCGGTCTCTGCTCCGACGGTCAACGCAGCGTCTGGCACGTCGGCCTCTCCTGCCGTTCCCGCCTCATCCAGCGCAACGATTTCGCAGCTGTATCCACGCGACCAGGTGCCCGGTCGAGATCATCCGGATGCATACGCAGCACGTCCCCATGCAGCGTCCCGCTCCGCCTCCGCCGTTATGCGCGATACCACCGATGAGAATACCACCGGGCGTGAAGCGCCCTTGCTCGATGCAGGTATTGCTACGGAGGCGACCGCTGCAGACACCACCCATGCCGATACGACCTACACGCGGGCTGAGCGCTTCCTGGCGCCCCCCTCGCAACGCGGACTCTTCGCACGCCCCCCCGCAGCATCGGGGCGTACCGCGCCGAATATCCGGCCACGTATGCCCGCTCCCGAGGCAACGGTCGACACGCTCACCTTCGGCACGCCCAACGAATCCTACCGCCTGACATCTCCCGACGGACGCAGCTGGCGCGTAGATGCCGACCGCTACCGGGCGCAGCGCTATCGATCTGATCGCAATGATACCTGGAGCGACCTCTTCACCGCCCGTCAGCAGCAGGCCGCACGCGAAGACCCGCTGTTGGGACTCAGCGTTGTGGTGCCGGGTGGACGTCAAAGCGCGTTCTCGACGATCTTTGGGTCGCCGGAGGTCGACCTGCGTGTCGTGGGCAATGCCGACATCGATGCGGGCTTTAACTATCGCACCAGCGCCGAGCGTGCCGCGACCACTGGCCAGGCGGGCCAGATTGACCCGGACTTCCAGCAAGATCTTCAACTCGGCATTACCGGCACCATCGGCGACAAGCTCCAGATCGATGTCGACTGGGATACGAACAACCCGTTTGAGTACCAGAATCAGATTAGCATCCTTTACACCGGGTACGAAGATGAGATCTTGCAGCGCGTTGAGGCAGGAAACGTCTTTCTGGATACGCCCTCATCACTCATTCGCGGCGGCCAGAGCCTGTTTGGGCTTAAGAGCGAACTGCAGTTTGGCAACTTGAACATTACCGCGGTAGCCAGCCAGCAAGACGGGCAGAGCAACACGCTTTCGATTGAGGGCGGCGCCGAGCGCACCGAGTTCGACCTGCGCCCCACCGACTACGACGACAGCAAGCACTTCTTTCTGAGCTACTATTTTCGTAACCGCTGGAACGACGCCCTCGACGACCCCACAGCGATTACAACGTTCGACGGATTCGACCGCATCACCGATGTCGAGGTGTGGCGCCTCGAAACCTCGCCCGACCCCGACGCGCAAGACGTGCGGCGCGGCGTGGCCATGGTCGACGTAGGGGAGCCGGTTGACATCCTTACCGAGGCGGACGGCTTTACCACCCCCGTACTGCCCCGTAGCGCCAACCACCAGTACACCGAAGGCGACCTGGATGCACTCCGCGATGGCGCCACGACCACCCCGTCGGCCATTTTGACGAGTGGACTGCAGCAGCCCCTTAGCGATCAGGACTTCCAAGTGGGCTCGTACCGTCGCCTTCAGGAAGGGCGCGACTACCGGCTGAACGACCGGCTCGGCTACATCTCGCTACAGCAGCGCCTGCGCTCCAACGAAGCGATTGCGGTGTCTTTCCGATACCGGCAAGGTGCCCAGTCGATACAGGTCGGCGATTTTGCAGCCGACGGAGGAGGGGCCAGTGGCGGAGTCGACGACGACCGGCTCGTCTTAAAAATGCTTCGTCCCTCAAATCCGGTGCAGCCCGGCACACAGACCAACCCGGCTGCGTGGTACCTCGAGATGCGCCATCTCTACCCGCTGCGCGGACGCAACTTCACCGCCGACAACTTCGAGCTGGATATTGACTACGAGCCGTCGGGGCGGTCTGCCTCCAGCACGATTAACGAGGTGGCCGGGCAAACGCCTTTGCTGCAGGTACTTGGCTTAGACCGGCTCGACCGCGACGGGGCCCCACGCCCCAATAACGAGTTCGACTTCGTACCCGGCGTCACCATTATCCCCGACGAAGGCTTGCTCGTCTTCCCCTACCTTGAGCCCTTCGGGCAGCGCATCGTAGACGTAGCGGAAGCCAGCGGAAGCGGTCCGGCGGTGGGTGAGGAGTTTGCGTTTCGCGACCTCTACCGCGAGAAGAAAGAGACCGCTCGCGACAACAGTGGAAAAAATGTTTTTCGGATTCGAGGCTCGTTCCAGAGCAGCGTGCAGGAGTTCTTTGATCTGGACGCCTTCGCGGGCATCGTTGAGGGCTCGGTCGACGTGCGCTCGGGCGGCACCTCGCTGCAAGAGGGCGTCGACTACGTGGTCGACTACCAGGGTGGCACGGTGAGCATCACCAACCCCACGTATCTTACATCGGGGCGCGATATCGAAATTAACTACGAGCAGAACACGCTCGCCCAGATCCAGCAGAAAACGCTGCTGGGCGCCCGCGCCGACTACGCGCTGCGCGACCGGTTTTCGCTGGGCGCAACCGTTATGCGGCTCAGCGAGCGTGCCCCGATCGACAAGTTTCGCATCGGCGAAGAGCCGATCCGCAACACCATCTGGGGTGTAGATGGCGCGGTCGACCTGGAGCCCGGATGGCTTACGCGCGGTGTGGATGCGCTTCCCTTCATCCAGACGCGCGCCGACAGCCGCATCTCCCTCTCGGGCGAGTTTGCCCAGCTACGTCCGGGCCACGCGCAGACCAACGCGTTTGAACGAGCCCGTGACGACCTGCGCGACTCCGGCTTCGACTTCGACGACGACGAGCTCGGCGGGATCTCGTTTATCGACGACTTTGAGGGCTTCCGAAATACGTTCTCGCTCCGCTCTCAGCCCGAGGCCTGGATCATATCGTCGCCGCCGCACTTTCCGGGCGAAACGCCTGACTCCCCGACCATGACCGACGACTCGCTGCGCACCAACTGGCGCGGACTGCTCGGGTGGTATCAGCTCAACACCAGCAACCGCGATCGCGTGGCCGGGCGCTCCTCGGTGCGGGGCAATCCGGCTGCCTCCGACCTGGTAGATACGCGTGATGTCTTCCCCAACCGCGATCTGCGCGGCGAAGCCGATCGCACGCTGCGCACCTTCGACCTTTACTTCAGCCCCTGGGAGCGCGGCCCGTACAACTATACTCGTGCGCTTGGCGACTTCGTCCGCCAGCCCGAA
The DNA here is from genome assembly GCF_040409695.1 of Longimonas sp. Classification (GTDB taxonomy): domain Bacteria; phylum Bacteroidota; class Rhodothermia; order Rhodothermales; family Salinibacteraceae; genus Longimonas. The sequence goes on from NZ_JARWGJ010000014.1 coordinate 18,530, forward strand.
CGAGCATGGGGCGGCATGACGCGGCGCCTGCCCGAGGGATTCAACGACTTCTCGTTGCAGAACGTCGAGTTTGTCGAGTTTATCTTCAAACCATATGCCGAGAACGACTTTGAGGATGCGGGCGATGATGCCATCCTGTACCTGAACCTTGGCACGATCTCCGAAGACATTGTCCCCGACGGCCGCCTGAATGCCGAAGACGGCCTTTCGTGCAATTTCGATGGCAGCTTCAGTTTCAATGAATGGGCCCGCCTGCCCACCGGACAGCAGAACGGCGCGCTTGATGTGCAGAGCAACTGCACGCAAGACCTGGGGCTCGACGGACTCGTGTCGTCGCATACCGGCGGCTATCCGCAGGAGTTGACCGAGCAGTTTCAGTTTCGCGACTTTCTGGATGCGCTCGACGAGGTGAACCGGTCCGGACTCAGCAGCGAGCAGCTTGCGCGTCTCAACGCCGAGATCGCTCGTGCGCAGCGCGACCCCTCGGGCGACGAGTATCACTTCTATACCAATCACCTTTTTTACGAAGACCCCGAGCTCTTCCCTCCAAGCCTCTATCCAGACGGAGCAACCATCCAGCAGCGCTTTAGCCGCTACTTTTCAGGCATCGAGCTCAACAGCTTCGAGGGGCAGAGCCGGCTTGCCGAAAACGTGTCTGAAGCTCGGGGCCGCTCGCGCAGTCCGGCAACAGAAGACCTTAGCTTCACCGGCAGCGTAAACCTGGAGAACAACTACTACGAGTACGAAATTCCCCTGAGCCGGTCTACACTCGACGAGCAAGCCCGCCCCGAAAACACCAACAACTACGTGGTGGGCGAGGTTGGCGACGGGTGGTACAAGGTGCGCGTGCCGGTGCGCGACTTTACGCGGCGCGTGGGCAATATCGAGAACTTCAGCAACATCGAGTCTATGCGCCTCTGGACACGTGGCCACGAGGTGCCGATTACCATCCGCATGGCGGCGTTTGAGCTGGTCGGGAGCCAGTGGCGCACCTCTGACCGCCTCGCTACCGAAGACTCGCTTATGGCGGGCCCCGGCGAGATGCTCGTTTCGAGCATCAACAACGAGGAGAACCCTACGTATCTGCCCCCCCTGGGCGCAATTATCGGGCGCGACCGTAGCAGCCGGGGCGCCCAGCGGCAGGCCCGCGAGCAGTCGATGGTGCTTTCCGTTGATGAGATGATCTCGGAGACGCAGCGGGGCGTGTTCAAAACGTTCACGCAGGGACTCGATCTGCTCAAGTACTCGAACATCCGTATGTACGCCCACGTGCACGGGGAGAACTCTTCGCAGGTGACGCGAAGCGCCCTCGAAGACAACCTGCGTCTCTTTGTCCGCCTGGGCACCAACGAGGTTGGGGATTACTACGAGTACGAACAGCCCCTCACTGCGAGCACCGTGCCCGATGGCACCGACACCCGCCTCGATCTGTGGCCGCTTGAGAACGAGGTGAACGTCGCGGTTTCGGCCCTGAACCAGCTCAAGGTGGCGCGCGATACCGAAAACGCTCGCCTCGATTCCCTCTTTACAAATGTGGATGCCGACGGAACGCTGCGCGTACCGACCCCCGACTCGCCAGAGGGGGCGCGTATCGGGATTAAAGGCACGCCCTCGCTCAGCTCGGTGAACAGCGTCGTTATCGGGGTACGCCACGTAGGCGACGACTCTGTCCCGCTTCGGGATGTGACGCTCTGGGTCGATGAGCTGCGGGTGGCCGGGTACGACGAAGAAGGCGGCTGGGCTGCAACGGCACGGGCCGACATCCAGCTGGCTGACTTCGGCAACGTGCGCGCCAACTTCAACCGCAGCACAGACGGATTCGGCGCGCTGTCGAGCACGCTCACCGACCGCGACCAGAGCGACTCGGAGTCGTGGACCGTGCGCACCGACTTTAGTCTCGACCGCTTCTTGCCTGCCCGCCACAACTGGCGCATCCCGCTCACCATGGAGATGCGTTCAAACGCCTCTACCCCCCGGTTCGACCCCAACCGGGGCGACGTGCAGATCAGTGAGGTTGAAGCCCAGATCGATGATAACCCCGCCCTGACCGACGCGCTTCGCACGCAGGCCCGCGACAGCCTGCGCACTGCCGTACAGACGGTTAGCTTCGACCGGTCGCTCACCTTTGGGCTCTCGAAGAGCAACTCGTCGAGCTGGCTCATGCGCTACACGGTCGACGCCCTTTCCTTGAACATGAGCTACAGCGACCGCGAAGGGCGAAGTCCCCGACAGCGCCTCGACAACTCGTGGCAGTGGTCGGGCTCGTTCGACTACAACACGTCGTTCGGACGCCCGCGCACCCTGCAGCCGTTCTGGTTCCTGGAAGGCCTGCCCCTTTTAAGCCGGCTGGGCGGCCTGGAGTGGAACTACGTGCCCGACTCGTTTAGCTTCAACAGCAGCGCCCGCCGCTCTTTCGACCAGCGCCGCAACCGGGCAACCAACATCCGAAATGACGAGCAGGGCCTGCCCGACCGGATCGCCAATCCGTTCCGCGAGAACCAGCGGTTCACGCACAACCGCCAGGGTACCCTGCAGTACGCCCCTTTTTCGTTCCTGACTACCAGCTTTGGCACCACAACCGACCAGAGCCTGAACCAGATCGGCACCCGCACCGATCTGTCTGTGCTGGTGGTGGATCCAGACCAGACCGCTATTGAGCGAACCATTGGAGGCAAGACGCTTGAAGAAGCCCTTGCCGATGGCGACATCACCGAGGCCGAGGTCGACGCAAATCGTGTCTTTGAGGAAGAACGCCTTCGCCCGGTCTCCGAGGGCGAGGTCTTCCGGTCGCTCTTCTTCGGCGATGGCAGCCCGCGCACGACCGACTATTCGCAACGCTTCACGGCCACGCTGCGCCCCAGCCTGCTCGAAGGCGACGCCTTCGACTGGATTCGCCTGCAAGACATTTCGTACCGGGCCGACTATCAATGGTCGAACGCCAATGAAGGCAGCCTGCAAGGCGCCACCGCGTCAAACAATGCCCAGATCAGGAGTGGGGTTACCCTTGAAACCAGCCGTGTATGGGACCGATTCGGCTTTGTGGATCGCCTCCGAGCCGCCGAACGCGACCGCCAGAGCGGTCAGTCTGCGCGCGGAAACGGGCGCTCTGAGGAGGACGCATCTGAAAACGGAGACGACGAGGACGAAGATGATGGCCCCTCGTTCTCTGACCTTCCGATTCCGAATCCGGTAAACCTGGCGCGGCGGCTTGCCCTTGCTTTTATTGACCTGCGCCCCATATCTGTTAACTACACAGCGAGCCGCAACACCACCCTCAACAACCTGGGCTCGATTGGCGACGATGGCACCGTTAACACGTCGCACAGCTTTCTCGATGCCGCCCGTGGCGAGGGCGCGCCCCTGAGCTACCGGTTTGGATTCAGCCGCTCTATCGACCCCAATCGCCGCCTCATCAGCGATTCGCTGCAGACCATTACCACCAATGTGCTTGGCAACGAAGATCGCCTCGAAGGGCGCACGGGCATCCCGCTCAGCCGCACGTTGCAGGTCAACCTGAACTGGAATGTGCGATGGAACAGCAGCGAATCGGTCGACCTGTTTCCTGCGCTCGACGAGCAAGGCCGCCCTACCGAAGGCACCGAACGGCGGCGTACCGAATCGGGAGGCAACACCGTGTCGGCCTGGGCCTTTGGCAGCTACGAAACCCTGGTACAGCGGCAGCTCGATCGCCTCCGGGAAGCGCAGACCGCGGATCCTGGCGAGGTGCGCGTTGCCAACGAGGTGGCGCTTACCAACAGCAGCGTAGCACGCGACACCCGACTCGCGTACCTGAGTAGCATCGGCACCATGGGCCAGGGCGGATTTCTCCCGATCCCGCTTCCCAACTGGCGTGTCTCTTATACAGGATTCGGGGAGTGGCCGCTGATCCGTTCGCTTGTGAACAGCGCGACGCTCGAGCACGCTTACGTGGGGTCGTACAACGCGCAGTTCCGGTCGCTCGATGCAGCGGGCGACACCACAGCAGTGTCGTTCGCTGGTGCGGCCATCAGCTATGAGCGCCCCGATTTTGAGTTTGGACGCACGTCGATTGAACGGCGCTTTGAGCCGCTAATCGGTGTGGATGTGCGCTGGTCTTCCACCTTTAGCACCAACGTGTCGTGGAACGCCTCTACCGGAATCTTCCTGAGTACGTCGAATCTGAATATCGAGGAGAGCCGCTCAAACGAGATTGCTGTGCGGCTCAACTACAGCGCACAGAACTTCCAGCTTCCGTTCTTGCCACGCCTCGAAAACCGCATCACGCTTTCGCTGCGCGCGAGTCGGCGCGCCGAAAACGACCAACGCTTCTTGCTCTCGCGCGCCCTCAGCGATGCCGCGTCAGACCCTGACTTCACCGTCGAGGATGCGCTGGGCGGAGACAACGTGTCCGTTCAGACCGAGGCGGTGCGCACGACCATCCAGCCCGAACTTTCATACCGGCTGAGCCAGCGCGTAAACGGAACGCTCTTCGTCTCGTACGAGCGTTTCGAGGGCGACAGCCGCCGTCCGTCGTTCACCAACGTCGACGGTGGATTTAGCTTCCGGATTAACCTGTCTGAGAATTGATACGGTAGATACCTGACAGGTCTGCTATATCTGCCTTGTGCTCTCCTTGGCCGCTCCCTGCAGATGTGTTTAGAAACCTGTTTGGGTGTTGGATGTGGCACGGCGCTGCAGCTGTTCGTGCTACAGCTGTTCCATCTTGTCCTGGGGGATGCGGATAAGATACCGCTGATCCATGATCTCCTCATGCACGTCGAACGTACCGGTCCCCCGAAAGTCAACCGCTACATTTGGACCGTTCACGCGCTTCACTTCGCCGATCCCGTAGAACGTGGGATGCGGACCATAGTAGACAAGTTGCCCTTTGCGGAGTCGTTTATCGCGCAATGCGCGACGATGAAAGGCGGGAACGGTGGGCAGCAATTCGAGCCGGTACGAGCTTGTGTACTCGCCTGACTGCGTACTCATAGCATTGCGGTGTTCTTAGTGGAGTGTTGTTTGCGTACGGAAGTAGAACGGGGGAGATTCATCACCCTGCTCTCTGATCCCTGGGCAGCTCAACTTCGCTCAGATGCAACACGTAACGGGATACATACGTAGTTCAGCATCTACCCACTACCCTGGCATGCCCGCTTCTCGGGCCTGCTACACACATGACACGTCTACGACCCTTATTATTTCTATGCGTTATACTGAAAAGATGGTCGACCGTCAGGTTGGCCGCAATGCCGAGCTATTTTCCCAGGCGGTCGCCGAGCTCGACTCGCCCGCTGAGCGCTACCCCTATCTGCGCATCCTGGTAAGTCTTGTGGAGCAGGCCCATCCGGAATGGCGGCAGGCGCCCAACAAGCCCAGCCAGATCGCCGCGCTGCTCGACCGTATGAGCGAAGGCGCCCTCGACAGCGATGAGGTGAAAGAAGTGGTGCGTGTGCGCGATGAGGAGCGGGGCCATTACCGATAACCCGCTCTGCCGGTAGCACCCGTAACGCGCTCAATTGGCGCGAAACATCGCTGCAAAAGGCAGTGGTTTATGCTTCGCGCACCGCGCTATTGTACACGTAGTCGCCGGCCAGTGCATGCGGATCTGCACCGAGCATATACCGTGACCACAGTCTCATATTCTGGACCTGTTGGCGCATCGTCCCTTCAGCACGAAACCGGCGGGCCGACGTCACGACGGGCGTATCCATAAACCGAAACCCCGGCCGCTCACAGAGCCGCCGGGCCATGTCCAGATCTTCGAAGATCGGGAGTGGTGCGAATCCACCTACAGCCTGGAAGTGGCTTCGGCGGATAAACAGTCCGCGATCGCCAAACGCAAGCCCCCACCAGTCTATACGAGTCCACCAGGCATAGAAGCGAAGTAAGGGCGTGGATTGCCGAAACGCCAGGCGGAATGTGCCCGCCTGTACGTCAGATTCACGAAGGGCCCGGTGCATCGCGCGCCACGAGTACAGCGGGACCTGCGTATCCGCATGCAGGAACAGCAGAACAGGTGCGGTTGCATGGCGCGCCCCAGCATTCATCTGGTGCCCGCGTCCGCGCTCGCTCGTGCACACGGTGGCATAGGGCGCTGCAATGCGGCGGGTGTTGTCGGTCGAGTAGCCGTCGGCGACAACGCACTCGATGGGACCCGGAAGCCGGTGCAGAGCACGGAGCGTGTGGCCAATCTGCGCAGACTCGTTCAAGGTCGGGATGACAACAGCAATACGCGGAGGGGTCATGCTCAAGGCGAGTACCTAATGCCGAGTCGAGATCAGACGCATAGCGGAAACCGTCAGGCTGGCTTTTCCCTGATGTCGTGCGGCACACCCCGGCGTATGCTACATCGTTTCTCTGTTGCCATGCCTTATCTGGGTACCTGGCTGCACACCTGTGTATTCACCTGTCTGTATGCCTGTCTGTATACTCTACATACCGGGATGGCATGCCGGGATGCATACGAGATGCAGCCCTACAGTCCGCTGTTGAATGTTGTGTCGTCTTCGAGTGCATTTACAAACGCAACGAGCCAGCTGATGCACTGCTCGATATCCTCGGTATCGACTACCTCGACAGTGGAGTGCATGTAGCGGAGCGGCACTGAAACGAGCGCGCTGGGCACCCCGGCACGTACGCGGAAGATGCTATCGGTATCGGTGCCCGTACGGCGGCTCGACGGTTCGTGCTGAAGCGAAATGTCGTTTTCCTCGGCAGCGTCCATGAGGCGCTGCACGACCTGCGGGTGGTTAGACGTGCCGTGCGTTACCGTAGGCCCTTTGCCGAGTTCAATTTTCCCATGCTGCGTGGCGTTGATGCCCGGTGAGTCTGTTGCGTGAGTCACATCGAAAGCAATAGCAGCATCGGGCTGCAGGCGGTGTGTAATCATCTTCGCACCGTGTCCTCCGATCTCCTCTTGCACCGAGTTCGTCGCAATGCACGTCCAGGCCGCCGGCTCGTCTTGTGCGGCCAGGCGACGCAGCACCTCAGCCATGATGAAGCCTCCGAGGCGGTTGTCGATAGCGCGAGCCGTGATGCGCGTGTCGGTAAGATGCTCAGGCGACATGTCCATCACCATCGGGTGCCCAACGCGCACGCCGCGCTCGGCGACCTCGTCTGCACTGTCGGCGCCGATATCGATGAAGAGCTCGTGCACCTTCGGGATCGACTCGTCACTGCGGTCGCGCAGGTGGATGGCGGTGTTTCCTACAACACCGAGGACCTCGCCCGCATCCCCCAGTATGCGAACGCGCTGCCCGCGTGCAATGGCACGGTCGGATCCGCCAATGCGGTTCACATACAGAATGCCGTCGTCGGTTACGTGCCGCACCATGTATCCGATCTCGTCAACATGCGCGTCGAGCATAAGGCGGGGCGCATCGCCACTGCGTCCATGCACCGTAGCCCATGCCGTACCGTACGCATCGGAGTCGACGTCGTCTGAGAATCCGTCTACGTACTCTGTCCAAACGCGCTGCCCGGCGGTTTCGAATCCGGTTGGGCTGGGGGTTTCGAGCAGGTCGAACAGGAAATCGTGGGAGGAGGCGTTCATAAAAGAGACTCTGTATTTAATCTGTATTCAGGAGGATAGCCGCAACTCGTAGTGTTTACCACGCGAGAGCAAGGGTTATGATGCGCCGCCCGCAATGGCTGCAGCGCAACAAGTTCGTAACGGGTCGTTATGAGAGGAAGAAAACAGTCCGGTTCTTTTGGAAGCGGGTTCTGTGTTTGTATATTGGAATGCTATACTTGCTCAAACTGAGCCTTTACACTACGCCCCTCTCGCTGATCACCTGCTGTTATGGCTAAGACGACTGAACGCACCTACAACATGCTCATTGTCGAGGATGACGACGACATCCTCATGGGCCTGCGTGACTATTTTGACATGCAGGAGTTTACCGTAGAAACGGCATCGACCGGCCAGGAAGCGCTGGAACAGATGCGTGCCATGGGAGATGCATGCGATGTCGTTCTGCTCGACGTTATGCTTCCCGAGAAAGATGGGTTTCAGGTTCTGGAATCCTCGCAGGAGATGGGCTTGAAAGCGCCTGTGATCATGATCACGGCTCGCGGCGAGCAGGAGTCCAAGCTGAAGGGCTTCGGGCTCGGCGCCGACGACTACGTGACGAAGCCGTTCAACGTTGAGGAGTTAGCGGCTCGGGTCAAGGCTGTCATGCAGCGTACCATGCCGCCCTCAGAGGCCCCGATGGATGTCTACGAGATTGGGGATGTGGAGGTCAACTTCACAACGCATGAGGCGTATCGCGGCGAAGAAGAGATTAACTTTACTGCGCTGGAGTTTGATATCTTGCGCTACTTGATTCAGCATAAGGGCCGCACCGTAACACGGAAGCAGCTGCTGCGCGACGTCTGGAATATCGACGAGGATATCATCACGCGCACGATCGATCGCCACATGGCCTCGGTACGCAAGAAGATCGAGCCCGACCCTTCTTCGCCGAAGTACATTGAAACGGTGTACGGCATCGGCTACCGGTTCGACGACCCCGACGAAGACGACGAGTAGCCTCAATAGGAGGGTGCTCTTTGTGGTAGTGGGTAACGGTTCAATGTTAAGAACCTGTTTTGATTTCTTACTTTGGGCTGCGAGCGGCTCCGCTGGGCTGCAAATTGTTCCCGATATCGGCCCGTAGCCCCGGCTACGAACCTCTATCGTGGTCCAATTTTCGCCGCAGCGGCGCTCGCTCTCGCCAGCAAACCAAAACCCAAACAGGTTCTAAGTGTCCCCACAAGTCCGTTTTGTGCATGCACCACTTCGTTCATGCATGGTCATCTTGAGCGGAGCGAAGCGGAGTCTGACACGAGCGCAGCGAGATCCCGGATCAGGTCCGAGACAGGCGAGCGTAGCGAATAAAGATCTCCCCCGAAATGGGCAGGGCTTTTAGTTGGGCAGTAGCTGCTGAACGCCGATGAGATGGTTCCACCGAATGCCATTCGGCGGCTACATGGGCCTCCTCCGTCGGCCTTCGCTCTCACCATGACAAGTGGTTTGTTATTATCATTGGGCAGGCTCTTACTCCCCCTGAACTCCAAATCTGTGAGTGCTTTACAGGGGCGAGCGGTACCGATTGGCGGTGAGGTCGCGCAGGTCGCTGTGTGTGATGACGCGCCAGTACGGGGCGCTTAGCCGTCCGGTGCTGGTGCGGCGAAACGTCACGCGAATGAGCACATCCCGCGACGACGTGGCGTTGTGCACGTATGAGAATGCGCCCCAGTGCACGATCCAGAACACACGAGCCGGGTCCATCCCAAACTCACGGCCCACCTGTTCGGCGACGTATCCAATGTCGTCGAGCGTGGAAGGCCCGTTGTTGTCTGCGAGCTCGCGCAGCACGACCGTATGATCCCGGTTCTCGTCGCCTGGCGGACCGGGATAGAGCTGCAAGTGCGACTGACTTACCTGGGTATAGCCGCGCCACGAAAACAGCGTATCGGCGATGGGCTGGCTTGCAGCGGGGGCCACCGCACCGCTGAAAAGCAAGGCGAGTAGGAAGAGGACGACAGCGCGCATGATACTCGGCTACGATTGCATCTCACAGACAGGGGGCAAACAGGCAGACATGCCTGGTATGCTGTAGACCCGTCAGGCATCGTCGGCGCAACGTCTCTGCCCTCCCAACGCATGCCGGCCTGCATCAGCAAGATTCACATCTCACTTCATACCCCACCTTGTTGTTTAGGAAGCCATCGGGGTAGAGTCTCGATGACGCGGCTCAGTACTTGCTCGGTAGTCCTCCAGTCGATTGCTGTCTTCGTCGTCCTCGTCCCACTTGCGAAGGATAGACACTACAGCATCGTGCGGATCCATATGGAAATGCGTCCCCCCCATCAGCATGTAGAGCCCCGAGCGCCGCACCACCTCGCGCACCGGACCGATGAGTCCTGTAAAGTGGAGCTCGATGCCAGACTCTTCCAGTGATTCGACCACGGTATTCAGCGCCTCAACGGCGGTGGTGTCCAGGTCGTTGATGCTGGTTCCGTCGATAACAACGATGCGAATGTCGCGTCCTTCGCGCTCACTCTTTTCGAGAATGTACTCCTTGAAGAACTCCGCATTGGCAAATGAGAAGGCCGCATCAACACGCAGTACCAGGATGTTATCGAGCGGCTCTGCCTGTTCGAAGCGCTCAATGTCGCGGAAGAGGCGGGTCCCCGGCACATGCCCCAGTTCGGCAACGTTGGGTCGGCTGATGCGATAGAGTACAGCCAGGAGCGTGGCCCCGATGCCGAACACAATGCCTTCCTGAATGCCTACGAACAGGGTGGCCGCAGCTGTGACGATGGCAATGAAAAAGTCGCGGCGGCGCGTTTCAAAAAGCGCCTTCAGCTCTTTCCCATCGACCAGCGAGAGGGCAGCCATCATAATGAGCCCCGCCAGCGCAGGAAGCGGGAGGTAGTAGAACAGCGGCGTAAGCACAAGCAGCGTGAGCCCAATAATCACCGCCGCAAACAGATTGTGCAGGGGCGTGCGTGCACCCAGGCGCTCGTTCAGCGCCGAACGCGAGATACTGCCTGATACGGGGATGCTGCGAAAGAAGCTGCCGACGAGATTGGCTGTACCCACGGCCATAAGCTCGCGGTTCGCATCGATCGTGTACTTGTTGCGCGTTGCAAACAGGCGGCAGAGCGAGATGTCTTTCATGAACTGGACCAGTGCCAGCGTAACCGCGGCGGGAAGAAGCGACTGCAGGTCGCCAAACGTTACATCAGGAATCGCAAGGCTGGGAAGTCCGCTGGGGATGCTTCCCACAACAGTCACCCCTTGCCCTTCCCAATCGAAGATCCAGCTGCCCAGAATGGTTACGATCATAAGCACGAGCGCCTGCGGAACGCGGGGCGCAAAGCGGCGCAGGCTCCACAGCAGCGCGATGCTGCCCATCCCAATAGCCACCGTAGGTCCATGCATGGCATCAAGCTGGGTGGCTGCAGATGCGAGCAGCTCGTGCACGTATTGCGACTGAGGCAGGTCTATCCCCAGCAGGTTCTCCAACTGACTGGCAGCGATGATAATTGCCGCTGCGGTGGTGAATCCGTCAATTACCGGGCGCGAGAGGAGGTTGGCGACAAACCCGAGCTTGGCCAGCCCCATCGCGATCTGTGTGATGCCTACCATCGCAGCCATTGCGACTGCCAGCGCGATGTACCGGTCGGTTCCGGCTTCGGCCATTGCCCCCACCGCTGCAGCCACAATCAGCATATCAATAGCCACCGGCCCGATAACCAGATGGCGCGACGTGGCCAGCCACGGGTACAGCAGCAGAGGGATGAGGCCCGCATAGAGCCCGTAGATGGGCGGTACCCCCGCAATGACTGCGTAGGCCATGCCTTGCGGTATGAGCATCATGCCCGTAGCCAGCCCGGCTGCGCCATCAAGACGGAGCTCTTCTTTCCCATACCGGGTAATCCAACGTCCTGCAGAGAGCTTATCGCGCATACGGCACTGAGGCCTTCGTTAACACTGAAAACGTTCGGACGAGCCGGCGGGAGGCCCAATACGGGGCCCAATACGGGGCCGGATTGCAGGACACGTTTGCAGAATACATCTTTCAGGAGATATCTTTCAAAGTAGCACCTGAGCGCAGCTGAGGCGTCAACCAGAAACACGCCAGGAGAAGTACGCCGTATATCAGCATACGTACAAACATATGGTCTGCGCCTTGTATCAGATTGCAACGTAGAACGGATGCCTTTAGCATGCAAGGGTATCACGCGTCTGAGCGATGCGCCTTGGCTATATGTACGCCTCTTAATGAAACGTTACGTTTGAATAGAACTTGCACTGTTAGCTATATTGCGGCATCTATCGATGTACACTCCTACGCCTCCCCAAGACCGCCCCATCTCTACGCAAGGATAGGGCCCTGTTTCTCAGCGTTATCTTTTTTGTCATGCTCGCTTATCATACTGTTGACTATGCCCCATATAACCCTGAGCAGTGGGCTGCTGAGGGATTGCGCGATTCAAACGGGACTCTGTTGCGTTGGCACCCTACGCTGCCCAATACCAATGCTCCGGTCGTCGTTGTGGACACGAGCGTTTTGTCCTCCGAAGCGCAGGCGCGCGGGCGCGCCGCTTCGCTACCGCCTGAGGCGCTCTGCAACGTAGACCCATACCGCCAGCCCACAGCCATACGCGCAGCGGGTGGATACGTGGTGCCGGCGTCTCCTCGTGTTGGCGTGCCCGTAGTGCTGGCTATTCACCGGCTCGGCGTCTGGGACCTCCCCAAGGGCAAGCAAGATCCGGGCGAGTCGCTGAAGGCCTGTGCTGAGCGTGAGGTGCGTGAGGAGGTCGGTATTGAAACAGTGCATACACAGGCCCCGCTGGGGATAACAAGCCATGGCTATGAAACTTATAAGCGGTACGTTGTAAAAACCACCCATTGGTTTTTAATGAAGACCCCTGCTACAACGTTTACTCCACAGGTCGACGAGCAGATTGCACGGGTCGCCTGGGCCCGTTGGCCGGTACTTCTTCGGCATATTGGATACGAATCGCTCCGCACGCACATGAAAGCGATTACTGCCCGTGTAGAGCATCTGCATGCACGATAGCTCTCGCTTGCCTCCTCATACCTTGCCCGATGCTATGTCTACCGCGATGCGCTACCCCTCCTTTTCTCTTCTGCGCTCTCTGCTTTCCCCGCTGCGGACAGCTGCTTTCGTCATGGGCGTTGTCATGCTCGGTGGATGCAGCCCCGAGGCGGACGTGGAGGCCCTTGAAGAACGTATTCAGGCGTTAGAGGACCAGAACGTTGTCTTGGAAGAACGCCTGGCAGAAGCCCGCGACTCGCTAAACCGTCTGCAGCAGAGCGCTCCCTCTTCCATGACCCAGCTCGGCGACCCGGTCCGCTTCCCGTCGGGCAGCGCATGGATACCGGATCAGGGTCGCCGCACGCTCGATAGCCTGGCAACCATCTTGCAGGATCAGTATGACAGCCGCGACTTTCGTATTAAGGGCTTTACCGATAGCATGCCCATTGGGCCGTCGCTCCGCAATACCTATCCCAGCAACTGGTACCTCTCCGCGCAGCGCGCTGCTGCTGTGGCCCACTATCTCGACGACGAGCACGGCGTACGCTCACGTACCCTGGAGGTCGGCGCATTCGGCCCGCAGAACCCGGTTGCCACCAATGAAACCGTGGAGGGCCGCCGCATGAACCGGCGCGTCGAAATTCAGGTGACCGACGATTAGCGCCATGACGCGCCATGGGCATGTCACGGGCATGCCTGCATTTCCTGCAGTACCGCCCAACGGAAGCCCATCAGGCACAGAACGGATGTTCTGCGACGCGTACGTCTCCGGCGGTTTCTGAGCACCGCAGAACTGGACTCACGCATTCCGCCAGTTGGTGGGGGCAGCAGGCGCGTTGTCGAGGATGTCTTCGATGCGTGCCATGTGCTCGGGGCTGAGGCGCTCAGCCACCTCCAGTGCCTCCATGTTTTCGTGTACCTGCTCGGGCCGCGAGGCGCCCGTAATCACGGTGCTTACGTGCTCGTTCTTCAGGCACCACGCCAGGGCAAGCTGCGCCATGGTGCAGTCGAGTTCGTTCTCGGCGATCGGTGTGAGCTGCCGCACCGCCTCCACCTGGCGCTGGCCCTCCTCGCTCTCCAAACGCTTGCGGAGTCCCGCGTACTTGTCGAGGTCGAGGCGGCTGCCTTCGGGGATGCCGTCGTTGTACTTGCCGGTGAGAATACCGCTGGCAAGCGGACTCCACGTGGTGAGGCCAAGATCAAAATCACGGTAGAGCGGCTGGTAGTCGTGCTCCACCTTCTGGCGATGCGTCATGTTGTACTGCGGCTGCTCCATGACGGGCGGAATGAGATGCTCGCGCCGCGCCACTTCGTACGCCTGCCGGATCTGCTCGGCCGTCCACTCGCTGGTGCCCCAGTAGAACGCCCAGCCGCGATCGATCACGTGGTTCATAGCGCGTACCGTCTCCTCAATCGGCGTTTCGGGGTCGGGGCGATGGCAGAAGATCAGGTCCACATAGTCCATCTGCAAGCGTTGGAGCGAGGCCTGCGTGCCTTCTACGATATGCTTGCGCGAGAGGCCACGATCGTTGGGCCCGGAGCCGCCCCAGAAGATTTTCGTGGACACGACCAGATCCGAGCGCGTCCACCCCTCCGAGCGAATGATGTTACCCATCATCACCTCGGCCTGCCCGCCGGCGTAGGCTTCCGCGTTGTCGAAAAAGTTGACGCCCGCGTCGTAGGCAGCTTTCATGCAGGCACGAGCGCGATCTTCGTCGATCTGCTCGCCGAAGGTGACCCACGATCCAAATGAGAGCGCCGATACCTTGAGTCCCGAGCGTCCAAGATGGCGATATTCCATAGAGGGTGCTATGTGTTGTCAAGAAGGCAGTACGTGTGCCTCCCTCATAACGCAAGAGCCGATGCGAGTTCAGAGCGTTGAGGACGTGTTACGTTGCCATAGAGGCATTTCGTCTCCCCAGCTTTCCTGACCAGATCTATACAAATTTGTGAAATTCATAAATTCAGTGACTATTGCTCTTGCATGTTCAGCGGGGGGGGGTAGTCTGTAAATGCATATTCAATGAATGCAATCATTCACTCGTATCTGCTATGTTTACGAAATTCCCAACCCTGCTCACTATTTTTGCTGTGCTCTTGCTTGCTACCGGTTTTGCAGGTAACGACCTTGATCCTGAAGATCCGGAGCTGCGCGCCTCGAGCTGTATTTCAGTGATCTCGGCTTCTGAGACCTCTGAGGGGCTTATGGATGTGAAGCAAGGCTTTGGTCAGGGTCCAATAGGAACGTTTTGTGCTGGATCATGCAGCGAATTTCCATGCTGCTTCATTATCGACGATCCATCTGACGGTTCTGATGGTCCGAGCGACCAGCCAATGGAAGCATGAGCAGTTTGACTAATTAGCAAATACGGAGCGCAGGAATGACAGGAAACGGACGCAGTGCGCTGTCTTTCTTGTCATTCCTGTTTTTCTTTACACCGCGTCCGCATCAAAAACACCTGACTACGACATGTCTCCCTTTACCTTTCCTAATGGCTTCCGGGCCGTTCGATACGTTTTTCTTGTGCTTACGGGACTCATTCTGGTCTCTCCGCTTCTTGGGCAGGCCCAGTCCTTCGAAGAGGTCTTCACCATTCAGGACTCGTTGGAGCTGGAGCAAGGCGACGATGCATTCCTTGCTGCTCCGTATGCATCCTTACTTGAAAACGGAGAGATACTTATCGCTGATGCTCGGGAGCGACATGTATTTCGATACAGCCGCGACGGGAGTTTACAAGCAGTCATTGGTGGTCCTGGACAAGGACCCGGCGAGTTTCAGTTACCAATTGCCACTGCTCAGCTTCCTGATGGCTCTCTCTTGGTCGGAGAACTCTGGGGACCTATATCTGTGTTTGACACTTCAAACACTTTTGTGAGACGAGATACCGGACTGCTCTGGCATGCCCTGCAGCTTCATGCGCTGGACGCAGAGCGCGTACTGGCCGTTGGTCCGAAGGAGCAAGGGACGGGTGCATCTCCGCTCCTCCACATCTTTAACACAAGCACCGGAGAAATAGAGAACAGCTTTTTCCCGCATCCTACTCCCATCGGAACGTATGGAAACATCCTAAATGGTGTTGCTGATATTGCCGCAGCCGATGTGAGAGGAGCCCAAGTGGTTGCTGCTTTTGCTCCCGAGCCACGCTTGCACTTTTTTTCGTTGGACGGCGATTCGCTTAACTCTGCTGAATTATCACTCCAGCACTTTACTCCGATTGACCCGTCATATCGTGAAGCCAGTTTTTCTAATCAGGAGGTGCAGGAAGCATATGATTCCTTTTCACGCGTCAACGATCTTTTTTGGATCCTTGACGACTTGGTTCTCATGCAATATGTAGACATTTTGGATCGCGCAACGAATACACTCCAGATCCATCTCGCAGGCGTGACCCGATCGGGCGACGTGCTTTTCGATATGGCCGACACACCGCGTTTGTATGCCGTGGATGCATCTACAGGTGAGCTCTTTTTCAACGCGCCCGATACGCTCGATCCGGGTCAATGGGTGGTGGCAACGCTCAAGGATTCTTTTCTCTCCTCGTCTGACTGATTTACAGAACGAACTGGCAGTAGCGGTGTCCTTCTCTGTTCCAAACGCCCGCGAATCCCAAACGTACTGTTGCAAGTATGCCCATTCTACAAAGAGCGTAGTATTACCTGCTTACACATCCCAACCATGGGGTCGGATCTTTCCCTCATCGAATCGTTCACGCAGCATCCCGCCGCCCAGCGCGTGCTGGATTGGGGACAGGACGTAGCTGGATGGATACGAAACGCACCGCCGTGGGCGCGGGCACTGGTGTTGATTCTCGTGCTGAGCGTGCCTCTCGTGCTGCTCATCCGCGCCGAACTGCGCACGTCGTACCTGCAGTCGACGCTGCTGTCGCAGTATGCGTCGGGGCTCACATATCAGGTCGATGACGGCCCCAGTCCGTCGATTCGCTTCCCCACAACCGGCCCGTTTAATGAGCGGTTGGGATACGTGGCACTGCCTGCATTCATCGACAGCTTAACGCAAAGCGGACGCTTCGCGATTGAACGACAGGCGCGGGTCTCCGACCGATTTGCTGCGCACATGGACATCGGGCTTGCACCGCCCTATGTGCCGAAGCAGCAGGCCGGCCTCGATGTGCTCGACCGCACAGCCGTCCCGCTGGCCTCAGCACGCTACCCACAGCGCGTGTACGCCGCCCCCGACTCGATCCCTCGCCTGGTACGCGAAACGCTGCTCTTCATCGAAAACCGCGCGCTGCTTGATCCAGCGCACCCGCGTAACAACCCGGCGATTGAGTGGCGCCGCTTCGCCCATGCATCAGGGCGCCAACTGACTGATGCGCTGGGCTTTACCGAGGGCGGTCCGGGCGGCAGCACGCTGGCCACGCAGCTCGACAAGGTGCGCAACTCACCCGACGGCCAAACGGCAGGCTCCGTCGACAAGCTGCGCCAGATGGCGTCGGCCTCGGTCCAGAGCTATCTGCATGGCCCCGAGACGGTTGAAGCGCGGCAGCGGCTGGTGGCCGAGTACCTGAACCTGCTTCCGCTGGCCGCCATTGCCGGACATGGCGAGGTAAACGGCCTGGGTGACGGGCTCTGGGCCTGGTATAACACCGACCTCGACACGGTGAACCGCCACCTACATGCCGCCGACACCACCGCCACACCATCTGAAGTGCAGGCGCTGGCCTACCGGCAGGTGCTGCAGCTTATTCTGTCGACGCGCAGTCCGTCCCGGTTCTTGCGTTCAGCAGCTGGACACGAGGCGCTCGCCAGCCTGGCCGACCGTCATCTGCCTGCGTTAGCAGAGGCCGGAATTATCTCACCTGCCCTGCGTGACGCAGCCCAGGCGGTACGCCCCGAACGCCGCACCCGTGCGGTAGCCCCAATGAGCGATTCGTTCATTGCCCGCAAGGCCGCCAGTGCCACGCGTATTGAGCTGATGCGCTTGCTCTCTCTCAATGCGCTTGCTGCCCTCGACCGGCTTGACCTTACTGCACATACGCACTACGATGCCGGGGTGCAGCGGTCCGTTGCTGCCTTGCTGGCGCAGATGGATGACCCGGACTTTCTGCGCCAGAACGGGCTCACCGCTTTTCGCATGCTCGACCGGGGCGATCCGTCGCTCGTTGAGTACGCGGTGGTGCTGTACGAACGCCGGCCCGATGCCAACGTGGTGCGCTTGCAAGCTGACACGTTCGACGGGCCGTTCGATATCAACCGGGGGTCAAAGCTCGAACTGGGCTCGACCGCTAAGCTGCGCACGCTGGTTACGTATCTGGAGCTGATCGATGAGTTGTACACCGAACACGCCGGGCGGCCTGCCGACTCGCTGCGGGCGGTGCCGGTAGCCGATAACGACGCGCTCACGCGCTGGGTGCTCCAAGAACTGGTGCGCACGCCCGACCTGTCGCGCCGTGCCCTGCTGGAAGCCGCTATGAACCGCCGCTACTCGGCCAGTCCGTACGAACGGTTCTTTACCGGCGGCGGACAGCACCGCTTTAGCAACTTTAGCACAGCCAGCGACAGTCTGCGTCCGACTGTGACGACGGCTTTTCGGCAGTCGATCAACCTGCCGTTTATTCGCATGATGCGCGACATCGTGAACTACCACACGGCGCGCCTGCCGGGCCAGCCCGGGGCCATGCTTGACGACCCCAGCGACGAACGCCGCGCGGAATACCTGGCGCGTTTTGCGGATCAGGAAGGAAGCTACTTTCTAAATCGGTTCTACGCCGCGTATCCCGACACGCCCAACCGCGACGTGTTTACCGTGCTGGGCGAGCGCCATCCCGAACGTCCGGCGCAGCGCCTGGCCTGGGCGTACCGCGCCATTGACCCGTCGGCGCCTGCCGAGGAGGTCATCGACTTCTTGCGCCGCTATGCGCGCGACGGAGAGGCGCTTGCTGATGACCAGCTCGCCGCAGCGGTACGTCGGGCGGAGACGACGGACCTGTCGTGGCAAGACCGGGGCTATCTGGCGGGCATCCACCCCCTGGAGCTGTGGCTGGCTCACTATCTGCGCCAGAACCCCGAATCCACCCGTACCGAAATGCTCCATGCCAGCGCCGAGGTGCGGCAAGAGGTATACCGGTGGCTCTTTCAGCGGCGGACCGGCGCGCAGGACACGCGCATCCGCACGATTCTGGAGCAGGAGGCGTTTGTCGGCATCCACAAGCGGTGGGCGCGGCTCGGGTATCCGTTTGAGCGGCTCGTGCCCACGTACGCCACCTCGATTGGCAGCTCAGCCGACCGCCCCGATGCGCTTACCGAGCTGGTGGGCATTATCATGCGGGATGGCGTACGTTACCCAATGCAGCGCATTGACCAGCTCCACTTCGCCGCAGGTACGCCCTTTGAAACGCTTCTTACAGCTACGCCTGCATCTCCAGATACGGTGCTTGCTGCGGATGTTGCTGCCGTTGCGCGCGAGGCGATGGTCGAAGTGGTGGAGCGCGGTACGGCAGTGCGTGCTCGTGGGGCCTTTGCTGATAGCACGGGCACTCCGCTCGTGATGGGCGGCAAAACCGGCACGGGCGACAACCGCATCCGCACCCCCTTGCGGGGCGGAGGCCGCACGAACATTGCACTGAATCGCACCTCTACGTTTGTCTTCTTTGCGGGCGACCGGTTCTTCGGCACGGTTACGGCGTACGCTCCGGGGCCGGAGGCTGATGCGTTCCGGTTCACCAGTTCGCTCCCCGCGCAGGTGCTTACGCTCATGGGACCATTTCTGACGGAGCTCACTGCCTACGGAGAGGCTCCTGATGGCGTGGCTCTTGACGACAGCGGATTTGTCGCTGACCAAGGACTGGATTAGGCAGTGTTTGAAAACGCTCTACGTGCGGCGCGCTTACTTTCAGACACTACCTGCTACCAAAACTCCTCTACGTACTGCGCTCGATCAGACAGCACCCGGCCATAAAGAACAAAGAGACCCCGAAGGAAGCATTCCTTGCTTCCTTCGGGGTCTCTTGCTGTTGAGCGTGCCTCGTGTGCGGCTCAGCCGTATATCACACATGTCACGTCTGCACAGAGCAGTCAACGCCTTCTAAAAAACGAATCCAACTGAGATTGTAAAGGCTCCGTTTTGAGCGTTATCTGAGTTACCACCGAGGTCATCGAAAAAGTCATCATCGAAGTCATCGTCGAAATCGCTCGCATCCTCTTCAAAGATGTCTGTGAGACCAAGCGTATAGCGTACGTCGACAACGAATTTGTTGCCTGTGCCGACGGCAAAGTCGAACCCGCCGCCCAGCGCTAACCCGATGTCGAAATCCTTGACTTCGTCTTCCGACTCGGCGATATCTTCATCATCGATACCGCTTACAGAAACTGTCTCGTTGATTTTAAAGGCGAACGCCGGCCCGGCGTAGATGGCTGGAATGAAATTGCCCGAGGGGAAGTCGAGACGCGCCAGCACCGGGACTTCCAGATAGTCGATTTCGTACGTGAAGGTCTCAGAGAACGATTCTCCAAAGAAATCAAACGAAAAGTCGAGCTCCGCTCCTTTCTGCGTGTAAATCAGTTCAGGCTGTATCGACAGCGGGCCTGCAGGGATGCGTGCGAAGCCTCCAAGCATAAACCCGGTACGGCTATCGAAGTCAACCACGTCGGTATTTAGCGTAGCGATGTTTAAGCCTCCTTTTACGCCAAACTCAGGCGACTGCGCGTATGCGTCTGTTACCAGCAATGAGAAGCAAAGGGCGGCGATAATTGTAAGTTGACGAATCATAGAGGGCGTGTTGGTTGTGGATTGTAATTGTTATGGATTGTAATCGGGCGTGCGCCCCATCAACAGAGCCGTCGTCAAGGACTTAGAGCCTGTTTTTCTTTAAGCGCAAAAAAAGCATCTACCCGGACACCCTGTGCATGAACTTCTTTAATCGTTCATCGTGTTCGGCGTACGGTATCGTAGTGCCCGTAGTAGACAGCACCTGACCCTGCATCTCAAACTGCCGGCTATCGGGTACCCTGTACTAACCAGACCCACGCCTACACGCGTTCTTCCCTGCTACTCTCTAAGCCGCTCAACCAGAATATGTCCTCCTCTGAACCAGCTCCTTCTTCAACTCAAGATGCTGCGGGTAACAGACCGCACGCCCCAACTGAGTCTTCTGAGGGCAACGCTCCCAAGGTGCCTGAGCCGGATCGTCCGCCGGGGCTTGGCACGTTTGCCGGGGTGTACCGCCCTACGGTGCTCACCATTCTGGGACTGATGATCTACGTGCGTGAAGGCTGGGTGGTAGGACAGGCGGGCCTGCTGGGAACGCTGCTGATCATCGTGGGAATGTTCATCATCACGGGCACCTCGGCGCTTTCGCTCTCGTCGATCACCACGAACATCCATATTGGGGCGGGGGGCGTGTTCTCGGTGATCTCAAAGTCGCTCGGTCTGGAAACGGGCGGAAGCATCGGCATCCCCCTGTACCTGGGGCAAGCACTTTCCGGCGCGCTCTACATCTACGGATTCACTGAGGGGTGGCTCTATCTTTTTCCCGAGCACTCGCCCTGGCTCGTAGCTTATAGCCTCTTTGTGGTCACGTTTGGGATTGCAGCGGCCTCCTCGAACATTGCATTTAAGGTGCAGGGGGTCGTCCTCATCATTATTCTGGTGTCGATGGGATCGATCGTGCTGGGTGTAACGCAACTCGGCTCGGGGGAGCCGCTGCACACGCCACAGCTCTGGGGATCGTTCGAAGATGTATCGTTCTGGGTGCTCTTCGCGATCTTCTTTCCGGGCGCTACGGGCATCAAAGTGGGCGCAAGCATGTCGGGGGCGCTCGAATCACCTCGCAAGAGCATTCCAAGGGGCACCCTGGCGGCCGTGGGCACGGCTTTTCTGGTCTACGTGGGCATGGCCGTGTGGTATAGCGTGGTGGCCGACCCCGAAACGCTGCGCGCTGAACGGCTGATTGTCATTGAACGCGCAGCCGTGGGCGAACTGGTGCTGGCCGGCCTTCTCGCCTCAACCTTTACAGCTACGATCAGCACCATGGTAGCAGCGCCCCGTGTGCTGCAGGCGCTGGCCGAGCAGAAAATCACGCCGAAGCACACCTGGCTCGGCGCGCTTACCGAAAGCGGCGAGCCCCGTAATGCCACCATCGCCACCGGCGTGCTGGTAGCAGGTGCTCTGCTGCTGGGCAGCCTCGACAACGTGGCCATTCTCATCACAATGTTTTTCCTCGTCATCTATGTGATGATCAACGCGGTGGTAGCTATTGAGCAGAGCCTGGGCCTGCTGTCGTTTCGGCCTACGTTTCAGATTCCGCGTGCCGTGCCTATCGTGGGTGTGGCGGCCTCTACGCTGGCGCTGTTTGTCGTGAATGCCGTCTTTGCCCTTGTGGCGCTTCTGATCATCGTAGCCCTGTATGCCTACCTGGTGCGCCGCCAGCTGACCACGCCGTGGCAGACGGTGCGCAGCGGCATCTTCGTGTCGCTGGCCAACTGGGCTTCGAAGCATGTGGCTCGCACGCTCGATGAACCCAACGAACGCGCCTGGAAGCCCGACCTGCTCGTGCCAGTCACCTCTCGCACCGAGCTCGACGGCGCCTTCCGGTTCCTGCGCACGCTGGCTGAGCCAAAGGGCTCACTGCGCATCATCGGGGTGCAGTGCACGGAGCAGACCACGCCCTCCTCGAATGGACTCGCCCGGCTGGAGGAGGTGACCCGTACGTTTCGCAATGAAGAACTGCTGGCCACGTCGTCTGTGATTAAGGCCCCGACGTTTCTGGAGGGGGTGGAGATGAGCGCGTCGGTGCTGCGGGGCACGGCGTTTCGCCCCAACATCTTGTTCGGACTGGCCCATCGCTACGATGCCGACGCGATACAGGGCTTCGTTGATGTTGCCGACACCCACGGCCTGGGCACGGCCCTGCTCTATGAACATCCCGAAGCCGCCCTTAGCCAAGAGCGTCGCGTCAACGTGTGGGTCACCGACCAGAGTCCTGAGTGGTCGTTGGGGATGCGTATGCCGAACCTGGACCTGCCGTTGCTGCTGGCGCTGCAAATCCGCCACGACTGGAACTGCACGCTGCGTCTGGTTACGATCTGCTCCGAATCCAGCGAGATGCCGAATGCGCGGCGCTTCCATGAGCGCCTCATCGAAGACGCCCGCCTGCCTGCTGATACGGAGTCGTTTGTGATGCAGGGCGATTTCTTTGATAAGGTGGAAAAGGCGCCTGAAGTAGACCTCAACATTTTCGGCATCGCCCGGGAAGCCGATCCCGAAGCCATGCAGCGTCTGGTGGAGATTACCGGCACGTCGTGCCTGTTCGTGCGCGACTCGGGTCGCGAGAGCGCCTTGGCATAGCGCCGACGTTGCGAGCGCGTAGACGACTTGGGAAGCGATCGCGCCTTTGCGATCGTTTGCGTATCGCGCCGGGTAGGGCTACGCGTTACGCGTCGAAGAGACCTGTTCGTCGAACCGGCGGAGCAGCCCAGGTAGGTCATTGGGCGAGTTTAGCACAGTGTGCGCACCAGCCTCATTCAAGACCTGCGTGTGGTTGGGGGTATCAAGATAGGGGGGCACTACGCCAAGCGCCCACATGTTGGCAGCCCGTGCTGCTTTCATATCGTCGACCGAGTCGCCTACGTAGGCAGCCTCTTCGGGCTTTACATCGCGCCCAACGGCGGCCAGCATGGTAAGGATGTGCGTCAGCGGAAACGGGTCGGGCTTGGTACGGTCGCCCTGCTTTTCTTTGCCCAGCACGATCGGGAAGTACGACGACCATCCCATGTGGTTGATGGTCCACTCGGCCTCTTCCTGAGGGCGACCGGTTACTACGCCCATGAGAATGCCGGATTGTTGCATGGTGTCGAGCGTCTGGTCGTCGATCAGCGGCTCCTCGTCGCTGATGAAGCCGTCCCAGTCGTTGCCGCGATACCGGCGCTGAAACTCGTCGATGACGCGACTCAGCGGCACCTTCATGGCCGTATCCGTAATGATGGAATGCGTGAGCTTCCAATCGTCGTTGAATCCGCCGTAGTTTTTGTAGCGCTGCACATCCTTCGCACTGATCTGGCGCCCGGTGAAATGCTCAACGGTTTCCATAATGGCACGGCGGTAGGAGGTAGACACGTCGACCAGGACACCGTCCATGTCGAACAGCAGTACCTGAAGCGGCGAAGACGAAGGCATACAACAGTGCGTTGATGAGCGGAGAGCGGTAGTTTGGGTGCGGCAACCGGGCCGCATCATCCGATATGCACACAAACAGCGATTAACGGTTCCCTAACGCCAGCAGGCTACTCCTCCCTTTCTTCCATCGAATCAAGCATCGTTTCAACCATGCGGCGCAGCTGTGGGTCTTCGCCTTGCGCACGTGCATCCGGGGGATTGTCGATGCGATGGTCGGGCGTAGCCGGGCCCAACTCCATGTTCTGCCCCGTTTCGCGCACGTACCAGGCCCGGAAAGGCATCCGTACGAACGATCCATCGAGCAAGCTCACGCCTCCCGTAGAAATAACCGCACCAAAGGTTGGCGTACCAACAAGCGGTCCCATGCCGAGCGACTGAAAGGCATGCGCAAAGATCTCAGCGTTGGAGTAGCTATTCTGGTTGATGAGCGTCCCCGCAGGCTTTGTCCAAGCTGCGTAGGGCAAACGCTCTCCAAACGGGTAGTGATCGCGAAACTCGGGATGGTTGGCTTCGAGATTGTCGGTTGCGCCACGCGGCACGGTGTACGCGTGCTGCTGCACTTTAAGTGTCGTAAGCAGGTAGTCGGTGGTCCAGCCGCCCCCGTTGTAGCGCACGTCGATGATCAGTCCGTCTTTGTCATGGCCGCTGGCGAAGAGCTCACGTTCGAAGCGCTCAAAGCTCGGCCAGTTCATGCCTTGTACGTGCAGGTAGCCCAGCTGCCCGTCGGAGTACTCGCGCGCCAGTTCGTCGCGCGTATCGACCCATTCCTGATAGAGCTCGCTCCGCAGACTTCCGGTCGGGCGGATGCGAACGGTCCGTGTCTCTCCATCAGCATCTTCGATGGTGAGCAAAACGAGATCGTGCACCGTGTCGTTGAGCAGCTGGTACGGGTTTGTGGATCCCGTAAGCGCGGTGCCGTTGATCGCGGTAACGACGTCTCCGACGTGCAAGCGGCTCACCGAACGATCGGCGGGGCTATGCGGCACGACGCGCGTCACCTCCAGACCGGTTTCGGCCGGGGCCCACTCCACGCCCAGCAACCCGGTCTGCTCCGACTGCGTTTCGGACCGGTCGGGTCCAAAGAAGCCCATGTGGCTGGCGTTGGTCTCGCCAAGCATGAGATTCACCGCATCCTGAAAGTCGCGCGACGTAGAAGCACGCAGCGCCCACGGGCGATACGTGTCGCGCAGGGCTTCCCAGTCGGCGCCATGGAAGCCAGGGTCGTAGAAGCCCTGGTCGATGACGCGCCATAGCTCATCAAAGATCTGCACACGCTCGGCCGGGTAGTCGACCTCCATACGCGCCTGAAATGAAAGCCGGTCTACTCCTCCTTCGGTGCCTACGCGGGCAATCTGACCACCCGAGTGCCGAAAGAAGAGATGCTGCTGTTCGGGTCCTAATTGTACGTCCGACGGAGCCAGCCCGCCCTGCGTGAGCGTCTCTTGCTCGCTCCCATCCCACTGGATGCGATGCAGGTCTACATCAGTCTGGTGCGTAGCGCCTCGTCCGCCACGCCCGGCCACGAAGAAGAAGGTGTCTCCATCGGCCCCAATGATCGGATTGGCCTCGTTCGTGGGAAGCGTCGTTACCCGCACAAGCCGCTCATGGATGCTGTCGAAGTCAATCTCGACCGGCTCGGCCGCATCGTCTGAATTTTCGTCTTCTGCGGCCTCCTCGCCGCCCATATCACGTTCGCCCGGACGCTGCGGCGCGTTCTCGTCCCAGTCGCGCTGCGTTTTTTGCCAGTCCTCTTCACGTAGCCAGACAAACCAGATGTCGTCGTTGTTGCCGCTTCGCCCCGACACAAAGCCGAGCTTGGTGCCGTCGGGGCTCCATGTGGGACTATGGTCGCGCTTGGGATGCTGCGTTACGTTGACCGGTGCCTGGCTGTCGTCGGCAGCGTGGATGTAGACCTCGTAGTTGTAGTCAAGATCCGGCAGCGAGTAGGCCAGCCACCGGCTATCGGGGCTCCAGGCGACGCCGCTGGCTTCGTTCCACCCTTCGTGGAGCACGCGTTCGTCGCCGAGCGTCTGGTCGTCGGTGATGTCGGCCACTACCAGCGATTTGGCGCCGTAGTGCGCCGCGCCCCGGTGAAACGCCAGTTGCGTTCCGTCGGGCGAGAGCATCAGGCTGCGCTCTTCCGCATCGGTATCGGTGAGCGGCGTTACATCGTAGGCGAGCGCGTCGAACAGATCGGTGGTCTCTGCATCGCCAGAGCGGAGGCGGTGGATGTTGTACGTTCCGGCCTCGTCAGAAACGAACAGCAGCGTCTCATCGTCGAGCCACTGCAGGTCGCGGGCGTGTGCGGCTTCGGTTGTTAGCTGCACAGTATGCGCACTCTCGTCATTGTTACGCATCAGAAAGATACGTCCGCGTACGGCGAATGCAATATACGCTTCATCGGGGGATACAGCTACGTCGGATGCCTCCCGGGTGAACGTTTCGCGCTCTACCGGATCGAAGCGCTCGTCGCGAGGCACACGGATGTCGAGCCGCTCTGCCGGCGTGCCTGTTTCGGTGTCGAGCACGTAGATGTCGGTGTGCCGCTCAAACGCGAGCACCGATCCGTCGGCACTGGCCGACAGGTGGCGCACGCCGTCTCCATCGTCGTACGTAGTTACCTCGGTGATCTCTTCCAGGCGTCCATCGTCGTCCAGATCCATGCGATGCACATTGTACGTACCGCCTCGTTCGCTGATAAAGTGCAGCGTGCGCGGGCCGGTCCATACGGCCCCGTAGTCGTTACCGTCGAAGGTGGTTAGCTGCGTGTAGGATTCGGTGTCGGCGTCGTAGAGCCAGAGTTGCTTGGCTGCAGGGCCGCGGTACCGTTTCCGAGAGGTGTTGTTGCTACCCCGTTCGAACACAACGAAGCGCTCATCGGGCGACATTGCTGGTGCGTATCCCAGTGCGTCGAGGTGCCGCATGGGCACGCCTCCTTCGGCAGACACGCGGTAGATTTCGGATTCGCGCTCGACCTGCGCATAGGCACGTCGCGTGGTGAAAAGCAGGTCGCCGGTGGGAGCCCACTGGCTGAGTGCGTCGGTCCCCGAATAGAACGTGAGACGCTCCGGACGCCCGTCTTCGGCGTCCATTACGTACACATCATCGCCGCCGTACCGATTGCTTGAAAAGGCAATCTGGGCGCCGTCGGGGCTCCAGGTGGGACTTGAGGCATAGGCCTCGTGGACCGTCATGCGCAGCGCACGTCCCCCCGACGTCGGTACCGTCCACAGATCACCCTGGAACGAGAACGCGACGGTTTCTCCATTAGGGTGCACGGCCGGATGCCGGACAAACGGAGTATCGGCCTCTTCCTCAGATGGTAGAGGCGCATCCTGGGCATAGGTTGTGCTCGTGGCGAGCCCAAGGGCAATGGTAAGAAGCAGAACAGATCGTATCCAAGCAGGCATACGCACGTGCAGGAGCGGTTTGTGTATGAACAGCGTACACACATCATACACATAAAGAAGTGTCTTGCGCAAACGGCACGGCGCACGGTGCCACGAATACACGGCTGTTGTTACGAGCTGAAAGGAGCAGGCCCATCGGGTGGCCCGTTGGGCGCTACGACCGATTTTGGTACCAGCGCCACGCTTTGCGCATCCATCTTTTTTTGGTGCGTGTGTTGGCGCGCGAACGGCGGCCACGCGAACGGCGCGGCGGTCGTCCAACGCCCCAGCTCATGCCGTTGGCGTCGATACAGATGTACACCGGGCCCAGTCGAATCGTCTTTCGGAGTGGCATAGCGTGTGTCGGGAGTGGTATGCAGGAAGCAGGCTTACAGGAGTATGCGCATGATCCCTGCAATTCCGGACACGAGGAATGGCATTTTTGCGGAAAGGGTGCGTTTGCCATCCATTTTGGAACGCCCTTCCTGACTATTTTGGTCATGTTCGGTCGGATGCGAATGTGATCGTACCCAGTCACATTCGCGGATTGTTGGGATTGATAACGATTCCTGACAACCCAACGGTAGAGACGTTGGAATCCAGCGTCTCTACCGGCGACATATGAACGGCAACATGCCATTGCTGTGCACCTGGCCTGCCCTCTACGGCGCCAGGCGTTCGATTGTCCAACGACCGGCATCGGTGCGGCGGTAGCGCAGGCGGTCGTGCAGGCGGCTCGGGCGCCCTTGCCAGAACTCAACTGTGTGGGGCACCACCCGGATGCCGCCCCAATGAGACGGACGCGGCACCTCGCCCTCTTCGCCGAATCGCTCCTTGACCTGCTCCCAGTTGTTGTTAAGCACCTCGCGGTCGTCGATAACGCTGCTCTGTGGGGAGGTCCACGCCCCGAGCTGGCTGGTGCGTGGACGCTTGGCAAAGTACGCATCCGACTGCTCTTCAGCGACGCGTTCGGCACGCCCCTGAACGCGCACCTGCCGTTCCATCGGCTCCCACCAGAAAGTAAGGGCCGCATGCGGGTTAGCATGAAGCGCCTGGCCCTTCTGGCTGGTGTAGTTTGTGTAGAAGACAAACCCTTCATCGAGCTCCTTTAGGAGCACGATGCGCGAGGCCGGGCGGCCCTGCTTGTCGGCCGTAGCCAGCGTCATGGCGTTAGGCTCAGGCAGGTCAGCCTCGATGGCTGCATCAAGCCAGCTACGAAACTGCTCGATGGGGTCATCAGATACGTCTTCGCGCGCCAGCGTAGCTTTGGTGTAGTTCTCGCGCAGGTCAGCAATGGAGGTGGACATTACGACGTAGGGTTAGTTCGTAAAGAGGCAGGCGAATGCTTTCGAGGAATTTGTTGCACGCGCATCGATTCATTGCGTTGATTTGTTGCGTTGATTCATATTGCCCTGCGGAATCCGGAGATTCCACTGAATTGAAAAACTACCGCCAGATCTCCATACGCAGTCCAGTTGCGTCGACGGGGACTGGTTCGGCTTCAGGGAGGCGCTCGGCCGTACCCGCGTGCATGCGGCGCGCTGTGTAGCAGGCGGCGTGGGCGTCGAGAATGTCGTCGGCACTGGCCTGGGCACGAGCGTACGCATGCAGGGCGCTGTCGAGGTCGGTAAATCCTGCTTCTTCCAGCAGGTGGATGCGATGCGTTCGGCCTTCATCGGTGTGCTTGGATGCAGCGAGCGCGGTATTGCCATTGAGCACATAGAAGCTGCATTCGGGATGCACTTCGCGCACTCGCTGTTGTGCGGCGGGCGAG
The DNA here is from genome assembly GCF_040409695.1 of Longimonas sp. GTDB lineage: Bacteria > Bacteroidota > Rhodothermia > Rhodothermales > Salinibacteraceae > Longimonas. The sequence continues at coordinate 47,363 of NZ_JARWGJ010000014.1, forward strand.
AGGGCCTGGTCGAGTGCGCGGATTTTGGGGAATAGGTTGAACGCCTGCTTCGTAAGCCCCACGCTATCGGAGTGGCTCCTTCGGTTTTGGGCGCTGGCATCGTCATATGTATTGGCCTGCAGGGCAGAGCGACACGGGGGCGAGAAAATGCTGCTGGAGCGCGGCCACCCGAGCAGCGTCCGAGCCGCCCGGTCGCATGCACGTCCGCCCGAACGAGCAGCATCGGGCAGTCCGATGATCATATCGATGCCAAGGTACGCAGGCTGTTCGGGGAGGTGAAGCAGCGCTGCGGCGTGGTCTACAATGCGATGGCGGTGCACACCGGTGTGGATTTCTTCGAGAACGATGAACCAGCCGGATGTACAGGCATCCACCCCGGCAATCCATGTAGGTGAGGCGTGAGACATGCGCGTGGCTATGCGGCGTATCGATCAGGCAGAAAACAGCGGCGGTAGAGGCCGTGGTGCCGATGGGCAACGGCCGTTCGCATCCCCCTATACCCGTAGCGTCGTGGTACGAGTCGACCCTGACGCAACAATGTCTGTATTTCGAACCGCTTTTTCAACGCATGGGTCAACTTGCCAGTGTGCCAGCGCCTATGTTTAGTGTGTTAGCAAAAGCGCTTTCAACTTCTTATGCAATGAGACTTCCTTTTTTCCTGGCCCGTCGGTTTGTGGCGGGTGAGACGCTCGACAATGCACTGCCGGCGGTGCGCCGTTCAAATGACGATGGGTTGCATGTGGCGCTCGACTTGCTTGGCGAGCATGTGCACGACCGCAATGTCGCCCTTCAGTCGCGCGATGCGTACATTGAACTGGTGCGTACGTTGGATGCCATTACGCCCGAGGACCGCCGCAACCGCATCTCGATTAAGCTGTCGATGCTGGGACAGCTCATCGATGAGGATTTCTGTCTGAAAAATCTGCGCGCGCTGATGGAGGTAGCCGTGGAGCACGATATGTTTGTGCGGCTGGATATGGAGGGCAGCGACCTGACGGATTCGACGCTGTCGATCTTCGAGGCGATGCATGCTGACTTTCCTGATCATATCGGTCCGGTGCTGCAGGCGATGCTCAAGCGCACCGATCGCGACATCGACCGGATGTGCGAACTCGGCGTGAGCGTGCGCCTGTGCAAGGGTGCGTATGGGGAGCCGGCTGCGGTGGCGTATCAGGACATGGACGTGATTCGCGCTCGCTTCACGGATTACATGCAGCGCTTGCTGAAGCACACGTCCTATTCGGGTATTGCTACCCACGACGATTCATTGATCCGTGCTACGAAGGCATTCGCCGCAGAGGAGGACATTTCGCGCGACCAGTTTGAGTTTCAGATGCTGTACGGGCTTCGCCCTGAAACCCAGCGCGAGATAGCCGCCGATGGCTACAATATGATGGTGTATGTGCCGTATGGCACGGAGTGGTTTCCGTACTTCTACCGGCGCCTGCGTGAGCGGAAGGAGAATGTGTTCTTTGTGCTGCGCAATTTGATGCGGGCGTGAGGTGGGGTTCGGGCACACGCATCTACCCATGCCCGACAGCCATCTCCTACGAAAGAAAGAGAGACGCAGCACTGCCACGTCTCTCTTTGATGTCTTTCCTCAATGTCTTTCCTCGATAACTAATCGAGTCCGAGCCCTATATGAATCAGGGCTCGGGGATTTCGAGCTCCTGGCCGGGCTGCAAGCGTCCGTCGTTGAGCCGGTTATGCTGGCGGATGCGGTCGACGGAGGACTGGTGCGAGCGCGCGATGCTCCACAGCGTTTCGCCGGATTGTACGACGTGCCGCGTGCCTTCTCTGGCGGCGTTACCATCTCCTGCATCTGCTACGACCGGCTGGCCAACGATCGTGACTGCATTTGTGACGGCGCGTACTGACCCGACCTGTGCAACGACACGGGCAGCCCGATCGTGCTCCGACTCGCTTCCCACATCCCCTTTTAGAAGCACCGTGCCCTGCTCCACGATAGCCTCAAAGTCATACCCCCGCAGCTGCCGATCGCGCGCCAGCGCCTTTTTCACCTCCGCGGCCAGCGAAAGGTCGGCCAGGCGCTCATCGAGCGTGCGCTCACCATCGGGCGAAGGCGCTGTGGCTGTGATGCTGGAGAGCGTGTCTTCTGCCGTTGTGGTGTCGGCGACAGTGGCGGCAGGAACCGGCTCATCTGATTCGGAAGAGGTACAGCCCGTAAGGACGAGGCTGAAGCAGAACGTTATTACGCACAAAGCTCCGAGGGAGCGCGAAAAAGTCACGGGCTGAGCAAGGGTTGATGTACGATGCGGTTAGCAGTTGTCTGTGTAGCAAGTACAGTACCAGGTACACAGAGCGAATGCAAACTACGCTGCCTCGGCCGACGCTGCTGACGGCGTGGCATGGTATTCGGTTTCGGTGCGTGGTTCGTCGATCACGCCATGCTCGGAGAGCCAGCGCTCGGCATCGATAGCCGCCATGCAGCCGGTACCTGCAGCCGTAACAGCCTGGCGATAGACGTGGTCTTGCGCATCACCACAGGCAAAGACCCCCGAAACGTTGGTATAGGTGGAGTCGGGTTTCGTCTGGATATATCCATCCTCATCCATGTCGATCCAGCCCTCAAACGGCCCGGTGTTGGGCGTATGGCCAATTGCGAGGAAGAGGCCTGTCACGTCATCCATGACGTAGGTCTCTTCGGTGTTATTGTTAATGACCTCGATACCGGTAACCTGATCTTCGCCGAGCACATCAACGACTTCCGTATCCCACACGAAAGTGATCTTGTCGTTGTCGAAGGCCCGTTCCTGCATGATCTGGGATGCGCGCAGTTCATCGCGGCGGTGGATGACGCGCACTTCTTTCGCAAACTTGGTCAGGAACATGGCCTCCTCCATTGCGCTGTCACCGCCGCCTACTACAGCTACGGTTTCGTCGCGGAAGAAGGCGCCGTCGCATGTTGCGCAGGCTGATACGCCATGCCCGAGCAGACGCTGTTCGTTCTCAAGACCAAGGTACCGTGCCGACGCTCCGGTTGCGATGATGACCGTCTGAGCGTGTACAACCGTTTCCCCATCAATGAGGAGACGGTAGGGCCGCTCGGTGAAGTCAACATCAGTCACCATCCCATAGCGCGATTCGGCTCCGAACCTCTCGGCCTGAGTCTGGAAATCTTGCATCATGTCGGGCCCCATGATGCCTTCGGGATAACCCGGATAGTTTTCGACATCGGTCGTCGTGGTGAGCTGTCCTCCCGGCTCGGGGCCCATAAACACGAGAGGCTGGAGGCTTGCCCGGGCGGTGTACAACGCGGCTGTCCAGCCTGCAGGGCCAGTTCCGATGATTACGACATCGCGCATCTCTGCATCAGACGCGTTGATGCCTTCGAAGGCTGAGAGGTCGGGCGTCTGTCCGTTGGAGGAGGGCATATCCATAATCAAAGTAAAGCTGGGCGTAAGATAGTACTATACGATAGAACGCAGGGGGAGCCGAACGGTTGTCGGCTTCATGCGCTTTGTAGAGGCCACATACATTGTGTTACATCTGCGGCCCTATTTACGTGCACAACATGCTTATTCAGTAGTATACCTCGGGGCTTGTACTGTCTTTTCTGACAGCTGTTCAGATCATCTGGAAAGGCAGACCGGTTACTTTTCTGGGCTTATGCTGCAGCACGCTGCTCGATGCCCATGTGAGAGGGGATTGTGTTTTCGTATGCAGTGCGGAGCGCTGTGAGTTCGGCTTCAATCCATGTTGTATCATTCCATTCGATGCGAAGCTTATCGCCTCCGACTGTTCCAATAGCTGTAGCAGCGACGCTCGCTTCGTCTTCGAGTAGAGTTTCCACTTTGTTTACGTGCTCTTGGGCGACTGATAAGACAATACGCGACTGCGCTTCCCCGAACAGTATGGCGTCGGCCCGGGCCGCTGATGGCACATTTAGAACCACATCGATTCCGCAGTGACCATGGAGTGCCGACTCTGCGAGACAGACTGCGAGGCCCCCATCAGATACATCGTGAGCGTGACGCACGTACCCGGTACGGATTAGCGCGTGCATGGCGTGCTGAACAGCCACTTCTTCGTCAAGGACCAGCCGAGGCGCGTCGCCAGCAATTGTGTCATGGATTGTTGCAAGATATTCCGACCCATCGATATCATTCGGAAAGGCTTGTCCTTGCGGGTGCAGCATGAACACCTGGTCGCCGGGTGACCCGACGGCGGCTGTTGTCGGCTGCGTATGGAGGTCATCGACGCGCCCGACCATGCCAATCGTTGGTGTTGGATAGACGGCCCCCTCGGGGTGTTCGTTGTAGAACGATACATTCCCACCTGTGACCGGCGTGCCCAGTGCTGTGCAGGCATCGCTCATGCCAGCAATTGCTTCAGCGAACGTCCAGTATACGTCCGGCTTGTAGGGATTTCCGAAATTCAGGCAGTTCGTAATTGCAATGGGGCGTCCGCCGGCACAGACGACGTTTCGAGCAGACTCGCACACAGCGATCTGCGCTCCTTTACGTGGATTCAGATAGACGTAGCGACCATTGCAATCAGTTTTCAGCGCAAGCCCTCTATTCGTTCCTTTGATACGAACTACTGCCGCATCACTGGGCCCGGGTCCAACAACTGTGTTTGTGCGTACCATGGTATCATACTGCTCAAACACCCACTCCTTGGATGCGATATTCGGTGCAGCAAGCAGATCAGTGAGCGTGTTGGTTGCTGTATCCGGCGCGCAATCGGTAATTTCTTCAGCGTCGAAGGCCTGTGTGGTCTCAAGGTATGCAGGCTGTTCGGTTTCCCGCTCGTACACTGGAGCGCCGCTTCCGGAATCGAGGTGACCCGCATCAAGGTCTGCCACAAGCTCGTCATTCCAGTAGAGGCGGACACTCGTGCCCTCGGTAACCGTGCCAATCCGTTCCGCGTGCAGGTCCCACTTATTGTAGATACTAATGAGTTCGTCGGTATTGTCGGGATCACATACGACCAGCATGCGCTCCTGGCTTTCGGAGAGCATAATCTCGTAAGGTGTCATTTTTTCCTCGCGTACCGGCACGCGGTCGAGGTGGAGTTCCATTCCACACTCCCCCGACGCACTCATCTCAAAAGAGGAGCTTGTAATGCCTGCTGCGCCCATATCCTGGATCGCCTCGACAACGCCTGCCCCAATCGCTTCAAGAGTAGCTTCGAGGAGCAGTTTTTCCGTGAAAGGGTCGCCTACCTGAACGCTTGGACGTTTGTCTTCGCTCTCTTCCGAGATCTCTTCTGATGCAAAGGTGGCTCCATGGATCCCGTCGCGCCCGGTTGAGGCCCCAACGATATAAACGGCACTGCCTTCATTTTTAGGGGATGCTGAGGCGATTGCATCTTCTTTAACGATACCGACGCTCATCGCATTAACCAGCGGGTTACCCTCGTAGGCATCGTCGAAGTACACATCGCCGGCTACGGTCGGCACCCCAAATGAATTTCCGTAATCACCGATGCCACGCACGACGCCATCGAGCAGGTAGCGGACGCGATCATTTTCGAGAGAGCCGAAGCGTAAAGAGTTCAGTGCTGCGATCGGGCGTGCTCCCATCGTGAATATGTCGCGGTGAATCCCTCCGACGCCTGTTGCTGCTCCCTGGTAGGGAGCAACGGCGGAGGGGTGGTTATGACTTTCGACTTTGAAGGCCACTCCAATGCCATCACCGATATCGATTAGTCCCGCGTTCTCCTCTCCCGCAGCCACGAGGAGTTCTGGTCCTTCGTTAGGAAGCGTCTTAAGCAAAGCGAGCGAATTTTTATATGAGCAGTGTTCGCTCCACATAACGGAGTAGATTCCCAGTTCTACGAACGTCGGCGTACGTCCGAGATGGTCAATGATCCATCCGTACTCTTCTTCTGTTAGACCATGTTCGATAGCTAATTTGGAGGTCACCTGCGGAGAACTTGCAAGAGACGTAGGTGCCTGATCGTTGGGGATAGACATAGCGACACGTCAGATTGAAAAAGAAGCGTTTGCACTAATGTAAGAAAGGGAGAGCGCTTTTGAAATAGACGCTATCTGTTGTTTTGATTATTCGCACTAAGCGGTGATTATCTGAGTTGATCTTTGTAATGACAATGATTCAGAATGATATGTTTGCGTATAGTAATAGAGTTGAGGGATAAAACAAAAAAAGCCTCGCCACAAAAATGTGACGAGGCTTTTTGAAAGAGATCCTGGCAACGACCTACTCTTCCGCCTAAGGGCAGTACCATCGGCGCTGCAGGGCTTAACTTCTCTGTTCGGGATGGGAAGAGGTGTTTCACCTGCGCTGTAGTCACCAGGAAACCTGGGCAGTGCTCAATGCACTGCAATTAATATAATGTTTTTCGCGTATTGCCGGTAGAGCAATCACACAGACGATGGTGTGTGAAAAATAGCAAGGTCAAGCCTTATAGGTAATTAGTACAGCTCGGCTAAACATGTTGCCATGCGTACACCTGCTGCCTATCCACGTCCTAATCTCGAACGACCTATTGGGGAAACCTAATCTCACGGGGGGCTTAGTGCTTAGATGCTTTCAGCGCTTATCCCTTCCGAACATAGCTACCCAGCGATGCGCCTGGCGACGCAACTGGTACACCAGCGGTTCGTCCACTTCGGTCCTCTCGTACTAGAAGCAGCTCCGTTCAAGTTTCCAACGCCTACAGTAGATAGGGACCGAACTGTCTCACGACGTTCTGAACCCAGCTCGCGTGCCGCTTTAATGGGCGAACAGCCCAACCCTTGGAACCTTCT
>NZ_JARWGJ010000015.1:0-3443 GCF_040409695.1 Longimonas sp.
TGCAGACCCCCCCGGTTTTAGGGGGGATGCGAGGTCTGCACATTTCGCCACATGTCTGTTACATTTGAGCATGTTTCGCTGCTCATTGTGCGCAGAAGAACCGCCACAGCGGCCGTACGCATTACGGCGTGCCGGGCTCGGGGCCTGCGGACATGTGCCTGTTTGTACGGTTGTTAGCGTAGGGGTTTTGTGCGTAAAGAGCAAGCTGGTGCCGTGAAGGGGGTGTGAATAGCGTGAAGGTTGTGCGAACGGGGCAGTGTCGCCAGTCGAGCAGGAGATGGTTCGGCTTCGCTCACCATGACAGCTGGTGGGAAGAGGGCTGTAGTTGGAAGGATCTGCCCGGCAGTACGGGCTCGGGGTGAAGGGGTAGATCCCGGATCTCCGCTCCGCTCCGTCCGGGATGACTTGCGGGTGGGGGTGGTACTGTGTCCGGGAGAACTTACGGGGGAGAGCGTTAGACCTGACAGGTTTCCAAACCCTGTCAGGTCTTTACCCGCCTTGAATTCAACGCAGCGCGATGCAATTCAGCAACGCCATGATGATTTCGAGCCGAGGCACCGCGTGGGCAGTTGCGCTTATCCCCTTTCCCGCACGCCCTACTCCTTTGCCTGCTTCCTCACTATGGCCCGCTGTTACCCTGCTCCCGATACCTGGTCGAAGCTCCGCACGCCCCTCACCGAGGGCGAGGCGACCCTGGCACGGCTGCTCATTGAGCGCCTGTCGGATGCGTGGCGTATCTACCTGCAGCCGCACGTAGGCGGCACCCGCCCCGATGTGGTGCTCGTACACCCCGATGCGGGCGTGCAGATCATTGAAGTCAAGGACTACCGTATGGATGACCCCGACGCCGGAGCGTACGACATCTCGGGCGAGACGTGGCGCGTGCAGACCGACGCCGGCCTAAAGACAGTCAGCGATCCGTTTGCGCAGGCCGACCGCGCCCGCGATGCGTTCTTTCGCATCCTCATGCCCATTGCCGAACAGCTGCGCCAGGACGATTCCTCGTTCTATGGATTCGTGCGGGCGGGCGTCTACCTGCACAAGGCCAGCGGACCTGCGATGCACAGCGTGAAGAAATACGGCGAGCGGGTGTACGACAAAGACTTTCGGTATTACGGGCTGGCCAGCCGCGCCATGCTGGAGACGCGAAGCCTGCAAGACCTGGTGCCTATGCTGCGCCCCCTTTCGTTCGGACAAACCGGCAAGCACGTAAAAGCCCTTCAGCAGAAGCTCGAAGCCATCGGGGTAGATCGACCCTGGCACGAGATCGTGCACGGCTGGCTGCATCCTACGCCCGACGAGGCCGCTCAGAACGAACCGCTTATATTGACCCCCGCGCAGCGCAAAGCCGCGTGGAGTCCCGCCAAGCGGCTGCTCGTTACCGGATCCGCAGGCAGCGGAAAAACGCTGGTGCTGGCGCGCCGAGCCGCCCATGCCCTGCTGCGTGACGAACACCGCGTGTTGATGCTCGGGTTCAACATCACGCTGTGGCACTACATGCGCGACCTGCTGACCCGCGGTGTGCGCGCTGTGATCTTGGAGGGCGACATATTCACCGAAGCAGAACGCCGCGAGATGGGCGAGGCCGTTGTGCAACGCCGCCTGCGCGAGGAAATGCAATGGCGCTACAGCCAGGCCATGCGCGCCTGCACCATCACGCACTACCACCGGTTGGGCTACAATCTGTTGGGCAGCATCGGGGTGGATACGGGCGAACTGGAGCCTGACGCCCTGCCCGCTGCGCTCATCCGCCATGCAAGCGAGATCCGCCGCTACGTGCGCAGCGGCGATAGCCATGCGTTTGGTCCGTTCGATACGCTGCTGATCGATGAGGGCCAGGACTGGGGGGCCGACTGGATGCAGGCGCTGCAGCCGCTTATGAAATCGGATACGCCCATCACCGTGGCCGCCGACAGCAACCAGCGTTTGTATGACCACGCGGTGGATCGTCTGGACGACGTCTTTCCCGACGCTACCGCCACGCCCACGCATCATGCCCTGCAAGGCACCGCCCGCGTACCTGCCGAGCTGCACGGGGCGTTCAACGCGGTGGCCAACGCCTGGCCGCCCGAAGACGGCTCCACGCCGCCGGTGCTGCTGAAGGCCGAACAGCTGTCGCTCGACTTTGACCAGCGCCCGCGTCCTGAGGCGATGTGGACGCAGGTGCCAGCGTCGCAACTCTACAAAACAGCTGTTGCCATTGCCCAACGCCGCATGGTCGACGGGCTCAATCCCAGCCAGATTGCCATGCTCGTGCCCACCCATAACATGGGGATGGGTCTGGAGGAGCAGCTGAAGCAGGCCGATGTGCCCCATTGCTCGGTTTGCGCGGCAACAATGGAAAAGAGCCAGAAACGCAAGCACGCATTCTGGCCGCTCGATCCGCGCCTGAAGGTGAGCACGGTGCACAGCTTCAAAGGCTGGGAGGCCGACGTGGTGATCGTGCTGATGGAGCGCTGCCCTCCGAAGACGGAAGACCGCGCTGCCTTGCATGTGGCGCTGACGCGCACCCGGGCCATTGTGGAGGTGGTGGTGCCTACCTCGTCCGGCTCGGACTCCAACGCGGGGCCGTCGCCCCGCATGCAGCGTAGCCCGCGCCACCCGTCTGCAGATACGGGGGCACAGGAGTCAACCTCGTCACTCCCGTTTACCAGCCACGGCGACTGGGTGCGGCGCGATGCGAACGTACTCCGCGCGTTGTATCCTCCCGCCCTGGCTCCCACCCGCTGCCGCCCGGCTACCCCGCTCAACCCACGTGCTCTGCCGTAGAGCACAAGGTCCCCGTTTGGCCTTGCTCCCAAGGAGTTATTCCCCTCGCATCAAACCCGCTGTCCCATGATTTTCGACATCGCGTACGTCATTGGGGTCATCTATCTGCTTTTCATTATCATCTGGATGATGAGTGAGGAGCCCACCGACACTGGCGCAGACGACGCGTAGGACGCGTCATTACCATATCTGAAGCGCTTACATCGAACCCACACCGCACGTCATCCTAATGCCGGACTGGGCCACACGATGTAGAGGGATGGAAGGGTGGAGGAGTGGAGGGATGGGCGTGTTTAGGAAGTGGACGTTTATCTATTAGACCTGACAGGTTTCCAAAACCTGTCAGGTCTTTAAAGCGGGCCCCCAGACCGGGAAACGCTTGCCCCGGACACCGATCCGTGGGGATGTGGGGGGGATGCATGCATCTGGAATGATTTGAAGGAGCAGGATGCGCGACTCCCCACACACTGCACGTCATCCTGACGCCGATAGGCGGAAGGATCTCAACGCCTCCCAACAAAAAAAGCGGCAGCCCCGCCATGGAGCTCCCGCTTCCGCACAATCCTCTTAAAATGGAGGAGACAGGTCCAACCTCGGCGGCGATGACGATGGCACGGGCTGGGGAGACGCACCCAGGTTTCAATCCTCTTAAAATGGAGGAGACAGGTCCAACA
>NZ_JARWGJ010000016.1:0-54089 GCF_040409695.1 Longimonas sp.
GGGCGACTGATGGAGCGAAGCGAAATAAGGGAGAGGGGGTTCGAACAAGACAAAACTGCGGTGCCCGATCATTCTATCATTTAGCGTTTATCCACTACCAACTTCTGTAGTACACAATTGTAGTACGCTATGCCCTCTACCGTATACCGTGTTCTCATTGCATGGGGCACGCTCGCACTGCTTGTAAGCGGGTGCTTGCCTTCTGGCTGTGGAACCGGCAGCTTCGACGAGATCACGCCTGCCGATTCCCTCTCGCGTGCGCTTGCGCAGGATACCCCAGCCGACTCGCTCTACCGGGTCCGCCAGATTGAGTCGACCGAGGCACACCCGATCGGCTACCCGCGCACGCTGCATCACCGCCCCGACGGATCGCTCATCGTGTCGGATGCGGAGCGCAACAGCCTGCACCACATTGCTGCCGACGGCACCTACGACCGCGAAGTAGCCAGCGACCGCTTCGACGTGCCCTTCCTGACCGGCGTCGTGGGCGATACGATTTGGGTGTTCAATGCCGAGAGTGACGTCCTGGTTGGCGTGGTAGACGATGAGGTGCTCGATGATGCCGGGTTCGCCATCGAGCGAGCCGACGAGGCTTCGCTTGCGTATACCGCCGCGCATCCTGACGCCTTCTACCTGAAGCTGCTGGGCGAAGACATCGGGTCGACCATCTACCAGTACGACTGGGACGGTACGATGCAGACGGCCTACACGCTGCCCCAGGAGTACTGGCGCTATGCTGGGTTCCTTCGGGTGCACAACGACGAGGTATGGAGCCTATCAGGACTCCGCCCGGTCGTAGATCGCCTGCCCCTCGATCTGTCTACAGCTCCTGCCACGCCCGACACGCTGGCGCTGCACGGCTTTGACTCGCCCATGCTGGAGCGCAGCTATGCTTTCCTGAGAGGCGACACGCACCAGCCCCCCCTGCTCATCCCGTCGGTCGATCTGATAGATGATCGTCTATTTGTGCTGAACGTGCGCTCGGGCTGGATCCAGGTTGATGTGTTTGGGGATGATGGCGCGCTGCAGCGCCGCCTCATTGAAGCAAACCCGCAGCCCAATCGAGACTTCTTTCCGCAAGACCTGAGCGTGCATCCCCATGAAGAGGGATACGACATTACAATCGCCGTGTCTAACCCCGACCCCATGGTGGTAACCTACCGGTGGACGCCCGAGCCGTAACCGGAAGATCGGTGCCCGGTCGCATTGCTGCTACGTGCTGTTATACCGAGAGGCCCGCAAGAGCGCCGGACAGGGTCTGCTACGCCACGTCTGCTACGCTGCGTCTGCTTCATCGCCGGCGTACACCAGGTTTACAAAGTCGGCTCGCTTCAGGCCGCCGAAGTAGTCCGATACGTTCACATCGCTAAGGGCGTCGGCGATGGCACCACGCCGGTACGACACGCCCTCAAGCCGGTCGGCGAGATTCTCTACGTCGCCATGCCCCAGAAAGTCGCCGTAGATAGTAGCCTGTTGGATGATGCCGTTGTCCACGTTGAGGCGCACATCCACCTCGCCGATATCGAAACGGCGCACGCGCTGTACGTCGAAGGCAGGCGACGCGCCGTAATTCCACGCCCACGTGCGATACTTTTTGTCGGCAAGTGCTCGGGCAGCCTCCCAGTCTGCCTCCGTGGGGTCGTAAACCGAGACGTCCTGCGTCTCCTTGAACGATTCCAGCAGGTGTTTGCGCAGGTCGTGCACGGTAAACGCATCTTCCAGAAACTCGCTGATGTTTGCAACCCGGCTGCGAGCCGACTTGTGTCCTTTCGACTCGATCTTGCTCTGCTTTACGTCGAGTGCACGGGTCACCTCGCCCAGGTTACTGTCAAAGAGCAGCGTGCCGTGGCTGAACATGCGCTTCCCGGTTGAATACTGCGCGTTGCCCGACACCTTGCGGTCGTTGACCACGATGTCGTTTCGGCCCTTGAGCTCGGCGGGCACCCCCAGGTCGTTGAGTGCATGCACAACGGGGCGCGTAAAGTGCTCGAAGTTGTTCAGCCGGTCGGGCGCGTAGTCAGTGATGAAGCTGAAGTTCAGGTTGCCAAAGTCATGATATACGGCGCCTCCCCCTGAGACCCGCCGCACGACATGGATATCATTCTCTTCGACGTAGCGGGCATTGATCTCCTCAAGCGTATTCTGATTGCGCCCGATAATGATTGAGGGCTCGTTGATGTAGAAGATCACGTAGTCCTCATCGTCAGGAAAGGTGCGCAGCACATGCTCTTCGAGGGCAAGATTAAGGGTTGGGTCGTTCACCGGTGTGGTGTCGATATAGCGCATAGGCGGGTAGATCAGAAAACGTCAGCAAACAGCACAGAACGAAAAAGCCACAGGCGCATCCGGTTGCTTTAGAAGGACAGCAGATGCACATGCGCTATGCACTACGGGATGCAAACCGGAGAGGTGTCTTGCAGCACGCAACAGATCCGCAACGGACGGCTGTAACGAACGAGGGTAGAGGTGGAGCTCTTCAGGGCGAAGGGGTGTGCTGGCGCGAAATCAGTTTTCGTTCTGCGGAGCGGGCTGTGATGGGGAGGCCGTTGAGCGGGCAGATACAGAGCGTCCTTTCCAGGACACGTTGTGCGTCCAGTGATGCCAGGCCGAATCCAGCTGGATAAGTGCGCCAGCAAGGTAGGAGACGGGGGCGAGCAGCGAAATGTACCACGGGATTCCGTTCCAGGCGTCGGTGGCGGCCTTCAGGCCAAACACGCTAACCCAGAGCCAGGACACGACCCAGGGGGCTACAACGAACGTGGTTGCATAGAAGGCAAACAGCGGCACGAACGCAGCCGGGTGCCCCCCCATGAGCAGATAGGCGTTTTTGCGAAAGCCGCGCCAGGCGTCGTGTGTTGAGGCGTACATGTAGACGGTGAGCTCGCCGCGGATATCCCACAGGTACGGGGTGATGCCCTGCGCTTTCAGGTAGCGGCCAATCTCCACATCTTCGAGCACTTCGTTCTGTGCAGCACGGTGTGGCTCGTGCGTGTGGTAGGTGCCGGCATCGATCATCCAGAACTGCCCGTTTAGCGCGCTGAGGGAAGGCGACGAGATCCACTTCACGAGCGGCCAGGGCAGTCCGGTAAGGATGGCGTTTGGCACGAGGCTGACGATCCAGGATGCCCCGCCTCGCAACAGCGGCAGCCCGGTAGCAAGCGACCGGTCGGGGCGTGCGGCGAACTGGCGGGCCCACTGCATGAGAGCCTCCGGGCTGTTCAGGCGCGTATCGGCATCCAGAAAGACATAGGCACTGCCGTTGGCCTGCTGGCTGAGCCGGTGCAGGGCGTGTGGCTTGCCGAGCCAGCCGTCGGGAAGGGGCGTTCCCGGCATCAGATGCAGACGGTCGTCGTCGAAGCCCTGCACAACGGCAGCGGTGCCATCGGTCGAGCGGTCGTCATAGACCCAGATCTCGAAGTTTGGGTGCGTCTGGTTGAGCAGCGACGGGAGGAGCCGCTGCAGGTTGGCCTCTTCGTTGCGCGCTGGAACGAGCACCGACAGGAGCGGCGGTTCGTCGGAGAGCGGGGGCGCGTCGGCCTGGCGGCTGGTGCGCAGGTAGACCAGGTTCGCGATGAGCACCCCGGCCACACACACATGAATACCGATAAGCAAGCTTGCAAAGAGCGACATGCATCAGGAAAGTCGAACGAGAACATCGAGAAGTGCCGGTGGCCCTGGCGCTCGCTGCAGTCCAGCAAGTGCTGTACGTGCGTATGAGGCGTTCCACCTATAGATTAGACCTGCGGGGGCGATTCCAGGAACTGGCGGTACAGAGGGCGCAGGTCTGCCTGTGCCAGCTCGTCGTGCAACGAGGCGGCCCGGTCATTTTCGTTAGCCTCTTGCAGCGCAATCCAGTGCCAGATCATCGCCTCTTCTTGCTCGATGGGCACGTCATCGTTGATGTCGAGCACAGTGCGAAGCTGCTCGAAGCGATCGGCAGCCATGTGCGGGTTACCGCCCGCCATAGACGGCCGGTAGAGCAGCGACTGCCCTTCGATGAGCAGCACGAACGGGTCGAGTGGATCCTTCTCGCGGGCGGCGTTGAGCAGGTTAACCGAGCGGCGACCATAGCGAATAGCGCCGAGGGTCGAGGCCTCACCGGCGCGGTAGGCCCACAGGCCCGCCAGCAGCGCGAGCTCGCGGGCCGACGCTTCGTCGAGCGAAGACGGAATGTCGCTGAGCACCTCGGCGTCTTCCGTCAGCGGATAGAGCCGGTATCGATAGAGCAGCTCGTCGCTGCGCTCACCTGCTGCTTCAAGTCCAGCACGAAGCTGATCTACATCCTGGTTTGCGTAGTGGATGTGGGAGGAGTCAGGCATGGCAAGCGGCGGGAGCGGTGAGCTGGTTGTTGAGGCAAGCGAGACGCTCAAAACAAGGAGCAGAGGCACGAGGAAGAGCTGGCGCATGCTGCAACGGGCTACGCGTTCAGCGATGGGGCAGGCTCGGGGGGAGCGAGCAAGCGGGTGAGGCACGATTGCAGAGAGCACACGGACAAGACAATTCATTCAGGAAGCAGCTGCTTGAAGAAAGAGGACATCCAGGCAAAGCTCCACCGGTCGGCCGGAGACGTGCGACCATCCATCAAAAGATGCGTGGGGGCATGGGTTGTTTCGCGGAGCGCGTGCCAGCGGTGGCGCAACTGGGTCTCGATGCGTCCGGCGGCATGCATGCTCAGGTCGACAACCGGACCGCCGCCGAGCATGGCGATCGGATGAGGAGCGCCATCCCATGTAACGTAAAGTGCTACGGGCCAGAAGACCGCCTCGGGATAGAGCCGGTGCATGCGAGTGAAGCGTTCGGTGGGATACGGGCCGATGCCTGTGGTAGGAGAACGGAGCACCCCGCTCGGAAAGTATATGAGCGATGCATCGGGATGTCTGTGGAAGTACCGGCTTGTACGTCGCACGGTTGAAGCGCGCGTGCTGGCATCGTCCGCGGGAAACGGCAGGGCGCCAACGGGAGCAAAGAACGGGAAGCGCTCCCATTCCTCCATCCAGACCAGACCGGGGCGGTCGAGACGTTTGCTCAGGAGCAGCCAGAGCAGGTGGCCGTCGTAGAAGTGATGGTGGTTGGCACATACAATGAGCGGCCGGCCGGCTGGCAGCGGGGGCGGCCAGGTGCCATGCCACTCGATGCGCTGAAAAGACCGTTTCAGGTCCCAGTACATCCATGCACGTACCAGATGCGCTGCAAGAGCTCTCATGCCGATTCGAGGGCCCGTGCATCGCGTTTGAGCTGCGCTTTACGGCGGTCGTACGTATCCGCACAGACGCACCATGCCTTGCGTCGTGTAGACACATAAGCGCGGTGGTGGATGTTGTCGTACTCCAGGGCGCGCACCTCATTCATGATCTCGCGATACATACGCGCCGCAGATCGAATGCCGGTGCGCATCCCCCAGGGCAAGGCCGCGATCGCGTTCATGCTGGATGCGTAGCGGACCTCGGCTTCGTGCATCACGGCCTCAAGCAGAGCCGGGTAGCCGTCGGGCAGTGTGGGCCCATCGAGGTCTTCCGGGGCAATGCCGTGCTCCTGCATCCAGTTCGTGGGTAGGTAGATGCGGTCGAGGTGGCGGCGGTCTTCGCCCACGTCGCGCAGAATATTTGTGATCTGCATGGCGATGCCCATGCGGCGGGCTGCTGCCTCCAGGTCGCCGTACGCGTCGGAATCAGCCAGGAAAGGAAGCATCATGGCCCCGACGCTCCCCCCAACCAGGTTGGAGTAGTCAACGAGGTCGTCGAGCGTTGTTATGGGGCGATCTTCGAGATCCCATATGGCGCCTTCAAGCAGCTCGTAGAAGGGCGTACGCCGGAGCTGAAATGTCTGGTTGACGTCGTGCAAGCGGTTCCAGAGGAGCGCGTTGGGCGGGGTGCCGGCGAGGGTGGCATCGAGGGCATCCCAGGTGGCATGCACTTCGTTGAGGGCGGCCTGGGCGCCTTCTTCGAGCACCATATGGTCGGCAATCGAGTCCACCTTGCGGCAGAACAGGTACAGTACGGCGACGGGGATCTGCACGCGCTTCGGCAGCAGGCGAGCTGCCATAGAGAAGGTACGTGAATGATATCGAAACGACTGCCAGAGCCACGTGTCTTGCTCGGCACGGCTGTCTAAGTCGGGAGCCACTACGTCGGGCTCCTGCATCATGTAGGCGTCGTCGGGGGCAGAGGTAAACATACGTTACGCATTCACGGGAATAAGCCGAAAGGCGGTGTCTCGCTTCCACCAGAGCGCCACAAAAGGGATTGCGGTAGCTGCTGCACCGATCAAAACGGCGAGGAACATGCCTTGCAGTGTGAGGATGAGCAGCGGAAAGAGGCAGTTTAGCAGGTAAACAGCAGGGGCCCATGGATGTTGGGTGTTAAGTCCCCCGCCAAGGTACTCATAGCCGACCATGATGAGGTAGCTTACAATGAACCAGCCAATCCAGTTTGAAATGGGCATGCCGTAGTAGAAGCCGCCCTGCGGATACGACCAGAAGGTGACGCTCCCTACCGCGTTCTGCACACCGGCTCCGTTCATGGCAGGGTCGAGCGACACGTCCCACAGCGTCATGAAGGCAGCTGCCACGAGCAGGTATACCCAGCGCGTGTCGCTGAGCCGTCGTGCCAGATCGAACGACACGATTGACATCGCAAACCACGAGGCAGGGATGAAGTAAGGCACATGGTCGGCAAACTTGGGCCCGAGCCAGGTCGTGTATTGATACTCGCCGAAAGGCAGCACCAGGTCGCCGATAGCAAACCATTTCATGGTGCCCATCAGCTCGCTGGCACCCCCAATAAAGCAGCCCCAGAACACAAAGAACGCCATGCGCTTCCAGCCCAGATCCATGCCATACATCAAGATCGCCAAAATGGGCAGCATGGTCATGTACGTCCAGGTCGGCGCACTGATCAGCGTGCCCAGATAGGGGCCAAAATACGACAGCGACGAGGGAACGAGCTGAAGAAGCAGCATGCCCAGCGTGCTAAACAGAATGGAACCGGCAAACAGCGCAAGCGCCGCCAGAAAAAGCCGGTTCACGGTAGCAGCACGTTGATGTTCGGTACGTGGTGAGGAAGACATACAGCGAAGGTGAGGTCAACAAAGGTGAAAAACAGGTCTGCAGGGCGTTGGCGGGTATCAACCGGAACAGTCTGGAGCAGAACAGTCTGGGGCAGAGAGGCACTTCCAGAATAACTTGGCCAGAATAACTTGGCCGCAATGCGTACACAGGGCTGTGGTGCACGCTGCGCCACGCCGATTCATGTAAGTGGTTCTGTGTAGCATTGGTTCGTGGCGTAGCTATATTCTGTCATATTACCTCCTCATCTTGCTCTGCGCGTCAGCCTCGTTCGAGTTGGCACCACAGCGGGTCAGGAGCAGACCACTCAAAACCTGCGTGTGTAGTATACTCAATCAGAAGACAAAAGCGAAGCGGTTCATGAGCTGCGCTTTCAACTGCGTTGTAACAACCGATGTAACAACCCGGCAATCAAGTCGTAGCACACGCGGTTGGCTTTGTAACCCGGCAGGTCTGACCCGAATAACGTCTGTTTTCTCGATACATTCTATGCACGACTACGCCTTATGACGGTAGCGTTACTTCCTCTTGAATACTTCCCTCCGTTGCACAGCGTAGCACTTATGGCAGCGGTCGACCGCGTGGTGTGGGCCGACACCTGGCCGTATCGCCGGCAGACCCGTCAGAACCGGAGCAAGCTGCGCAATCCCAATGGGTGGCAGTGGATCAGCCTGCCTATGTGGTCGCACCAGCATGGGCGTCCGGCGCGCGAGGTGCAGGTCGATGGCAACGTGCCGTGGCATGAGCGCCACTGGCGGGCCTTTATGTATAACTACCGCTCCACCATGTATTTCGAGTACTTCGAAGACGACTTCAAGCCGTTCTTCGACACGCCGCCCCAGGCGCTGCAGCCAATCGCCGAATCGACCACACGCATCACATGCGCCTTCGCACAGGTTGAAACGCCGTTCGTGCGGGCGTCTGAGCTGGGGGCCGATACGTTGAACGCCATCCAGGCAGAGACCGGCGCGGCCAATCTCTGGATCGCACACGAACATGCCAGTCAACTCGGCATTGCAACGGACGACGGAGCCAGCAGCGCTGAGGGCGATCTGTGCACGGTACTTCCGCCCTACGACCATCCGACCTACCGGCAGAACTTCGAGGGGTTTGAGTCGGGCATGGGCGCCATCGACTGCCTCTTTAACTACGGCCCCGAAGCCATTCGCATTATGACCGACGGACTCACAGCGCCCGAGGCGTCATAAGCCCGCTGCGCTACCGATCCCACCTACGTTACTTCCCTACCTACACATCCCATGGTTCTTAACGACGCTCAGATTGCCCAGCGCGCTACCGAACACGACATGATCGACCCATTCGTCGGCCACCAGGTGCGCGACGACGTGGTAAGCTACGGACTCAGCTCGTTCGGATACGATATGCGCGTAGCCGATGCGTTTCGGGTCTTTACGCCTAACATGTTTAACAGCGTTGTCGACCCCAAAGATCTCGACGAACGCGCACTCGTCGAAACAACCACCGACGACCACATCCTCATCCCGCCCAACTCCTATGTGCTGGCCCGGTCGGTCGAGTACTTCAAGATGCCGCGCGACGTGCTGGGCATCGTGCTCGGCAAGTCGACGTATGCACGATCGGGTATCATCGTGAACGTGACCCCGCTTGAGCCTGGATGGGAGGGACACGTCACCATTGAGATCGGAAACGGCACGCCCCTGCCGGCGAAAGTGTATGCCAACGAAGGCATCGCGCAGGTGGTGTTCATGCAGGGCGATGCGCCCCAGACGTCCTACGCCGACAAGAAAGGCAAGTACCAGGGCCAGCGTGGCATCACCCTGCCTCGCCTGTAGATCCCGGCCTGTAGATCCCGGCATGGGTCGCTGGATGTTAGTCGCTGGGTATTGGTCAGGGGGATGCGTACGTAAGTGGCCCGGTGTACCGGCCCTGCCGTTCCCCCGGTACCTGCCTGCTCGTACCGGGTGTCGGCACCGGTCACGGTCCGCTGGCAATCGGTTCGGTGGGTTCGTCGCGAATCGAAAGACGTTCACGGGCCCGCTCGAAGAAGGCATCGTCCCCCATCAGCTGCAGCCCCAGCCCCTGGTCGAGCCCCGACTGCAAGAGGTGGTAGAACACCGCCAGGGGCACGTCTTCCATGAACACCACAACCACACGGGGCGGGCGATCTTCGGCATAATGGGCAACCCCTGCAAAGCTGATCACGCCGGGCATCGCGCCGCCTTTGGAGGCGACACGCTCAATACCTACCGTTAGCGTGTCAAGGCCTGCCGAGCGGTCGAGCATCGCGAACGCCTCGGCCCGCGGATCAGGCGGTGTAGCAGAGGCCATACCTCCGAGTACATCGGCCATGGTCTGGGCCGTCGTTCTGGGGAGCGTGCCCTGAGCCATCAGGCGCTGGTCGCTCAGCGTCAGATTGGTACCCTGCGCTCGAAACCGATCGCGTACCTCACGAGCATAGGTCGTGTCGGCTGCGTAGCGCGATGCTGCAGCATATACAGCTTCGGTAGAGACTGGCTGGGGAGTATCAGACCGCGACCGTAGCGCAGGGGCGGCCTCAGCCCATTCCAGGTAGAGCCCGCTCTTTGGCATAGGAAGCGCATCGACCGAAAAGCCCATCGCCGTTGTCTGATCTTCCAGCACCGGACGCCCCAGCGCGTCGATAAGCCAGTCAAACGAAGGAGCATCGTTGAAGCGAGCTACGGCCTGGGCAAGGTCAGAAACAGCTACCGTGCTGTCGGCATCCAGGGCCCCCTCACGCTCCCAGTAGTCAAGCGTGCGCTGATGGGGCTGCGCATTGACGCCCGGAAGGGTACGGCGGCTTACGTCGGCAACCGGCACACGCTCGGCAGCGTCGAGCGTGCCCGAAGCGACAGCGTCAGCGTAGGCGGTCAGCACCACAATATTCGATAGGTTTACCATGGCTCGCGTGTCCTCTGCCTGAAACGCAATGCCCTGGTCTGTGCGCCCCACGTCGTAGGCAACCAGCGAAGTGGATTCGGGATGAGCAGCAAGATAGTCCAGCACATCCTCAGGGTAGCGCAGTTCTTCGGTCAGCGCCATCCCTTCGTTCATAGCTGTAACGTTGGCCCACATCATCGAGACGGTGTCGCGATTCTGGTAGGCAATAACGCCAACGGCAACCACAAAAAGCCCGAAAGCGATAAGAAGGTGAGTGCCGCATCCAAGGCGAGGACGGTTCATAGCAGGTCGAGCAGAGTAGGAGAAACTAAAACAAGCAGCGGCGCAGCAGGCACGTAGGCCCCCTGCGCCGCTGTTGGGTATGACGCGTGGCGTGGTTGGTTCGCGTTTAGCTATCAGACTGTTAGCTATCAGACTGCGCCGCTTCGCCAAGTTCCTCGGCAGTTAGCGTACGCGGGTAGCGAATCTGCTCAACCAGGTCCTGAACTTCCTGTGGGGGTTCCTCAGTGTTGATCGTGACGAAGTAGGTCACGACGAAGTTGAGGATCATACCCACAAGGCCAATCCCTTGTGCGTTGATGCCAAGGAAGGTTTCGAAGACAGGCTCGGTAACGCCAAACTCGGCAAGGGCAACGTGGGCGCGCATCATGATGATCATGATGAACGTGAAGCTAAGACCGGTTACGATCCCTGCAATGGCACCTTCTTTATTGCATCGCTTCCAGAAGATACCCAGCACAAGAATCGGGAAGAAGCTGGCTGCAGCAAGCCCAAAGGCAAAGGCAACTACCTCAGCAACGAAGCCAAGCGGATAGATCCCCAGGAGCCCGGCGCCGATGATCGCGACGAAGATAATGAAGCGTCCTACACGCAGGCGCTGCTGTTCGGATGCTTCAGGGTTGATGATCTCACCGTACACATCGTGCGCAAGCGAAGAGCTAATCACCAGCATAAGGCCAGACGCGGTAGAGAGCGCGGCAGCGAGTCCCCCCGCAGCAACGAGGCCCACGACCCAGGGCGACAGGTTAGCAATTTCGGGCGTAGCAAGCACGATGATATCCCGGTCGATCGTATCGAGCAGCGCGTTTGCCGACATGCCTTCGCTCCACTGACTGGTTTCGATGAGCCCAGTAGCCGCCCAGGTCTGAATCCAGCTGGTGCGTGGGCTTTCGAGCATTCCCATGGCACCAAGCTCAGAGAACGACTGCAGAATCTCATAGCGTGAGAACATGGCTACTGCAGGCGCAACCGTGTACAGAATAGCGATGAATACGATAGCCCAGAGCGCCGACCAGCGCGCGCTCTTCACCGTCTTAACGGTGTAAAAGCGCACGATGACGTGTGGAAGCCCAGCCGTCCCCGCCATTAGCACAAAGGTGATTGCAAACACATTGAGCATCGATAAATTGGCAAAGGGCCCGCTGTACATATCCAGCCCCAGCTCCTGTTGCAATCCGTCAAGCTGCGGAAGCACCTCGCCGATCGCCACATGTGGAATGGGGCTGCCAGTGAGCGAGAAGCCAATAGCGACCGCCGGGATGGTATATGCTACGATAAGCACGCAGTACTGAGCGACCTGCGTGTAGGTAATGCCTTTCATGCCGCCGAGTACGGCGTATGTAGCTACGATGGCCATACCAATAACTACGCCGATCGTGATGACCTCAACCCCGATGCCCGTGGCCAATGGTTCAACAAGCTCGCCAAGGAAGCGGCTAAACACCACGCCTACGCCACGCATCTGCCCGGCCACATACGTAAACGACACAAAGATAGCCGCAATGGCTGCGATGACGCGTGCGTAGTTCGAGTAGTAGCGCTTTCCTACAAAATCGGGCACGGTGTACTCGCCAAACTTACGAAGGAACGGCGCCAGAAGGATCGCCAGGAGCACGTAGCCCCCCGTCCAGCCCATCAGGTAGACCGAGCCGTCGAATCCCATAAAAGACACGAGGCCAGCCATCGAAATAAAGCTGGCAGCGCTCATCCAGTCTGCTCCAACGGCCATACCGTTTGCAAGCGTCGGCACGCCCTGCCCGGCTACGTAGAAGCCTTTGGTGCTGGTAACGCGACTCCAGATGGCGATACCGATGTATAAAGAGAAGGTCACGACGACCCAGAATGTGGTCCAACCAAGAATACCCATGGATAACAGATCGTTTATTTAAACAAGGAGAGAAGGCGGCTTAGGAGCTTAGTGGGCTGCGCCAGGAGCAGCTGTGCTGTCATCATCTTCTTCGACACCGGCCTGCCGGTCGAGCTGTCCGGTGGCAATTGCGTAGATGAGCACCAGGCTTACGAAGACGAAGATACTTCCTTGTTGAGCCATCCAGAAGCCAAAAGGAATCCCTCCAAAGTCAATGTTGTTAAGTGGTTCGGCCAGAAATATGCTCATCACATATCCGGTAATAAACCAGACCGTGAGCAGGATGAGCGTGCGCCGCATGAGCGTGCGCCAGTATGTTTCGCGATCTATCTCAGGAGCGTTGTTAGCCATGGTCGGGTGCAGGGTTAGTCAACAGAGTATATGCGGGGTGCGTACAGCGGAGAATACAACAGGGGAGGCAGAAAACGCCTCGCAGGAACAGACTGTTAGAAAGAAAGAAACACCGAGAGATTGCCGCGGACGTTCGTGACCGGGTCCTCGCCACTGACGGCGCTGGGCTTGTAGTTGGCGTCGAGGTTGGCGGTGTATTTGGCGGAGGTAACTTCCAGCTCAAAGGCAAACCGGAGGGCGTCGTAGTTGACCGACAGGCGCGGAGCCAGGCGCCATACGTAGTCGATGTTCGACCCACGAGCCGCTTCGCTAAGGTCAGTGCCCACCTCGTCGCGGCTGCCTTCATTGGTGAGGTAGCCAGCAAACAGACCGGGTGCGAGGGTGCCGGTGCCGTCAATGTCGATCCAGGTAGAGAGGATGTCGAGTGGATAAAACTCTTCACGGAAGTTGTTATAGACATAGCCGCCGGTCATCAGGTGGTCAGACAGGCTGGCGCCGTAGGTGGCCTTAGCGCGGATGGTAGCCGGTTCGGTTGTAATGGTGGTGTACACCTGCCCGGCCCCAGTGTAGAAGCGATCTTCGGTGATGATCGGACGCAGCGCTTTGAAGTAAGCGCCGCCTCCTATCATTACGTTGTCGCCATGGTACTGGGCGTGTCCGTGCAGAGCCGGAATGGCCGCCTGCTGCTGCTGTTTGACGCCCGAGACTCCGCGAAAAGGGATGTCGCTAAAGGCATCGCGCTGCCATGCCGTAATGCCGATAAGGTGGAAGGCACCGGGCTTGTAGGTAAAGCGGATCTGAGGCTGGCGCGCAAACGGCTGAAACGGTGCGCCGGTGGTTGTAGCCACCGTCCGGGGAAACGAGGCAAGCGTAAAGAGGGGCGACCATTCCTGCCCGAACAGAACTTCGCGGTCGTCCCAGGTCATCTTGGCAAAAGCGCGGCGCAGGCGAAAGGTGCTTACGTTGGCATCGGAGGCGCCGAAAAAGTCGGACTCAAAGTAACCAGACACCTCGGCCCCCATCGCATCCGGCAGGTCGCCAATGCCGAGGCGCATCCGTGAGAAGAACTGAAACGAGCCCAGGTTGCTTACGTCGGTTGCTTCCGACTCGGGGGCTGGATACAGGTGAAACTCCCCCTCGCGGGCGGCCACAACCTGGCGCGAGTCATACAGATACTCTGACTTCACAAACCCACTCAGGTCAAACGACTGCGCGTTGGCTTTAGGAGGGGCCCATATTAATCCTGTGGCAAGAAGTAGAAACGCGCAGAAACTGCCCCATAGAGCAGGCGTTCGGTGTTCCTGTGTATGCTTCATGGCAGTGTTGATAGATCAAGTCAGCAGGTCATTGGGCGTACATGTGCAGAAGGGCTGGTACGCTCCGATATCAGTGCGCTGCCCAACGCCCCGCAGCTCCATCTGACGGGCGTATAAAAACGGCAGCGCTTGGGTGCGTACCCGGTCCGTAATCTGTTATGTCGTCGACAGCATTCGGGGCTCCATCCCTGTGAGACTGTCGATGGTTGGTTTTCGAGCGCTCAGTCCGGGCTCCATCCCGCGGCTGGGCGTTCGGTGGTTTGGGGCAGAGCGGATGCGCGACATCTGCCCGATATGGGCCGGGTGCGCGCATCCCATAAGCTCTTCCATATACCCATGTTGAGGCGTGTGTTTGTTGGCGCGTGTGTTAGCGTGCGCCACTTACATCCACGCTTTTTCGCTTCTCGATGAGATCTTCTACCACATCAGGATCAGCGAGCGTACTGGTATCTCCCAGGTCATCAAACTCCTGCGAGGCCACCTTGCGGATGATGCGACGCATGATTTTGCCTGAGCGCGTCTTGGGCAGCGACGCCGTAAACTGGATGTGGTCGGGCGTTGCGATGGGCCCGATCTGATCGCGTACATACTGCACCAATTCGCCGCGCAGTTCGTCTGACGGCTCCTCGGTTTTGATAAGCGTGACGTACGCGTAGATGCCCTGCCCTTTCACCTCGTGCGGGTAGCCAACCACAGCGGCCTCGGCAACAGCGTCGTGCGCTACAAGCGCGCTCTCAAGCTCGGCCGTGCCAATACGGTGTCCGCTTACGTTAAGCACATCGTCGACCCGGCCGGTAATCCAGTAGTAGCCGTCTTCGTCGCGTCGGCAGCCGTCGCCGGTGTAGTACTTGCCGGCGTACTGCGAGAAGTAGGTGTTCTCGAAGCGCTCGTGGTTGCGGTACACCGTGCGCATCTGCCCGGGCCACGAGTCGTTGATAACGAGCAGGCCCTCGCAGGCGCCTTCGAGTTCGTTGCCGGCAGCGTCAAGCACCTGCGGCTCAATGCCGAAGAACGGCTTTGCAGCTGAGCCGGGCTTTTGCGGGACAGCGCCAGGTAGCCCGGTGAGCATGATCCCGCCGGTTTCGGTCTGCCACCACGTATCCACAATAGGGCAATTACCATTGCCCACCACGTTGTAGTACCAGCGCCATGCTTCCGGGTTGATGGGCTCTCCTACGGTGCCCAGCACGCGCAGCGACTCGCGGCGGGTCTTTTCGACATGCTCCTTGCCCTGGCGCATCAGCGCGCGAATGGCGGTTGGCGCGGTGTAGAAAATGCTTACGTCGTGCTTGTCAACGACATTCCACAGGCGCGAGGCATCGGGATAGGTAGGCGTGCCTTCGAAGAACACCTGTGTGCCCCCGTTGATGAGCGGCCCGTACACCATGTAACTGTGTCCGGTAATCCACCCCACGTCTGCGGTACACCAGAAGACATCGTCTTCGTGCAGGTCGAAGACGTACTCGTGGGTCATGCTCGTGTACACAAGATAGCCGGCGGTCGTGTGCAGCACCCCTTTGGGCTTACCGGTCGACCCCGACGTATACAGAATGAAAAGCGGATCTTCCGCGTCCATCGGCTCGCAGGGGCAGTCAGCGTCGACCGTTTCGAGTGCTTCGTGATACCACACGTCGCGGTCGGCGTCCCAGTCGATATCGCCGCCGGTGTTCTTAACGACCAGCGTGTGCGTTACATCGGGGCACTGCTCCAGTGCCTTGTCGGCATTGTCTTTCAGGGGAACGCGCTTGGTGCCGCGCTTGCCCTCGTCAGCCGTAATGAGGTAGTGGGATTCACAGTCCTGGATGCGGTCGGCGAGCGCGTCGGGCGAAAACCCTGCGAACACGACCGAGTGCGGCGCTCCGATGCGGGCACAGGCCAGCATCGCATAGGCCGCTTCCGGGATCATGGGCAGATAGATCGTGACGCGGTCGCCCTTCTCCACGCCGTGCGACTTCAGGATATTGGCAAACGTTGCCACACGCTCCTGAAGGGTGTTGTACGTGATGTGCTCCGGATCGTCGGTGGCTGGATCGTTGGGCTCAAAGATGATCGCGGTTTGGTCCCCTTTTCCGGCCTCCACATGGCGGTCGATAGCGTTGTAGCAGGCATTGGTGACACCGCCTTCGTACCAGCTGATGTGCACGTCGCCTGGCTCGTACGAGACATCCTTGACCGTGTCGTAGGGCTCAAACCAGTCAATCCGGTCGGCACACTCGCCCCAGAAGCCTTCCGGGTCCTCAATGGAGCGCTTGTACATCGCTTCGTACTCGGCCATAGAGCCGATATGCGCTTTCTCCTGGAAAGCATCAGAGGGCGGGTACATGTCGTCGCGCCCCGAGTAGGCTGCCGTTACTTGCGAAGATTGCTCACTCATAGTAGTAAAAGTACGTTTTCTGAACGGTTTACTCGAACGACTTAATAATTACTGCCCAGTAATAAAAGGGGGCTGCGCGCTTCCCAAACCCTGCTTCAGTGCACATAATGGAAGCGCTTCGCAATATTGTTTACCAAAACGTAATCAATAGCGAAGACGCTGTCAAGGGAAGTGTTGAATTTTTTCGAAGGTGTAGTGTAGGGACGCCTTCGGGACTGTATGCTTCCACCTATGGAGGACGCATGCATTGTCTATTGGCGAGAGAAGCAGCGCTCGGAAGCGCAGGGGCGTCTGAGCAGACAGGCCGTTATGCCGGCGCGTTTATGCCTCTGCATTCTCAGAAGCAGGCGACTGCGGAAATGCAAATCGGAGAAGGGGCCCCCGCTCGTTCTCCTCAACCCATAGCTGGGCATTGTGCTGGTCGAGCAGTGCCTGAAGGGTTAGCTGCATCATAGAGGTGCGCCACGGGATGACCTTCTGCTTCCAGGTGTCGAGCCGGGTCTCCGTAACGGTACGGCCCCCTTCGGCAGAGAGATCAAGCAGCACAACGCCACCGGTAGTATGTGCATCAGCGGCGCGCAGGTGAAGATGAAGCGCCTGGCAGCGTGTTGCGTTTACGAATCGGTCTCCTACAAAAGCGATGCCCTGGCGCAGCATCTGCGGGGCGATGCGTACCGGTGGAACTCCTCCTGTTGCGTTATCGGCAGCCACGGGAATGTCAAGCACGTCACGCAGGGTGTCGCGCGTCCATGCAAGCAAGGCTGTACCCTCAATCGGTTCGAGGGCGCGCCGCCGCTGATAGAGCGTGGTGTATGTGCGCTCGGTCGTTTCGATGAGCTCGCTAAGCCGGACGCTCTGGCTGGCAATGACATCAGTGAACTGGGAGGCGGCATCGGCTCCCATGCCCGGATATTGCTTCACGGTTTCGATGGCCGCCCGAATGCTTGCGAGGGGCGTGCGCACCGCTTCGATGAGTTGGCGCAGGAGGTCGTCTGCAGGCATAGCCTCGATGGCTGCGGGCGTCTCGCATCGGATAAGCCAGTAGACCGTCTCGTCTACGGTGAGCCTGCGGGCATGCAAGCGCCGGGGACTTCCGTTGATCTGCGCAATGACTGCGCTCGACTCTGAGGTTTGCTTGAGCTGTTTCCAGGAGGCTGCACTTACGCACTCGAGCAACGAGGCCCCGCGCAGTTGGACATGGCGTGCCGTAGCGCCGGCGGATGATGAGGAAGAGGGCGGCGACGGAGATGAAACGCGCAGAGCACCGCTCAGCGTTCGGGCGGCATCAGTATTCCAGGCCACCAGCAGCGCGTCTGCATCGCACACAAAGGCGGGGGCGTCTATCGTATTGAGAAGAGCGTGCTGCCAGGGCGTCATAGCTACGCATCCATCTGAACCCAGAAAATAAAACGGAACGAGGGGGCCATCGGCCTATCTGTTTACTTAACCACCCAACTCTCTGTGCCTCTACGGCTGTTGATACGCACGCGTTTAAAAGGGCGCAGGTCTACAACGTCAGCGAACCCCGTGCTCCAAGGCAGTTTAGCGCCCGCTCTCGTGCTACGCATCAGGCAAGTACTTCCGAGCTGTAGCCACGACATCGGCTACGGCAAACGGTTTTGTGATGTAGGCATCGGCCCCCATCGCGTAGCCCTTTTGAATATCAACTTCGCGTCCTTTTACCGTAAGCATGATGATGGCGAGGTCGTTCCCGTCGGGGCGCTGCCGGATCGCGTTGCACAGGTCATATCCGTTACGTGACGGCAGCATTACGTCGAGCAGAACCAGGTCGGGAAGCTGCTGGTCGAGGGCATCCATAACGTGCGCACCGTCGTCTACAACCTGTACCGAGCAGCCCTCTTGTTCCATCAGGAAACGCAGCGGGGTAACGATGCTGGGCTCGTCTTCAACGATCAGTACGTGGGGCATAATGCAGTTAAGGAGATGAGGCAGAGGCATTAAGAGGCAGAAGTCGTAGAAACAGAAGCAGCCGCACTGGCGGGTACGTAACGGGGCAAGCGCATCGTAAAGGTGGCACCCTGCCCGGGCGTGCTGCGAACCGTGAGCGAACCGTCGTGCTGACGCACAATCTGGCGGGCGATGGCGAGGCCGAGTCCGCTACCGGCCTGAGGACCAACGCGGTTGCGGGCCTGTCTGAATTTTTCGAAGATCGCGTCTTGCTGGTCGCCTGCAATGCCTGGGCCGTTGTCGGAAACTGCCACGCTAACGGTGTCGGCATCGCGCGTTGCCTGCACGGTGACGCGTGCATCGGTCTCGGCGCTGTACTTGGCGGCGTTCGAGAGCAGGTTGAGCAGCACCTGCGTGACGCGGTCGTCATCGATTGAGGTCAGGCACGGATCGTCGGGTACGGTAACGTGAAGCGCAATGCCCTGCTGCTGAAACTGTGGGCGGACCGCATTGAGGGCGTTGCGCACCACAGCCCGCAGGTCGCGCGGAGCCCGGTTGAGGTTGGGGGCGGCGTCGAGGCGCTGCAGGTCGAGCACCTGGTTTACGAGCCGGGTAAGCCGCTCGGTTTCGCGCATAATGGTGGATGCAAACGACTGCTGCTGTTCGGGCGTCAGGCTGGGCGTCTGATGCATGATCTCGGAGATAGCCCGAATGGCCGTGAGCGGCGTGCGCAGCTCGTGCGACACGGTCGACACAAAGTCGTCCTTGAGCTGGTCGATCTCCTTGAGCTTCTGGTTGGCCGCGCGCAGCTCGTCGGTGGCGGCTTCGAGCTCTGCTTTTTTGCGCTCCAGCTCGCGGCTGTAAGCCATGACCTGCTGGGCCTCATCGAGAATCTCCATGACTTCACTGATGTGCAGCGGCTTGGCCTGCGCCACCGACCGCACCACAGCCTGTGCACTGGCTGCTCCAATTGCGCCGGCAAGGAGCGTTTCTACGTAGTCGACCAGCTCTTCGTCGGCGGTTTCGGGGAGTGCGTCGAGCTCATGCCGGGTACGATAGGCATGAAGCGCCCGCTCGGCTGCGCGCCAGCCAAGAAAGCGTCGCAGCAGCGCATGCAGGTCGCCGACCGGGGCGGTGCCTCGCCAGGGGGCGGCCGACTCGTGGGGGTCGGCATAGTGAAAGACATCGACAAAGCGGGTGGCCTGGCTCTGCTCCATCATGGTGGGATGCGTAGCGAGCGACACCACTACGTAGAGCCCGCCATTAACCAGTAGCGTCCAGAACAGCGTATGCGGCACCGGATTGAGGGCATCCAGCCCCAGCAGGGCGTACGGGCGCAGCGCGGCAATGCCGAACGGGCCGTCGGTAATAAACGAAGCAGGCAGCCAGCCCGAGTCGGCCAGCAGCGGCAGCGGCAGGGTGTATCCCCACACGGCCACCCCGGCCAGGAGTCCGGCCAGAGCACCGGCGCGGGTGCCGCGTTTCCAGAAGATCCCCCCGAGTATCGCGGGGGCGAACTGCGCGATCGCTGCAAACGAGATGAGCCCGATCGCGACAAGAGAGGGGGCATCGCCGAGGCCACGCAGGTACAGATAGCCCATCAAGATAACAACGACGATGGCTACGCGTCGGATACCCAGAATCACGCCTGTAAGGCGAGCGCGTTCGACCAGGTTCAGGCCGGGCGCACGCAGCAGGAGAGGCACCACCAGGTCGTTGCAGATCATGGTGCTGAGCGCTGTGGCCGCCACGATGACCATTCCGGTAGCGGCCGATAGCCCGCCAATAAATGCCAGGAGGGCGAGGGCCGAATGCCCCTCGGCGTATGGCAGAGCCAGGACGAACATATCGGCATGGGTGGCATCCCCAAAATGCAAGAGCCCGGCCACCGCGATGGGCAGCACAAAAATGTTGATAAGCAGCAGGTAGAGCGGAAAGAGCCAGGCTGCCTTGCGCAGGTGGTCTTCGTTGACGTTCTCCACCACCGTAACCTGAAACTGCCGGGGCAAGAAAAGCACCGCGAGCATCGACAGGCCGGTAAGCCACACCCAGTCGGCCCACGCCCCCGATGCCCCGTCGACCGTATACAGCGCTTCTATCTCGGCCACGGCAGCGCCCTGCCGGAAGAGGTCGCCAACGCCGTTGTAAAGGCCAAACGTGACGAACAGCCCCACCGCCAAAAATGCCACCAGCTTCACGACCGACTCAAACGCAATCGCAACAACCAGTCCCTCGTGGCGCTCCGTTACGTCGAGATGCCGCGTGCCGAAGAGGATGGTAAACACCGCCAGTGCAAGGGCTGCATAGAATGCCGTATCTTGGAATACCGGAGGATACGCGGTGTTTGCTGCATCGAGGGGGACGGTAAGCGCGCTGAAGCTGGTCGAGATGGCTTTGAGCTGCACTGCGATGTATGGCACCACGCCGAGTACGGCAACAACCGTTACCACACCTGCCAGTAGCGCACTCTTACCGTAGCGCGCCCCGATAAAGTCTGCAATTGAGGTGATGCGCTCGTGGGCACTGATGCGGACGATCTTCCGCATCACAACCCACCATAGAATGGCAATGAGCGTAGGGCCGATGTAGATCGGCAGGAAGTTGATGCCGTCGGTAGCCGCGTAGCCTACGCTTCCGTAGAACGTCCAGGCCGTGCAGTATACAGCAAGCGAGAGGGCGTAAATGTAGGGATTGTTGACGAGACTGCGCCCGTGCTCGGCGCGCTCGTCGCCATAATAGGCAATCGCAAAGAGCAGCCCGAGATAAGCAGCAGCAATAAGCAGAATCAGGGTAGGGTCCATATGCTACCTGCGAGGGGCGTCTGACTCAGCAGGTTCAGTCGACGTGCGCGAAGCAGAGGGGCGGTGAAGCAGCCATGCGCTGGTCCCAATGAGCAGGGCCCAGATTGCAAAGATCACCGCGTACAGTACAGGAATACCGCCTATAGTTGCGGGCACGCTGTACACGGTAAGCAGAGGATACCCCAATAGCAGGCATCCTGCCACGAAGAGCACCCCCAGCCAGCGCTGCAGTTCGATCGTATCCATGCAGGTATGCACGTTAGACGGGTGTCAGGTAGCGGCTGCGTTGCCAGTCTCCAGCTGGTTCGTTACCAGGACGCAGATGCCGGGCAGGCTGGGGTCGTCGAGCGAATAGAACGCCTTTACGCCTTCCTTACGGCGGGATACGAGGCCTTCGCGCATCAGAATACCCAGATGCTTGCTCACATTCGCCTGCCGCTGCCCCGAGGTATCGACCAGCTCCTGCACGTTCATTTCGCCATGTACGCGAAGCAGGTTCAGCAGCTGCAGCCGCACGGGGTCGCCCATAATCTTGAGGCGCCGCGCTACACGC
Source organism: Longimonas sp. (assembly GCF_040409695.1). GTDB lineage: Bacteria > Bacteroidota > Rhodothermia > Rhodothermales > Salinibacteraceae > Longimonas. The sequence continues at coordinate 21,414 of NZ_JARWGJ010000016.1, forward strand.
TCAATCTGAGACTCAGGCACCAGGGGAGGGTTGGTCGGCTCGGACATGCACTTGGGGAATGGTCAGACAACTACGCAATGTTTGCTACGGCACCGATCTTTTTACGTTTCGTTCACACTTTTGGGGCGCAGGAACAGCGACATCGGGCGGGCAGGGAGCAGGATCAGAGAAAACAGCATATCTGCAACAAAGTCGTCGCACGAGGAACGACACAGTGCATTCTGATTAGTTATCTTGGTATCAAGATAATTGTATGTAGACAAGCTGATGCGTTGTATGGACCGTGATCGCCGCCGGGCCCTTCAGGTGTGGATTGCGCTGAACCGTGCGCAACATGCTGTTGATGCGCCGCTGCGCCGCCAGGTGGAGGTACATGACCTGACCATGAAAGAGTTTGCCGTGCTCGAAGTGCTGCTGCACAAGGGGCCTCTACCGGTGGGCGAGGTGGGCGAGCGTGTGCTGCTAACCAGTGGTAGCATGACCTACGTACTTGACAAGCTGGAAGAAGAGGGGCTCGTTACGCGCCGGGCTGACGACGACGATCGCCGCATCCAGATCGTTCGGCTTACCGACGACGGACGCGACCGCATTGAGCAGGTGTTTCCCGAGCACGCCGTTATGATTCAGACACTGATGAGCGATCTCTCTATTCGCGAAAAGGAAACGCTCTTTCGATTGCTGCGCCGCCTGCGCGATTCAGCTGCACGCTCGTAGCGCTACGTACTTGTCTCACTGGTCGCTTGGCTCGCCAGGCAGCTACCAACTACGATCTGTACTCCTACACCTTCTGCTAAACCTTCTGCATGCTCATGGCTTCTGACCTTACGCTCAAAGGGATCCACCACGTATCGGCCATCACGGCACGGGCCAGCTACAACGTTCAGTTTTACACCCAGACCCTGGGCCTACGGCTTGTAGCAAAGACAGTGAATCAAGACGACACGTCGTCGTATCATCTGTTTTATGCGGATGCGCACGGCACCCCGGGTACCGATCTTACATTCTTTGACATTGCACAGGCTCGTGAGCAGCGCGCGGGGGCGGGCCTGATCACGGGCACCTCGCTGCGGGTGCGGGGGCAGGAAGCGCTGCAGGCATGGGCCACGCACTTCGATGCCGTCGGGGTGCGCCGCACGGCTATCCACGAGCGGGCAGGGCGCGCTGCCATCACCTTCTACGACCAGGAAGACCAGACGCTTCACCTGGTCGACGACAGCGCCGACGTAGACCGTGTGCCAGACACTACGCCATGGAAGCAGGCTCCCGTAGAGGCGAAGCACGCAATACAAGGGCTGGGTCCGGTCGAGATTACGGTTGACGCCACGGCAGGTACGCGCGATGTGCTGACCGAGGTGTTCGGGCTGCGCGACGAACGGGCGTACACGGTTCGTGCTAATGGCACCAATAGCCCCGATGGGGGCGGTAACGACGCCGCCGTTCCGCATCCCCCTGAAACCGCCCGGGTGTTTTCGATCGGTGAAGGCGGATCCGCGGCGGAGCTGCACGTTATCGAAACGACAGATGCGCCTCGCGGCTGGCTCGGGCGGGGCGGCGTGCACCACGTAGCGCTTCGCACCCCGAATGAAGACACGATTGCAGCGTGGCGCGAGCGCATCGCGCAGGCCGGACTCAATGTGTCGCCCATTATCGACCGCCACTACTTTACGTCGATCTACGTGCGGGTGCCGGGCGGCATCTTGATCGAGATCGCGACGGACACCGGAGCCGCGTTTCCGGTCGACGAGGCTGATGCCGGCAAAGTGACCCTGCCCCCTGCGCTGGAGCCCGACCGCGCATCGATTGAAGCCAACCTTGCTCCTATTGAACCCGCAACCACGCCGGTTGCATAACCACCTTTGCGAGAGCTGCATGCCCTCGCATCCTTATTTTCTTGCACAGATACACCGATTCCACTATGGCTACCAACGTTCTTATCCCGTTTTACTCATCGTACGGACACACCTACCAGATGGCACAGGCCGTGGCTGAGGGCGCCGAGGGCGTCGATGACACGGACGTGCGCCTGCGGCGCATCCCAGAGCTGGAAAGCGCTCGCCAGGCGATGAGCGGCCAGGATGCCTACGTGCAGGCGCAAGAGGCAATAAGCGAGCATCCTGAAGCGACGCATGACGACCTGCGCTGGGCCGACGGCATCATCTGGGGCTCGCCTACGCGCTACGGCAACATGACTGCGCAGATGAAGCAGTTTATCGACACCACCGGTGCGCTCTGGCAGAACGGCGAGCTCGAAGGCAAAGCCACCGCCATGTTTACGTCAACCGCCACAATCCACGGCGGGCAGGAGACGACCATCCTGACGAGCCTGGTGCCGCTCTTGCACCTGGGGATGATCTTCGTGGGACTGCCCTACGGCGAAAATCCGCACATTCTGACGACCGAGGGCGTTGGTGGCACGCCATACGGCCCGACGACGCTCGCCGGTGGCGATGGATCACGGCAGCCGGTAGAAGACGAGCTGCTTTCGGCCCGCAACCTGGGGCGCCGTGTCGCCAATGTGTCGGCACGCTTGAAGGGACTGTAGCATCCCTCGGTTTTGTCGCATTATGAGACATTAAGGAGCAGCCTCCGCTGCATAGTGGGGGCTGCTCTTCGTTTGTGCGCCGCGTTTACAGACCTGCGTTGCCGCCGCGTATAGACAAACGTGTAGGCCAAACAGAAGAAAGCGCAGACAGATTTTCGTAGAACCGTGAACTGAAGCCCTATGCGGTAAGTATTACTGCGTGTAGTTAAAGATAAATTCCGTGCTGCATGTTGACCCCGCACCGCTTCCATGCCGATAAATCCGTACCGGCGCGCCTTGGCGTGCTGGTGCTGATTGCGTCGATGCTACTCGTGGGGCCGCTCGGGGGCTGGCAGGCGGTCGTCGGGTATATCGCAACCGGCATAGCGTCGCCCTGCGCGCATCATAGCCAGGGGCCCCACGTGTGTCCGCATCATGCAGCCATGCAGGCGGCCCGCGCGGCTGGTTCTGGGGCCACAGCGCAGCACGACGCGCACCATAGCAATGCGCATACTGGCGACGCTGCGCACTTCTGCATCGACCGCGACGCGATGCCACCAGAGATGCACGAGGCCGGGCACGACATCCCCCTCGCTTTACAGTGCACCTGCGACCACGACGCTGACGGCCCCGATGATGCGGTACTCGTGCTCGACAAGTTCGTGCTTACGGCACTTGAACAGCCCGATCGCTTCTGGCACGTACGGGCCGAGTACGGCCTATGGTCTATGCACCTCTCTTCACTCCAGTCCGAGGACATCTTCCACCCGCCCCGTGTCTGACGCGGGCATATCGGGATGGAGAGCGCTGCAGTCAGATACCCCGTGGGCAAACCACGGGTAAGCTTCCCCTACGGGTGCGCTGTATCTGCGTGGCATGTACCCACATGCGGTTTATCCACGTGATATCTGTCCACGTGGTGCTATCACCTGCAGCGCCACAGTCATCATCCGAAGCCCCATCTCACTGAACCAGGAGCATTTGCTCCACCCTCTTTTCTATCAACCATACTTCTTTTTTGTCTTATGGATATGCTATCTGTGCGCGCTTACGTGCGTACCTGCACTGTTCTTATTTTGCTTACTGGATGCGTGGCATGGGCTGCCCCAACGCCTGCATCTGCACAGGCTCCGGCCACCGGAATGCTTACCGGCGACGTAGTCCACGCCGAAACGGAAGCCCCCCTGCCTGACGTCAACGTCGTCGTGGAGGATGCCGGGCGCGGTACCGCAACCGACAGCGACGGACGCTATGAGATCGTTGATCTCACGCCGGGCACCTATGTGGTGCGCGTGAGCGCCGTTGGCTACCAGGCCGCCGAACAATCGGTCACGATCGAGGCCGATGAAACCACCGTTGCTTCGTTTGCGCTGCAGCCGGCCCGTGTTGCACTTGACCAGGTCGATGTTTTTGCGACAGCGCTTGAGGAGCGCCTCACGACCCGCATCGGTCAAGAAGAGCTTGATGCGCTTCCGCTGCAAGACGTAGGCGAGGCGCTTCAGACGGTAACAGGCATCAACCTGCAACGCCGTGGTGGGCTCGGGCTCGACCCGAACGTGCGTGGCCTTACCGGCACGCAGGTATCAACGTTCGTTGACGGCATGCGCAGCTTTGGGGGCGGGCCCGCCCGCATGGATACGCCGCTGAGCCATATAGACCCGGCCAGCGTGCAGCGCATGGATGTGGTGCGCGGACCGTACGCGTTGGCCCAGGGGCCCAGCCTCAGCAGCATCCGTGTCGACACGCGGGCCTCGATTCCTAACACGCTGGCTACCGGAACGCTTCGTACCGGCTTCGTGAGCAACCGCGACGCCGTCGACCTTGACGGACGCCTGCTTGGACGGTCGGGACGCCTCTTCTATGATGTGGGCGGAGCCTACCGCACGGGCGACGACTACACAGCAGGCGACGGCACCACCGTCCGCGGCGAGTTTGAGTCGACCGAGGTGCGTGCACGCGTCGGAGTTGAGCTGCCAGGAACCTCTCGGCTAAGTGCCCAGGCCAGCTTTCAGGACCAGGGCAATATCGCCTACCCTGGGCGTCCGCTCGATGCGGTCTACTTCGAGACCATTCGCGGAGCGCTCACTTACGAGTGGTACGGCACGGGCACGCTTCAGCGCTTCGAAGCGCAGGGCTACGGCTACCAGACGCTGCATCGCATGAACAACGACAACAAGCGCACAGCAGAGCCCGACCCTGATCGAATGCCGCCCATGGCGCTGTACATCACCAACGACACGGAGATTGCCACCGTAGGCGGCCGTGCGCTGGCAGAGCTGCAGCTGGCCCCTGACTTCACGCTCAACGTGGGCACAAGCGGATATAGCGCGCTACGCACCGCCACACGCGAGCGGGGGCCGCGCACCGAGGACGGCAGCCAGGGACCCGTTATGCACCGCGACATCGTCTGGCCCGACGTGCGCACGACCGAGATCGGCGGCTTTGCCAAGCTGGAGCGCGTCTTCGGGCAGGCAGAGGCAACGGCCACCGGACGCCTTGACGTGGTGCATACCGACCCGCAGACGGTCACCGACGGGTTTCGTGAACGCGCGGAAGCGGCACGGGGGCTTACGCTAACTGGCGACCTGGCCACGACCGATGTGCTGTGGAGTGCTGCCGCCAGCGCTACGGTACCGCTTGTCGCCCCCCTCTCTGTAATAGCCGGAGTGGGTTCATCAGCGCGTGCTCCCGAACCGTTGGAGCGGTTTGGCGATCGCGTGGGCGCCACACGCACGCAGCGGGGCAATGAGTTCATGGGCAATCCTACGCTCAACCCCGAGCGCACCTACCAGGCTGACCTCGGATTAGAGGCAGCAACCCCACGCTTCACCGGTTCGGTTACCGGGTTTGTACGTCACCATGATGACTACATCACAATCATACAAGCCCCAGGCGTAGCCTCCGCATTGCCGCTAACTCCCGACATAGTGTTTACCTATGCGAACGGGCAGGCAACCTTCTGGGGCGTTGAAGCCGAGGCACACGCACAGGTACACCCGACGTTGCGCGTGCGGGCCAGCGGCGAATATCTGTGGGGGCGTGATGAGTCGTTCGAAGACGACGAGCCCGCCTATGGCGTCATGCCCGCACAGCTCCGCCTGGGGGCGCGCTGGATGCCGGTAGGTGATACCTTCTTTCTGGATGGATCGCTGCGTGCTGTTGCAGAACAGACACGCGTAGCGACGATCCGTAACGAAGGCGAGACCGACGGGTTTACCACGGTCAACGTAACCGCAGGGGCTCAATTGTTGAGTAACGTATCCCTGCGGGTCGGCGTGACCAACGTGTTCGATACTACGTACCGGGAGCACCTGAATGCACGCTCATTCCAGTTTGATGCGCTGCAGGCGGATCAAAATCAGGCGTTTATCCCTGAGCCTGGGCGAAGTGCATTCGTGCGCGTCCAGTACGGGTTTTAGAGCGTGCCCTGATGCGTGAGATGCTAAGTGGTGTCTGAAAAGGCCCCGGTCTGCTTTCAAGCAGGTCGGGGCTTTGTCGTAGGGGGATCGCTCAAAGGCGATGCATCCGTATCCCACGTAACATGCCATTCTGTGCTTGGCTTAGGAGTGTCGTCTTTGCAGCTATGTACAAACGAAGGGCCCTCCGTAGCATGCACAAATGCCGTATACACCGCACCGTCGTAGTCGACGGCTACCTTATAACTGTCAGACTTTCGGGCTACGACACGCCCGTCTACGGCAGGCAACGCATCCACCGCCCGCTGTCTGCGCAGCGCAATACACGCAGCCTGCACCGGGCGCAGGTGATGGACCCTGCCTCGATAGTGATTCAGGTCGAAGAGGCGTTTGTGGCGGTGGGCGTCAACCAGGTCCGGCACCGCGTCGGCATCCACCCAGCCATAATGTGTTCCAGCAGGCAGCACCAGCACAGTAGGGGCAAACCGATGCCCGCCCAGATGCGACGTCTGCCAGGCGCCGTCGGGATGAACCTGTTCAGCAGCCTGGGCTACGGGGCGCCCCCATTTGGCGCAGCAGGCATCGCGGCGCCCGTTGGTGCACGTAAGCACGAGCGGGCCATCAGGAAGACCAGCCGGTCCGCGTGTGAGCAGGTTGGGGACGTCAAGATGCTGCAGGTCGGCATAGGCGGATACGTACCGGGCATGCACTACGGGTACGCTTCCGGTACGCACAACAAAGCAGCGGATTGACCCCGGGGCATCCCATGTTTTGATGCGGCGACGAATAAGCTGCACGCGCAAGTCGGGGACGTCGGCGCGCCAACGCGTCAGTGCCGGTTCGATGGCCGGGTACCACTCCGCATCGGGGAGGGCCTGCGGGCCCCACGGCATAGGGTCTTCGATCAGGAGCCAGTGCACCGCTTCGGTGGCGGTGCCGGCCATTGGCGTTTCAGCGTCGCGTGCAACGCGAGAGCAAAAGCGAGAAGAGGGCACGATTCGGGTAGGCACGAGATGAATGGAATGCGTGCCTCTCGTATGCGTTGTGTTAAGGAGGGCTCCATGAAGTGTCTTGCAACGCATTCCGCTACGTCAAAGCATGTGTACAAAAGTGGGAACGACTGTGCCCTACGTACACGTTAAGAAGTACAGGCGCATATACTTAAACTATTACGACCAACCAGTTCACCATCTATGAAGCTGGCTCTCGCGCAGATAAATCCGACGGTGGGTGATCTCGACGGCAATCGGGAACGCATCGTATCGTACGCTCAGCAGGCTGCCGATGCAGGGGCCGACCTGGTTGCTTTTCCAGAGCTTTGCCTTACAGGGTACCCGCCTCAGGACTTGCTTAGCAACCCGCTCTTCATCGAGGCGGTGCAAGACAGTATTGCACAGCTCACCACCGAAATACCATCTGGCATCGGGGTTATTGTTGGAGCCCCCCTTCCCAACCCCGACACCCTGGGCCGTCCGTTGTACAACACGGCTCTGCTATTGGAGCGCGATATGGGAGAAGCGGTCGTGCATACCAAGGCGCTTCTGCCCACCTACGACGTGTTCGACGAAGACCGTCACTTTGAGCCTGGTCCGAAGGCGGGGGTGGTCGCGTGGCAGGGCACGCGCATTGGGCTGCACGTGTGCGAAGACATGTGGAACTGCCTGCCGGAAGAGCCGCATCGGCGCTACACGCGCGATCCGGTGGCCGAGCTCGCCGAGCAGAAGCCCGACTTCTTATTGAATATCAGCGCGTCGCCGTTCTCGGTAGGGAAGTCGAAAGAGCGTGAGCGGCTGCTGAAAGGCGCTACGACCCAGCACGGCGTGCCATTTGCCTTTGTGAATCAGGTTGGCGCAAACACGGAGATCGTCTTCGATGGCGACAGCCGGGTGTACACCGCCTCGGGCGAGTGTGCAGCAGCGGCAGACCGGTTCGAGGAAGATCTGCTTGTGGTAGATATGGACGCCCTTGCGCCGCAGCCCGAGCCCGCTTCGGATGACATTGCGAACATCCACGACGCGCTGGTTCTTGGCATCCGCGACTACTACGAGAAGACGGGCATCTTCAACAAAGCACTGGTCGGACTCTCTGGGGGGATCGACTCGGCGGTAACGTGCGCGCTCGCTACTGAAGCCCTCGGCCCCGATCGGGTCTTGGGCGTTACGATGCCATCAGAGATCTCGTCGGAAGGGTCGGTGACCGACTCGGAGCAGCTGGCGCACAACCTCGGAATCGAGTTCAAAGAGATTCCGATTGCGCCGGCTGTCGACGCATTTGATATGATGCTCTCAGCGGCTTTTGAGGGCACGGACGCAGGCGTTGCTGAAGAAAACATCCAGTCGCGAAGCCGGGGCATTACGCTGATGGCGCTGTCCAACAAGTTTGGCCACCTGCTTCTCTCTACCGGCAACAAGAGCGAGATGGCCGTTGGATACGTGACGCTCTACGGAGACACGAACGGCGGCGTTGCCGTGCTGTCGGACGTGCTGAAGACGCGTGTATACGAGCTGGCAGAGTACATTAACACCAAAGCGGGTACGGATCGCATCCCCCAGAACACGATTGATAAACCCCCGTCGGCAGAGCTACGCCCTGATCAGCAGGATACCGACTCGCTGCCTGATTATGCGGTCCTCGACATCATCTTAAGGCGATATGTCGAGGAGATGCAGGAGGCCGACACGATCGTGGCCGAGACCGGATACGACGCCGATCTGGTCAACCATGTGCTTCAGATGGTCGACCAGAACGAGTACAAGCGTCGCCAGGCGCCTCCGGGAATTCGAGTTACCGACAAGGCGTTTGGCGTTGGGCGCCGCATCCCGATCGTGATGCGCTGGGATCGCGAGGCGGCCCGCCGTGCCGCGCGACCCGTGGCGTGAGTAAGAACCTGTGCGCATCCGTCTACCTGATCCTCAGTATCCGACTACATGATTACCTACGTATCTGGCACGCTCGTCGAAAAGACGCCCGAAGAGGCCGTCGTAGACGTTGACGGACTCGGATATGCGATCCAGATTCCGACGTCTACGTTTCAGGAGCTGCCGGACACCGGGGAGTCGGTACATCTGTATACGGTGCACTACGTGCGCGAAGACGACATCTCGCTCTACGGGTTTTCCACCAAAGCCGAGCGCACCATCTTCAACACGATGCGTGGCGTATCGCGCGTAGGACCCAGCCTGGCGCTCTCTGCGCTCTCGGCCATGTCGCCACGGGCCCTGCGCGACCACGTCGTCCAGGGGGATACGGCGCGTCTCAAAGACATATCGGGGGTCGGTCGCAAAACGGCAGAGCGACTGATCGTTGAGCTGCGCGATCCGCTCTCTGAGATGGACCTGGGCGATGACGGGGCGCTACCTACGGGTTCGTCGGATGCGAAAGCCGACGCCCGGTCCGATGCCCTTGCCGCGCTGGAGTCACTCGGGCTCTCGCGCGCCGACGCAGAACGCTCCATCCGCGTGGTCTTGCGCGACAACGCCGATATCGACTCGGCCGATGAGCTGGTGCGCAAAGCGCTAAGGGCCAATCGAGAGTAGTCCTATCTCCCCGGTCGACGAATGGTTGCATTCCCCCCGAACGCTAAGCTCGGGGAGCGTCTCGTTGAGGGCGTGTCAAGCAAATGAGAACACATATGTGATGACCCGTAGCCGGTCGTTTTGCCACTGGAGACGAAGGTCGGTTTCGGCGGCACCAACGCGTTCATAGACCCACACATCTGACTCGACGCGACTCGGAGCACCCAGCGTGCGGCGCACGTCCGTAGGGGCCATGCCTACACGCAGCTCATCCGGGGTTGTGTAGAACGGGTCTCGCAGCTCCACCTGAATGAGAAAGCTGCGAGCGGTATCGCCTGGCACGTAAACGTGCGTCTGCATGCCAGCGTAGGCAAGCGTATAAACCGTGTCGACCTGACCGGGGGCAAAGGCATTCTCGACCGTGCGCTGACTGCGCCGGTCGGGCGTTCCGAGAAAGCGGAGCACCTCATCGTAGGTCATGTCGTCTGTATCACGCAGGGCTTGCTCCAGAAGAGCTTGCGTAGCCCCCGCATCGGGGCGCCGAATCTCAGCCAAGCCTTCTGACTCCGGCTCCATGTCGAAGTCGCCGGGTGTCTGCATGGTGGGAGCAGGCGGCGAGGTCTCCGATGCAGGTTCAGAGCTCCCGCATCCTGTTGCTATGAGTCCGGTGCCCAGTACGGCAAGCAGCAACGAGCCGCGCGAAAGGGAGGACGGGAAGCGAAAGCAGGGACGTAGCATGAGCATGAGAAAGCCGACAAGAAAGGAATGCGCTTCAGGGGCGCGTAACGGATGCACCTCAACGTACGGAGCATGCCAGTTGCATACAAGGCAGTAGGGCATGACGCGTGTATTACGTTTCGCCAAGGGGGGCTACTCGGGTAGTTCGACGGTTTCCCCAGGCAGGTACACATCGATGGTTAGTCCCCGCCCCCCCAGCAGGTTGTCTTGCGTACGGGTGGTACCGGTCGGGTGACGCACTACCACAATCTGCCACTCGCCGACGACCTCAGCTTCCGATTCGGTGATGAGCAAGGCGGTGGACTCATCGATCCCGATGCCGGCCATGGAGGGATCTTCGAGCACCGCGGTGAGCAGGCGGTTGTAGCGGCTGCGGTAGATAAAGTGCTGGTCGACAATCACGTTAGGAAGCAGGTCGAGGCCGTCGCGCAAAATCAGGTTGTCGGATTCGAGCGTGCGGAAGGTGGAGCTATATTCATCGTAGCGCTGCTCGTCGCCGGTGATCACGCGCGGGCCCATGACGGCCGCTCCGGCGCTGGTGCCTGCAACCAGCGCACCGTTGTCGTAGCTGTCGCGTATAGCCGCAATGACGGGTGTGCCGTCCACCGCCTCCATAAACCGCCGTTGATCGCCGCCGGTGAGGTAGATGAGATGAGCAGAGCGGATGGTATCGAGGTCATCCTGGCTGGGCGTAGTCCCTTCGGGAACGTGGATGCCTTTTACCGTCTGTGCTCCGGCGTCTTGTAGCCGCGTGCGCACCTCATCAATAGCAGCCATCGGATCGGATGTCGCCATTGGCAAGATAACGGCGTGACCCGTCGTATCCACCCCGGCCTCCTGCACCATGCGTTCTACCATCGCCGCGGGCTGCGTGCCGCCACCGATGATGAACAAGCCCCCGCTGCCGCGATCTGGGGCCGGGGATGCGACGGTGTCTTGCGCGCCGGGTGAGCTGTCGCATCCCCCGAATAGAACCGCTGTGCACAGCATCGTGAACAGGAAAACGTGCGCGCGTACCGAGGCGGAGCGGGTCGGTTGAAGCATGGCGGAGCGGGTACGTGCAGGAAGGGAAAAGACGAGTTAATCGATGCATTATGGTAGACCGGGCTCCACCATCAGCACCTCTTCGCGCTGCACCGTCACGGCGCCCGGCGCGCTGCCTTTGGGGCTGCGGACGTACTTGCGGCGCGTGTACATGACGGGCACCGCCCCGCTGCCACGCGCTTTGCTGTAGTACGCAGCGATCTGTGCGGCCTGAACCAGGCGCTTGCGTCCGGGGGTGGCATCGCGGTTGGGCAGGTGCAGCACCGTGTGCGACCCCGGCACCTGGCGCGCGTGCATCCAGATGTCGTACTTCTGTGCGGTATGGAACGTGAGCTCGTCGTTCTGCCGTGCGTTTTTGCCGACCCACACTTCAAAGCCTCCGCCCAGATCGAAGCGTCGAAACGGAAACGTGTCGACATCAGACGAGCCGCGGTCCATGAACGGGGCGATCTCGTCCGATCGGTCTTTGCGAAAGCGTTTGATGCCGTCGAGCGTGTCGATCGCGTGCAGGTCATCCAGAAGCTGCTGGGCGGATTCGGCGCGTGCGATGGCGTCGTCGAGGCGCGCCTCGGCCTCCTCGCGCGAACGCCGCGTGCGGCGGGCCCGGTCGTAGTAGTACTCGGCGTTTTTCACGAGCGACTTAGACGGGTCGAGTGGAATCGTGACCTCCTCTTCGCGCTCGCTGAACAGGTCGGGCATGGCCACCTCCGCAGCGCCCGGCTCGACCTGAGGCTGCGTCATGAGCAGGTGGGCCCATCGCTCGTACTCCTCGGCGCGGCTTTCATTCGTGAGCTCCTGCATCATCTGTTCGGTGGTGCGTTGCGCCCGGTCGGCCGCCCGCGTCAGGGCGTCGTCGAGCGGATCGTAGAGGCGCTCGAAGTGCTGCTTCGCCAGCATGCGGCGCACCGCTACGCGCACGGCGTTGTCGATGTTGTCGAAGGCTTCGCGCTCGTCGGTGCGGTGCTGCAGCGGGATAAGCGCAAACGCATCGGGAAACGGACCGTGGCCGTAGAGACGCGGGGCGGGCGTCGCCAGGTCGTTCAGCACGGCCTGGGCGGATGCGAAAAGCGCCTCTTTTTCTGCGGAGGAGACGGTTTCCGGGTCGGCAGTCGGGTCGAGTCCGGCGCGGTGCACGGTTTCGCGGGCAAGTGGCTGCCCGAACAGCGGAACGGCGGACTGCATAGCCTGGCGGACCTTATTACGGTTGTCGCGCCATCGTCCGAGAAAGTCGTTGAGCGTGTCGGGCATAGGAGCGGCGCGCGGGGTGGGCGCATCGGTGCCGCGCAGCGTGTCTGCGTTGCGAAAGGCATCGCGGATAGTGCCGGTCTCCGCATCCACCCAGAACACGTTCGCGCGCGCCCCGAAAAGCTGCCACACGATGCGCGAGTTATCGTCGAGGTCGAGCATGACCATGCGGTCGAGATGAGCAATGCGCACGTCGGTTACAGTGCGACCGCGGGCGCTGCCGAAGAGCGTGGCTACGTTGCGCTTTTTCTTGCTGATGCCGCTGGTGCGAAACAGAAACAGGAGCGGACGCTGCACCGAAGTGCGGAGCATCCAGTCGGATTCGGGGCCGCTCAGCGCAAGTGAGAATTCGTTTCTGACCTGCGAGAACGCATCGTGTACGCGGCATCCAACGAGGTCGTCGTGCCAGCGGGCGACCAGTGCACGCAGCGTAAAGTAGCTGTTGATCATGAGGAGGCGATCCGAATCTGCAAAACTGCGGGTTCCGCTTTACCGCAGGATGGGTAGGGTGATCCGGATGGGAGACGGGCGCGCCCGTGGAGCCCGCCCGTGACATGCCTCTACGGGGAAACCAGAGATCGCACGGGATCATGCCGCATCGGCCGCAGGTGAGTGGCTTCCGTACGTGGTGGGCATAGGGCGATCCAAGACCTCAGTGTACAGGTACTCGGTAATTCGGTACTGTAGCATAGCAAAGGCAGGGATGAGCAGCATCACCACGGGGAGTGTAAACAGGATGCCCAACCCCAGGCTCACGGCCAGCGGTACCAGAAACTGCGCCTGCACGCTGGTTTCGATGATGATCGGGAAGACGCCCAGAAACGTGGTGAGCGACGTGAGCAGGATGGGACGAAAGCGCGATTTTCCGGCGGCCACCAGCGCCTCTGGCCACGACTTCCCGCTGGCGAACTCTTCATTGGCAAAATCGATGTAGACCAGCGAGTTGTTGACCACGACTCCGCTGAGGCCCACGAATCCAAAGATGCTAAGCAGTCCAATCGGAATATCCAGCAAGAGATGGCCCAGAATGGCGCCTGCCCACCCAAACGGGATGACGCTCATGATGACGAGCGGCTGGATATACGACCGAAAGGGAATGGCCAGCAGCGCATAGATCGCAAACAGCGCGATGGCGAAGCCAATCAGCAACGACCCGAGCGCCTGCTGCTGCTCGCGCTGCTCGCCCTCGAAGCTGAAGTCCAGTCCTTGAAACGTACCCTGCATAGCTGGAAGGATGCGGGCTTCGAGCACCCCGTTCACCTCCTGACCGGTCACAACCTCCTCGTTTACGTCGGCCGTGATGGTGATAACGCGGCGCCCGCCCCGACGGTTGATCTGCGACGGGCCAAAGCCAATATCGGCGGTGGCCACATCGCCGAGTGGAACGAATGCGCCCTCGGCGGTGCGGATGCGGTACGTTTCCAGGTCGGTGATGGCACGGCGCTCGTGCTCGGGCAGCCGGGCGAACACCTGCACTTCGTCTTCGCCGCGCTGCAGGCGGTACGACTCGGCGCCGAAGAAGCCCGCGCGCACCTGCTGGGCCAGGTCGTTCAAGGTGAGTCCGAGCGTGCGCGCCTCGGGGCGCAAAGCCAGCTGCACCTCGCGCTTACCGGCTTGCTGGTCATTCTCGACATCAAAGACCCCGGTGAACTGGCGCAGCGAGTCTTGCAGCGCCTCGACTGCGCTGGACAGGGTTTCTGCATCATCGGCGGCGAGTTCGACAGCGACCGGGTCGCCGAGGTCTACCACGTCGGCCGAGAAGGCAAGCGAGCGGATGCCGGCAGGCTCCTCGAACCGGTCGCGCCAGGCTTGCTCAAACGCGCGTGCTGTTACCTCGCGCTCCTCCGGATCGATCAGCTCAAACGAGACCTCGGCCAGGCGCGGGTCAATGAGACCAGGGCCGGCATCGGCCGGGCCAGCATTGGCCTGCGGCTGCTGTCCGATGCTGGTAAACACGTTGGCTACAATGTCGGGATGCGAAGCGGCAAGGTCAGCTTGCAGATCCTCTGCCGTTTCGCGCCCGGCCGCTTCCAACTGGTCGGTAATGCGCTGCGTCTGCGTGGCGGTAACGCCCACCGGGAGTTCAAGGCGCGCGGTTACGAGTTTGCCCTCAATGGTCGGTAGAAATGAGAACCGCACGTATCCCCCTGCAATCAATCCACCAATTATAATGAGTACGGCAATGCCCGTGCAGAGCACAACGCCGTACTGCGACGTGCTGTACTTCAGGGCACGCTGCAGCGGGCCGTTAATAAAGCGGTCCAGCGCATCCGCAAACCGCTGCTGGATCTTCTTGAGGCGGCGGATGAACGCATTGTCGTCTTTTTCGGGGGTCTTCTTGACGGTTGACAGGTGGTACGGCAGGATAAAGAGCACCTCAACGAGCGAAAGCAGAAGCACTACAATCACGATAAACGGGATGTCGCCCAAGAACTTGCCCAGCGTGCCTTCAATGAAGAGCAGGGGCGCAAAGGCGGCAACTGTTGTGAGCACGGCAAAGATAACCGGGGCCGCAACCCGGTTAGACCCTGTTACAGCAGCTTCGGTAGGGTCGGCTCCTTTCTCTTGTTCGGCGAAGATATTCTCGCCCACGACGATTGCATCATCCACCACGATACCGATCGATAGGATGAAGCCGAAGAGCGAGATCAAGTTGATGGATACGCCGAGCAGATACATAACGGCAAAAGTACCCACAAAGGAAAGCGAGATGCCCACTGAGGTCCAGAACGCCAGACGCGGATTCAGGAACAGCATGAGCGTCGCAATGACGAGCAGAAGGCCCAGCAGTCCGTTCTTGATGAGCAAGTCGAGGCGGCTCTCAAGGTCTTCGGCCTGATTCTGCCAGATGCCGACTTGAATGCCATCGGGCAGGGACGGGCGGAAGTTAGCGTCGAGATGGTTTTCCACAACCTCCACGTTGCGCAGCACCTGTTCGTTGCCGGTGCGGAAGACCTGCAGGAACGCCGCACGTTCGCCGTTAAACCGGGTGATGAGGTCTGCGTCCTCAAATCCGTCAACGACGGTGGCGATGTCGCCCAAGCGAAGCTGCGTTCCGTCTGACTGGCTGAGCAGCACAATGTCTTCGAAGTCTTGCTTCGTGTAGTTCTGCCCCATCGTGCGAATGAGAATCTGTTCATCCGCCGTCTCGATCTCGCCCCCCGGCAGGTCCAGGCTTCCCTCGCGCACGAGTCCAGCTACCTCAGGCAGCGTGAGTCCGTACGTGCGTAGCGTCTGTCGATCGACCTCAATCGAGATCTCGTAGTCGCGAATGCCGGCGCGCTCGATGAGCGAGATCTCGGGATACTGCGTGAGCTCGCGGTCGAGCTGCTTGGCGGCTTCTTTGAGAGACCTCTCGCTGGCACGTCCGTAGATGGCGACCTGCAAGACCTGCCGCCGGTTCGAGAGCTCGGTAACGGTCGGCTGTTCGGCCTCTTCGGGAAAGGCGGTGATGCGGTCGACCTCCTGCTTGATCTCGTCGCGCACCTGAGCGGCATCGGCGCCGCGCTGCAGCTCAGCGGTTACAATCCCAAAGTTCTCGGAGGCCGTTGCGAGAATCCGGTCGATGCCCTCCACGCCCTGAATCCGGTCTTCAATACGCTGCACGATCGATTCCTCGATCTCTTCGGGGGTGCTGCCCGGGTACTCTACGCGCACCTGCACGGCATCCAGGCTGAACTCAGGAAAGACCTCTTGCACCACCGCAAACGCGCTGATACCACCCACCAGAAAGATCAGAATAAAGAGGAGGTTGGAGGCCACGCCGTTGCGGGCCATCCAGTCAATCATACGGGTCATGAGCGTGCAGAGAGAACGGTAGGAGGATGCGGATGGATGTCGGTGGATATGTCGGTCGTGTCAGTTGTCGGCAAGCCGGACAGTCATGCTGTCGCTCACGACGGGGAGGTCGTCGGTGATGACCGGGCGGCCATCGGCCAGATCGCCCGTAACGAAGGCACGATCGTCAACGTGCTGTACGACATCTACTTCGCGCATCACAAGCAGCGTGTCTGCCTCCACCGTCCACACGGTGCCGTCATTGCGCACGGCGCGGCGTGGTACGGCGTAGTAGGTATCGAGCGAGCGCCCTTCGATGTCGACGGAGACGTACGATCCCACTGCGAGCGGCGGGCTGTCGTCGGCATCGCTGTCAGGATGCGCGTCGTAGGGCGCATCTACACGCACGGCGACGTTCACCGTACGGGTTTGCGCATCGAGCGCGCCTTCCACGCGGTCTACGTATCCATCCCACGTGTAGGTGGCATCGCCGTAGTTCAGCGTCACGGCGGCGGAGCGCGGCCGGTCGGTTTCGCGCGCACTGGTGCGCCACAGCCTGTCAATCAGGGCGGCGCGGCGCGACTCCAGCGGAACGACCACTTCTGCCTGCTCGGTGCTGAAAAGCTGCGCGACGGGGGTACCCGGCGCCACGTACGCCCCCTGGTTCGTCATGGTCGTGCGGATGCGTCCGTCAAACGGCGCCACGAGAGCTGTTCGCTCCAGGTTGGTCTCAGCGGTTTCGAGTTGGGCCTCTGCGCTCTCCAGGTTGGCCTCCGCCGCCCGGAGCTGAGGTTCGCGAAAGAGAAGGCGCCCCAGCTCCGTGCTATCGGGCTCGGGGGCCTCATCGGCGCGGCGACGCAGGCGTTCATACTCCTCCTTTGCTACGCCCACTTCTTCGCGCGCCTGCAGCACCTCGAACTGGCGCTGCGTAACGGCGGCCCGCGCCTGGCGCACCTGGCTTTCGTAGTCTGCCGGGTCGATGCGAGCAAGCACGTCGCCAGCGCGGAACGTCCCGCCGCTCACGAAGGCATCGCTCACCGACACGATCCGCCCACCCACTTCGGCCGTCAGGTCGATCTCGCGCGGGGGACGCACAGTGCCGCTCCCGCGGACGGTCAGCGCGCCGGAGCGGAGCTCAATAGGGGTGGTCGATACAATAGGTGCCTCAGCCGAAGGCTCGTCCTGCGGCGGAGCGCTGCGCAGCGCCACGAGGAGCACGGCGAGGATCAGGCTGCCTACGATGAGTCCGCCGCCGATCAGGTACGACTTGTATTTGTGCATAGCTCGGGGAAAGTGGGGGCCACTGGACGTAGCCGCGGTGAAGAGGTAAAGGTAAGCAGGGGTTAGTCGGTCGGTGCATCTGCTGTCGGAGAGCGATAGACATCGCGAAACAGGCGGGGGTCGTCGGCCTCAGGAGGCGCAACCCAGGCGCCGCCCAATGCACGGTGCAGCGCAATGCGACTGCCAACGAGGGCTTCTTCGGCGGTGGTGAGGCGCTGCGCCGTCTGCAGACGTGTGCGCTCGGCGTCGAGCGCCGTGGCGTAGTCGCCAATGCCCCGCTCGTAGCGGCGCATCTGGTTGGAAGCGTTAGACGTGGCCTGTTCAAGCTGGTCTTGTACCAGTGCGTACTGCTCTTGCTGCTTTTCGTATGCGGTGAGTGCTGCGTGCACCTCCTGGAGGGCGGTAAGCAGCGTCTGCTCGTAAGTAGCGCGTGCTTGCACGTAGCGTGCCTCGGCAGCGCGCTGCTCGGCGCGCAGGCGGCCCGCCTGAAACACCGGCGCAGCAATTGACGCGACCAGCGACGTAAAGCGCTGGTCGATGTTGAGCAGGTCGTCGAGCGTGCTGTTCTGGACGCCCCCTTCGCCGGTGAGCGAGAAGCTGGGTAGCCGGTTGGCCCGGGCCACGCCAATCTCACGCTGTGCGGCGTTCAACTCCCGTGCATCGGCGCGGAGGTCGGGGCGTGCCAGCAAGAGGTCCGAGGGGAGTCCGGGCGGGACCGGCTGCAGGTCGGCCAGGACCTCGTTGCGAGGGGCGGAGCGAGCCGCCTGCATCAGAGCCTCGTCGACGTTGCCTGCGAACTGCCCGAGCGTAACGGAGAGGCGGCCTCGTGCGTCGGCAAGCTGGCTCTCGCGCTGCGGCTGCTCGGCCTGAGCTGCTTGCAACTCCTGACGCAGCGCGTACACCTCGAACGAACGCACCAGCCCGCGATCGTAGCGATCTTCGGCCAGGTCTACGCGCTCTTGCAAAACGCGAATTGCCTCCTCACCCAGCTGGATCTGGCGCTCCAGGGCAGCCACCTCGAAGTACGTACTGATGGTCTGCGCGATGACCTGCTGGCGGGCGGTCTGCACCGCATCCACCGAGCCCATAAACCGATCCAGCGCTGCGCCCCGCTGGTTGCGCAGGCGGCCCCAGAAGTCGAGCTCGTACGAAAGCGACAGCGACAGGCTGTATGTGTCGAACGTGAAGCGATCGATCCTGGCGTCGTCGGGAGCATCGCCGCCAAGAGCGCCCCCGATGCCTACGTTGGCGGGCTGCGACTGCCGGTTGTAGCTCCCGGTGGCCGTCGCCTGTGGAAAGAGCGGGGCACGTGCAATCCGAAACTGACTGGCGATCTCATCAACGACCGCGCGGGTGCGTTCCAGGTCGAGGTTGCGTACGAGGGCCGTGTCGATGAGCGCGTTCAGGGCCGGGTCGTCGAAAGCCGTCCACCAGTCAACCGGGTCGAAGCGGGTCGAGTCGTTTTCGGTAAAGAGCGGTCCGCCTTCAAGAAGCGGGGTATCGTAGGCAGCCGGAAGGTCCGCCTCGGCGTTGGGCGTTTCCATCTGTGGCGTAAGGGAGCATCCGGCGGCAAGCGCGAGGCTTGCAGCAAGAAGGCTACATCCGATAAGCGAGCGTAAAAATCGCATCATACAGCGTCGTGCGGTAGACGAAGAAAAGGAGTCATCAGGAGAGACAAGAGCAGACGGCAATCAAGGCATCCTGCTACAGGCCCATTACGGTGCATTGGGAGCTACCAAGCCACGGTGCACGACGTCGAACACCTGCTCCTTTCGGGTTTCGACAAAGGCGTCCCAGTCGGAGGCAGAGGCGGGGTGCATCTGTTCGACAGTGGGGCGCGCTATGAAGGGGAAGATGCAGCCGGCAATGATGGTAAGCAGGGCATGGTCGGGGTCGACCGGTCGAATCTCGCCCGATGCGATGGCGGATTCGATAGCGGCCCGGAAGATCTGTGGAGGTGTGTCGGTGCCGGCGTCGGCCATCCGCTTCAGGTGCTGGCCCAAGAGCGGACCGCCACGCAAGTTCTCGCTGACGATAAGGCGCATGGCATCGGTGTGCGAGGCGCAGAACGCCACGTATCCCGAAATAAAGCGCCGAAGCAGCTCTGAAAACGAGTCGGCCTCGTGAAGCGCCTGGCGGTCGAACGAGGCCATAAACCGCTCCATCGCATGCGCAAACACGGCATCATAGAGGTCGGCTTTGGTGCTGAAGTAGTAGTGCAGCATCGACTTGTTGATCTGCGCCGCATCGGCAATCTGCTGCATGCGGGCGCCTGCTCTGCCGTGGCGGGCAAAGAGGACGAGGGCGGCATCAAAAATCTGTTGCTTGGTTGAAGCGGAGGACATGCCTTTGGATGCTGTGTGACATAAACCAATCACAGCCTACCGGATGCTACGCTCGGATTCAACCATATAGTTTAACCAAGTTGTAGGCTGGGCTGCTGAAATGCAACGGCACCGCCACAAGTGAGCAGATCTGGAAAGATAGGGTGCGACAGCAGATCACACAGATCAACGCCGTCAAGATGAGGCAGCAAAAATGTGTTCACGCTGTGTCATTATGAGGTTGAGCAGAAGCAGAGGCGTGGCCTGTAGCGGGCGGTCTACAGTAGAACAACCCATAGCCAAAAAGCGAAAGGCTCCTGAACCTGAAAACGAGCAGGTGCAGGAGCCAGAAACAGCAACGTGCCGAGAGGAGCATTAATCGTCTTCATCAACAATAGCACTCAGCGTTACCTCGAACGTGAGTGTTTGACCGGCCAGCGGGTGGTTAACGTCAATGGTAATCGTTTCCTCGGTCATGCGGGCCACAAAAGCGTTTACGCGCTGTCCGTTATCGAGCCGCAGTCGCAGCGCTGCACCGACCTCCGGATTCATCTCTTCAGGCAGATGATCCCGTTTGATCTCTTTCACCATGTCTGGATTGCGCACGCCATACGCTGCTTCAGGGGGAACCTCACCCGTTTTCGTTTCACCAGGCTCCATGCCCTCTACCAGATCCTGCAAGCCGGGAATAACCTCATCGTCGCCAATGGTGAACGTGAGCGGACCGTGCTCTTCAGAGGAGTCGAATACCTCGCCATCCTCAAACCGCCCGATAAATTCAATTTCTACTGTATCGCCTTTTTTTGCTGTAGCCACAGTGGTCGAGGGGTTTATGAGCATCAACATCGAATTAGAGGCAACGCCAGATACAGGCGTCTGTTCAGCATCCCGTTCAGGAACAACGCAAAAGGAAACACTGCGTGAGGCTAAATGCTGCACGAAACGTTGCCATGTAGCACGGTCATATATTACTGCTGGGGGATGCTGTGCCAGTGCGATGTGCCGCAGGACCCCTGCTTTTCCCGAATCGTCAAACAACAGGCTATGTGTGAAGCGGTTTGATTCATACTATAATATAACCTCACCATCTCCGTCTTTATTTACTGGATGCGTACGCTATGTCCGATGTCCCCCTTTCGCTTCGTAGTCCCAACGTATATGCGCTGGTTGTAGCATGTACGCTTCTAACGGCTGCCCTCTCATTCTGGGGAGCGCTCAGCCTGGGTTCGGTGGCGTTTGTCATACTTATGGTGGTTGTTGCCCTCACGGGAATTCCCCATGGGGCTGTTGACCATGTGGTAGCCGCCGACCTGTACGGCCTGACGTCGTCGTGGAGCGACCAGGCTAAGTTCTACGGGGTGTACCTTGCGCTGATGGCTGCGTACGGCGTGCTCTGGCTGATCAGTCCGGTTGTAAGTCTGGGGCTCTTTCTGGTGCTTACCATGTACCACTTCGGGCAGGCCGACCTCGCCTATTGGAACGTTCCCTCCCCCTGGCATCCGCTGCTCTATGCCTCGCGCGGGCTCTTGCTATTGGGGCTGCCTATCGTGGCGTTTCCGGAGGTGGTCGACCCGATATTTGCCGCCATTGCGGATGTACAGGTGAGCGATTGGCCCGGTGTAACCACTGCCTCTACGCTGCTTCTTGGCGGACTCGTGGCGCAGCATGCCCTTTCGCTGGGACTCCTCTCGCAGGTCGGCACGGCCAGCGGCAAAGACGTTGGGCGCGAGCTCTTCAACACCGCTGTGCTGGCCGTGCTGCTGATCACGGCGCATCCGCTGGTTGGCTTTGCCGTCTACTTTGGACTCTGGCACTCGCTCGGGCACATGATGGAGATTCTGCGCTTCTTTCAGCGGCATGGCCGCACCGCCACGTTTGGCTACTTCTATCGCAAAGCGGCGCTCTTCACGCTCATCTCGTTTATCGGACTGGGAGGCCTCTATCTGATCAATGAGGCGTTTGGGGCACAGGATCAGATGATCGCGTTGCTGTTCATCCTGATCAGTGTGCTCACGTTGCCGCACATGCTTGTGGTAGAGGCTATGTACCAGCGTGAGCGCCCCGAAACAGCCCCCGCCGCTGGATAAGTTCGTAGTAGACTGGATAGTCCCGCATTGGATAAGTGCGCGGTTGCTTCGCATGCCCTTTGTGTCCTGTGCCGTATCCTCTGTAATCCACAGTGCACATTACACAGCTTCATCGGGTATCCCTGAAAAGATACAGGAACCGCTTTCACAAAATTGGTGCAGAGAAGAAGCCAGCTCCATTGGAAACTTTGCTCCGGCTTTTGTACTCTGCTCTTCATCACTCGTTACTGTATGTGCAACCCTCCCCGAATCGTATGAAGACGGCTGCCCTTTCGCTGCACTCCTCCCGCACCTCATGGATGGACCGCCTCCGGTCTGAAGATGCCTCCGTCGCGCTGCAGGTAGCGGGAATCACCGGTTTTGCACTGCTCACGGCTTTTGCGGCCGATGCAAACATGCGCCTCTACCTCTGGGAGGTGCCTATTACGCTGCAGACCATGATGGTCTACGCAAGTGGCCTCTTCCTGGGCGCACGCAATGGCATGCTCGCACAGGTGCTTTACCTCGCACTCGGGCTGTTCATCCCCGTATACGCGGGTGATGGTACGGGCGTAGCTTACCTGCTGGGCGCAGCCTCGGCAGGATATCTACTGGCCTACCCGGCAGCAGCGTTCACCATTGGCGCACTCACCAAGCGGTGGAACAGCCTCACAGGCAGCACGCTGTCGATGCTCATCGGGGCAGCCATCGTCTTCACCGCCGGGGTCGTGTGGCTGCACTACGTGGCCGGACACGCCACCTGGATGGAGTCGATTGACAAGGGCTTCCTGCGTTTTGCACTGATCGATCTCGTCAAGATCGGCGTGCTCGGTTTCCTCTTTGGCGGAATGCGCCAGGTGATGGGCACGTCCGACGCGTAGACCCGACGCGTAGACCCGACGCGTAGAACCTGCCCCGGCAGTGAGCCGCGCGGCGGAACTGACGCTTCAACCCACTGGTTCGACCGTCTGCATGTTCATGATCCATGCAGACGGTCGTTTTTTGTGATGGGCACGATAGGACTACACGCACGCAGGGTTGCACGCCGGATTCTTCGTGCCGGCATTCGAACTGCCATAGGTGCAGGCGTAGCCCTTGTGCTTGCACTGACGCTTCTTCCTGGGGCCCACGCACAGGCACCCGAACAGGCACCCGATGACGCTCCCCAGGTAGGCGACGCCCGCTCTATTCTG
This sequence comes from Longimonas sp., assembly GCF_040409695.1. Lineage (GTDB taxonomy): Bacteria > Bacteroidota > Rhodothermia > Rhodothermales > Salinibacteraceae > Longimonas. The sequence continues at coordinate 44,534 of NZ_JARWGJ010000016.1, forward strand.
GACGACCCGTTTGTGCGCGAGGAGGGCAAGCGCGGACTCGACTCGCTCTATAACATGGCGTTCGACGAGGCCGAAGCTATCTTCTCGTCGATTGAGGCGCGCTACCCCGACCATCCGGTGGGACCGTTCTTGAACGGACTGAACGTATGGTGGACCATCTTACTTGATCTCGAAAACACCGAGCACGACGATGCCTTCTACCGCTACATGGAGGCTACAGTCGACCGGGCGGATGCGCTGCTGAACAGCAACGACGAACACTTCGATGCGACCTTTTTCAAAGGCATTGCACTGGCGCTGCAGGCGCGCCTCAAGTCCAACCGGGGGCAGTGGATCAGTTCAGTGCGACACGGGCGGCGGTCCATCGGATACGTGCGCTCGGCCAGCGACCAGGCGCCGCACATCGACGACTTTGCGTTCGGACGGGGCATGTACGACTACTACGCGGCAATCATTCCCGAACAGTACCGCATAGCACGTGCGGTTATGTGGATGCTGCCCAGTGGCGACCGTGAAGGCGGGCTCGACATGATTCACCAGGCCGCCGAAGAGGGGTGGTACATTCAGTCTGAGGCGCGCTACTTCCTGGCGCAGATCTACACGCTCTACGAGAACGACTACCGCGAGGCCCTGAAGCATATGCAGTGGCTACGCCGTGCGCATCCCAAAAATGCCTACTTTCACGTCTACGAAGGACGCCTGCATGCGCGGCAGTGGCAGCGAGAGCAGGTGCGTGAAGTATTCAGCGAGGTGGTCGACCGCTTCGAGTCCGGCTGGTCGGGGTACACGCTGCCGCTGGCCCAGGAAGCCTACTTCTACCTGGCACGCGAGCGCGTGCAGAGGCGCGACTACGAACGGGCCCTGCAGTACCTCGCCCAGATTGAGCGGCTCAATGCCCGCGACCATGTAGAGCATCGCCGCTTTGTTGCATTGGGACGGCTCTATCAGGGTATGGTGTATGATGCTACCGGTCGCCGCGAAATGGCGTTGAATCGGTATCGTATTGTGATGAGCATGGACGACCACAGCAACAGCCACCGCCGGGCCGAGCGCTACATGGAACAGCCCTACGGTTCGTAGCAGCCTCGGCCCGCATCAGCCGGTCTGAAGCAGCTATGTTATGGCAACACGAGCGCCCCGGGAATCGCTTTATGCGTCACGCGATGACCCGCGTGCCTCCTCAGCACGGGCGCCATGCCGTACAGACAGCCGCGGCGTAGCCCAGCTTCCGATTACGATGCACGCCAGCGTAGCCGGCCATACCAGCATCGGAAAGAGATCCGGAAAAAGCGTCAGGTTCAGCACCGTGCAGGCGAGTCCGCCCAGCACGCCCGCCAGCACCCCACCGCCGGTCGTACCACGCCACAGCAGCACCATCATAAGCGGGAGTCCGAGCGTGGCCCCGAGTCCGACAAACGCAAACTCGATGATGTCGAAGATCGTGCCGGGACGTAGCAGGGCCATCCCGATCCCCCCTATGGCGAGCACGCCCACGATGCCCCGGCTCAGGCGAATTAGGACGGCTTGCGGCACCTTCGGGCGCCACGCGGCATAGCCGCGCGTGAGGTCGGCTGCAGCCACAAGCATCATCGAATCGGAGGTCGACAGGATCGCACCGATGATGCCCGCAAGCAGCACCCCGGCGAGCCAGCCCGGAAACAGGTCGGTGAGGGCGAGCATGGCGACCGACTCCGGGTCGTGTGCGGCGCTGTAGAGCACGCGCCCCGACAGCCCGATGAGCAGCGGGATCGTGAGGCGCACTGCCTGAAACGAGAGCGCAATGGCGGCGGCACGAGGTAGAAGATCGGTAGAGCGGATCGCCTGAAAGCGCATCAGGCTGTGCGGCTGCCCGATAGCCCCAAACGCAAACGTAACCCACGCCAACAGGCTGATGAGAAGCGCCGATCCGCTGAGTCCGCCATCAAGGGCCAGAAGCGTGGGGTCGATTGCACGGGCCTCTGCGATGAACGCCGACCAGCCGCCAATCGCGTGGATCGTAACGATCGGCAGCAGCACCACCGCAGCGATAACGAGGACGCCCTGCACCACATCGGTCCACACCGAGGCGTTGAACCCGCCCAACGTGGTGTAGAGCGCAACTGCACTGCCCCCAATGAGCACCGCTGCCACGTACGACACGTTCAACCCCGTGTCGAGCGCCTCGCCCACGGCGATAAGCTGCGCTCCCACGTAGGCACCCATGAAGACAAGAATAGCGACGGTGCCCACGGCGCGGATGGTATGTCCGAGCGAGCGCGACGACACCGTGCGGGCCAGATGGTCGACAACGGTATGGCTGTCGAGCGCCTCAGACGCTGTGCGAAAGGGAGGCGCTACCACGTAATAGAGCACCCCCACCACAATCAGCATCGAGAGCGAGAACCAGAGTCCGTGCACGCCCGTCGAGAACCCCACGCCGACCCAGGCAAAGAACGTCCACCCGCTGGCTACAGAGGCGACTTCCGAAAGCGCCATCGGCATCGCCCCAACGGTGCGTCCGCCCAGCATGTAGTCAACCAGATAGCGCGTGTCTGTGGTGCGGTAGAAATACGCGCCGATGCCTATAAGCACAGCGATGAACCCGCCAAACGTGAGTGCAAGGCCCCAGTCCATATATTTTTTCGGCAGAGTAGCTTAAGGAGAGCAGAAAGAAAGCAGCGTGCGACACGGCGCCTGCCGAAGCATACCCGGAAGCAGACCCGTACCGTACATACTACGTACGCCGGTAAGAACGTTCGTACGAACATCTATGCCGCTACAGCACAGCATACCCAGCACGCGGCGGGATGTCCAGCAGAAGAGAGCCAGAAGAGAGCAGCGACTCGTGAGGCAGGGCCACAGGGTGCGAGCCATGCATAGCGATGAGATCTCTGTAATGACAGTCGCAATGATATCCATCGTGGCATTCACAGCCCGAAATGACATGCTGGCGCGCGGTCATTATACTGTTCGCACTTTTTTAACATAGTAAGTTTGCAGCCTGATTCGTTGGATAAAATCGCTAAAGTGCGCGGTTAGATATCGGGAAGAGCCGCGGCGCACCGCATCCTTAAATCTACCGTTAACCCTTTTAAATGCGGCTTTTATCTAACAAGATATGCTGTGTATGGGCGATAATAAAAGTTGAAGACAGGCAGGGCCTCTGCGTGCTGCAAGTGCACGAAGGGGCGCTGATCTCGGGATATTGGAGACATTGACGTTTTTGCAACATGCGCGCCGAACCATTTCGTAGAGTGCAGGTAGATAGGAGCGCAACAACATTTTTAATTACATCACCCTCGACCTCTTAGTAGGCTGCATTTAGCATCCTGAGGCCCCCGACGGTGAACCAACCAACACACCTATATGCAAGACGGAACAGTTAAGTGGTTCAGTAGCGAAAAAGGCTACGGCTTTATCGAGCGCCACGACGGAAGCGAAGATGTATTTGTTCATCACAGCGAAGTCTCGGGTGAAGACCTCCGAGATGGTGAGCAGGTCGAATTTGAAGTGGAGGAAACTCCGAAGGGACTGAGCGCGGTTAACGTGCAACGTCTCCATGGCGTGCGATAAATGGCGTGGTAACACTCCATTCTACGTACAGCAAGAAAGGCTCAGTCGCTTCGGCTGGGCCTTTCTTGTTTGTGGGGGCATGCCGTTGCCGCGCCAGGATGGCTTCGGCTTGGCTGCTCCGGTTCTTACGCTTGTGCTTATGTTTATGGATGCGTGGCCACTGTGCCCGAGTGTGCATCTCGATGCGCGAGGAGGACATGCCACGCCGCTGAGTGCATCCCTTCGGGTCTGGTACAGCCTGCATTGACTTCATGCGGCAGCGTGTTGTACGTTGAGCATACGCTACCTCCCTCTACTACGTACGTGCTCCGCCCTCTGTATGTCGACCTCACACGCTTTTGCATTCGTGCCCGATGCCTGGGACACGCTTCGTGCCGAGGCGGTGCGGGCCGAGCAGACCGTATCGGTGCATCCTGACGTGGCGCGCTGGCGGGCGTACCGCGCGCTCGACATGGTGCTGGCAACCATCGAAGCCTACGAAGGCTTTCCGCCCCAGCATCGTCCGATTGCTGAGCGGCTTACGCACCGAGCCTTCGTAGCATGGCTCGACCAGCACCCGGCGCCCGTCAAGATGTGGATGCACCGTATCCGCCAGGCGGGTCTGGTAGGTGCGCACGTCGATGCCGAGTGGGAGCGGTCGGTTGAAGATGCCCGTCGCGTCGTCGAAACGCTGCACAAGCTGCTCTGGTGGCTTGTCTCGGTCTACGATGCCCCGCCTGCGCCCGAGCGCCCCGCAATAGAATGGGAGCCGCTTTTAGCAAACGAGGAGCCTGCACCAGCGCCCCCCTCTGGGCGGTCCTCTTCGGGCGAACAGGCCGGCGATGAACAGGCCCCCGGTGAACAGCATGCTGATAAGGGGCATCCTGATGAGTGGCACCCTGACGAGCCGGATCCTGACGAGCCGGGTCTTGAAGCGTCGTCTCCCGCCGAGGCGCTGGTTGACCAGACGACGGCCCGTAATGCCCAACCCGAAACCGACGACATGAGCCGCCCTTCTGCTAAAGAAGTGGATGCGCTGCTTGACGACGCGACGCGCGCGCAGATTGCTACACTGCGCTCTGCTGCGCCCCACACCCCAACGGCTCAGACCGCTGCGCTTGCCCTTTTGAATCACATCCACGACCGCAACAATGCCCTCCTCTCCCGATTCGACCCCGACCTCCGATAACTGGCCCGACGAGGAGGGCGACGCGCCGGCGCCCGGTGCCGGCGAAGACGCTGCCTCAACGTCCGACACACCGGTCAGCTTTGCCGAGGCGGCGGAGACGCTTGTGGCCCTGCAGGAGCAGCTTGGTCGCTTCGAGACGCTGACCCGCCGTCTCGATGAGATTGCTGATTCGGGCAGCGAACTGGCACGCACGTCTGAGGCGCTGGCCGACGCGCAGCGAAAGCTGGCCGAACAGACGCAGGAGCCATCCGACATCAATGCCAGCGTGGCGCAGTCGGTGGCGGCCCTACACGAGTCGGTGCGCTCGTTGAATGCGGGCATGCAAGACATTATGGACGAGCTTGGCGCGCAGGGCACGTCGAGCACTCGAAAAAACGGACGCACAGACCCATGGAATACCGCTACGATTAGCATCCTGACCGGGCTGGTCATTATTCTGATCGTGATGATCGTGCAGTGGAGCACCTTCGACGTTTCAATTCCAGACGACATAGCAGCCCCACAGCAGCAGACAACCGAAGCGCCGGCCGATCCGGAGCGGGGGGGCGTTGAGCCAACGCTCTACCCGCATCACGAGCCCATCATCCAGATCGAGGATCTGCGCGTGCAGGTCCTGAACGGCGTCGGACAGGCCGGGCTGGCGTCCCGGTTTCAGGAGCGCATTGAGGGCATTGGTGCGCAGGTGCCCGAGATCGGTAACCTGCCGACAGGCACCGCACCCGAGACGATCATCTATCTGCATCGCAACGCCTTCGACATGGCCGAAATCCTGGCTGACGAGCTCGGCCTGGACCGCCGCCGCATCATGCCGGGCCCGCCTGCCGCCAACACATCTATCGACGCTACGCTGGTCATTGGACGCGACTATCAGGCGCTGGAGTGACCGCGGTTGTGGAGGTAAGGCGTGCAGAGTTATGGCCCCGCCCACCACACGACATCCTGAAGCCATGGGTGAAAGGATCTCAAAACCGCCTCAAACACGCCCGGCACGCCCTATGCGCGGAGACTGAAGCCCGGATCTGTCTCCTGCGATTGGATCCAGCCGTACCACAATTCATTCACACGACTACACTGTCGTCCGTCCACCCATCCCGCATATCTGCATGACCACACGCGAAGCCCGGCGCCTCATCACCCGCACGTTCGAGCAATCCTACGACGAAGCCACCGTGCGGCAGTTCGTGCAGAACCTGCTCGTAGGAGCCGAGATGAAGCACCGCGGGCACCGCTCGGGCTCAATGATCTACGCCGCCTTCCGCGAGCACATTGCCCAGTACAAGCGGCTGGCCAAGTACGTTGACCCCAGCGGACAAGAACTTGACGTGCTCGCCGTCAAACTCAACGCGCCGCATAAGCTCGAACGCGCCCGCACCATGCAGCGCAACTTCGTGGCTACGTACCTCAATGACGACAGCCGCCCGTTCCGCGAGGCGGCACTCGTCGCCTACTACGCTGAGGGCACCGACGCCTGGCGGCTCTCGCTGGTGCAGCTCGAGTATCGCACCGTCATTGCCGACGATGGCACCGTGGGCACCGAAAAAGAACTTACGCCCGTCCGCTACTCTTTTCTGGTCGGGCCCGACGAGCCCACTCACACGCCCGAGCGTCAGTTCGAGGGTCTCGTACAGCAAGAATCCAGCCCCACGCTCGATGCGCTGCACACGGCGTTCGACCTCGACGTGGTTACCGAAGCGTTTTTTGAGGCGTACCGCGACCACTATCTGGAGCTGGCCGATGCGGTGCGGGCCGCCTGCCAGGCGCACCCGTCCACGCAAGAGGAGTTCGAGCGTTGCACCATTGCACCGGCCGACTTCGCAAAGAAGCTGCTGGGCCAGCTTGTCTTCCTCTACTTCCTTCAGAAAAAAGGATGGCTCGGCGTGCGTCAGCACAGCGACTGGGGCGACGGGCCTACCGACTTTCTGCGCCGCCTTTACGATCAGGAATACGTCGCGTATGACGCATTCTATGCCGACATTCTCGACCCGCTCTTCTACGATGCACTGGCCACCGATCGAGGGCGCGGCAACTACTTTGGCCGCCTGGACTGCCGCATTCCATTTCTGAATGGCGGTCTCTTTCAGCCGCTTAACGACTTTCGGCGGGGAAGCGTAGCCCTCGACCTCCCCAACGATCTGTTCGGATCCATCTTTGACACCTTCGACCGCTACAACTTTACCGTACGCGAAGACGAGCCGCTCGACAAAGAGGTGGCCGTAGACCCCGAAATGCTCGGCAAGGTGTTCGAGAAGATGCTCGATGTGAGCGAGCGCAAGGAGCACGGCGCCTTCTACACGCCGCGCGATATTGTGCACTACATGTGCCAGGAAAGCCTCATTGACCACCTCGACACCGCCCTTAACACAAAGGAAACGAGCCTGGGCACACAGGCCGGTCAGCAGAACGCGTTTGGCCCGGCTCCTGGTGCACAGGGCACGCTCTCTGGATCTGCCTACACCGAAACCGTAGACCGGAGCGCTCTTACGGCGCTGGTGCGCGAGGGGCAGAGCTGGCGCGAACACGACCGGCGCGTACGCAGCGGCAGCCATCCCGACGGCGGTAAGTACGATAGCACCTACCGCGCGCCCGATGCCATTCGCACGCATGCTGCGACTCTGGACCAGTGCCTGGCCGATCTCAAAATCTGCGATCCGGCGGTGGGCTCTGGCGCCTTTCCGGTGGGCATGATGCAAGAAATCGTGCAAGCCCGCCGCGTGCTGGCTACCTATCTCGACGACGACACCGACCGCTCGGCCTACGCACTCAAGCGCCACGCCATTCAGCACACCATTCACGGCGTCGACATCGAACCCAGCGCAGTAGACATTGCCCAGCTGCGCCTGTGGCTCTCGCTCGTGGTCGACGAGGACGACTTCACGCAGATCAAGCCGCTGCCCAACCTCCGCTACAAAATTGTACAGGGGGATGCGCTCAGTCAGATGCAGCGGACCCTGGCCAACAACGAACAGGAGGAGCGCCTCTACACGCTCATGGAGCGCTACGTAAGCACCGCCTATCCCTCCGAAAAAGAGCGGCTGCAAGACGAGATCGATGCGCTGCTGGATACGCTCATGGGCAACGACGGCTTCGACCTGCGCATCCACTTTGGCGCGGTGTGGAAGGCGCAAGAAGGCTTCGACATTGTCATTGGCAACCCGCCCTATGTGCGACAGGAAACGCTCTCCGCATCCCAAAAAGAGACCTACCAAACGCAGTACACCCGCACCTACTACGGCAGTGCCGACCTCTACGTCTACTTTATTGAGCGTGGCATGCAGCTGCTGCGCCCCAACGGCGTGTTCTGCTACATCGTGTCGAACAAGTGGATGCGGGCGCGCTATGGCAAACCCTTGCGTAGCTATCTGGAAACCAAGCGCCTGGTGGAGCTCATCGACTTTGGCGACCTGCCGGTGTTTCAGGGCACCACCGCGTATCCGTGCATCGTGCGGATGCACAAGGCCGGGCCGAACAAGGCGTTTCAGGCGGTAGAGGTCGATGCGCTCGACTACGATGCCCTGCCCACCTACGTGCAGAACAACCGCTTCGAGGTGCTTACGCGCTCGCTCCAACCGAAGGGCTGGTCGCTTGTCAATAAGCGCACCCAGCGCCTGCTGGATGCCATGCAAGACGCCGGCACCCCGCTGGGCGACTATCTGGAGACGCGTAATACTGGCATCTACTACGGCATTAAAACCGGACTCAACAAAGCGTTCGTGATTGATGCGGAGACGCGGCGCGATCTGATTGACGCCGACCCGAATAGCGCCGACCTCATCAAACCTTTCCTGAAAGGCCGCGACATCAACCGCTACCAGCCGCCCGAACCGCGCCGTCACATAATCGCAATACCAAACGGATGGACGAATCAGAACGCGCCCACCGATACTGACAAATGGGCGTGGTTCGCGGATAGCTATCCGGTGCTGGCAGAACATTTAGCCCCGTATGAAGAGCGCGCCCGCAAGCGCCACGACCAGGGCGAATACTGGTGGGAACTGCGCCCATGTTCGTACTACGAGATTTTTGAATCGGCGAAACTGATGCTACCCGACATTGCAAAACGGGCCCAGGTTACGCTGGATGCCGATGGCGGGCTGTATTGCGTAAACACGGCATACGTACTTGGAACCAACAGCCGCTATCTGCTGGGATTGCTCAACTCGCGGCTGCTTCTTTTCGTCTACGAAACCATGTCTGCCAAATACAGAGGCGACTACCTGCGTTTCATCAAGCAATACCTGGAGCGCCTTCCCATCTACGAGGTGCCTTCGGGCGACACGGCGGCGCAGCAGACGCGCACGCAGATCGAGACCCTGGTGCAGGAGCAACTGGACCAGCACGCAGCCCACGCCGAAGCCGCCACTGCGTCCGAAGAGGCCGCCTGCGCAGAAGCCATCGCCGCCACCGACGCCGCGATCGACGACCTCGTGTACGCCCTCTACGGCCTGAGCGATGCCGAGATTGCCCTGGTCGAAGCCGCCACTGCCGACGCCGTTGACGGGTAGGCATGCGCAATGCACGAACGTAGCGCGTCTTCCCACACACCATGCGTCATCCTGACCCCCGACGGCCGTCGGGAGGAAGGATCCCAACGCCAGCACCACACGCTTGGCACGCTCCTCACACGCGAAGCGCCCCCTTGCCCGCTTGGTGGCAGGGCACCCCGACCGTAGGGCGCTGAGATGCTTCACAGCGTTCAGCATGACCTGTGTAGGAAGTCTTTGTCCTCAAGTCAGCATGTCCCCACATCCCCACGTCATCCTGACGCCGCAGGCGGAAGGATCTCAACGCCACCACGACACGCCCAGCACGCTCCTCATATGCAAAGCGCCTCCTTGC
>NZ_JARWGJ010000017.1:0-18034 GCF_040409695.1 Longimonas sp.
ACGCCAAACGAGGTACCCATGGCCACGCCCGACGCGATCAGCGGTGCGTTACGCGGCACGGTGCGCACCTCGTCGGCCACCTCGTGCAGCGGGATGTGCGTAAAGCGGCCCTCCTGGCGCGCCACCATCACGCCGAACGCGCCATCGGCAACGAGCTCGGCAGCGTGCGCACCAAACGCGGTAGAAAGCGTACGGTCGTATGCGGTGGGCGTGCCGCCGCGCTGCATATGACCGAGGATCGTAGTGCGCACCTCGCTCTCGATGTGAGGCTTAATCTGCTCGGCCAGCGCCTTGCCAACTCCGCCCAGACGCAGCGGGTCGTGGCTCTCTTCCACGCGCTCGCTCACGGTAAACGACCCGCCCTTTGGCTTGGCCCCCTCCGCAATCGAGATAATCGTAAACTGGCGGCCGCCCTCTTCGCGCTCCTGGCAGACGCGAATGACTTCGTCTACGTCGTAGGGCAGCTCCGGAATCAGAATGATGTCGGCGCCGCTGGCTACGCCCGAGTGCAGGGCAATCCACCCGGCATAGCGTCCCATCGTCTCCACGATCATCACCCGGTGGTGACTCTGCGCGGTCGTGTGGATGCGGTCCATCGCCTCCGTAGCAATGTGCACGGCCGTGTCGAACCCGAAGGTGCGGTCGGTGCCCATCAGGTCGTTGTCGATCGTTTTCGGCACCCCAACCACATTCATGCCCAGCTCCTGCAGGCGGTGTGCAATCGACATGGTGCCGTCGCCGCCAATCGCAACGAGGCCATCGAGATGCAGCTGCTTATACTGCTTCAGCGTCTGCGCCGACACATCGGCCCCACCGCTGCGGTAATACTCAAACGGATTGGCCTTATTGCTTGCGCCCAGGATCGTGCCGCCACGCGTCAGAATACCGCTTACGTCGGGCGACGTCAAGACCTGCGTATCCCCCTCGATAAGCCCGCGGAAGCCCTCACGAATTCCGATAACCTCGGCATGGCACTGCGAGAGCAGGCTTTTGGTAACGGCACGGATAACAGCGTTCAGACCGGGGCAGTCGCCCCCACCGGTGAGCACGCCAACACGAAGTGAGTCAGACATAGGTTGTTCGGAAGATGGTAGAGTGTAATTCGGTTGAAACGAGACTGGCACTTCTACTTACAGGACTCGTAGTCAGTTAATAAGTATCGGTACTGCAGCGGGTAAGCGTCAAGCGGCGCGCCCATGCTTCTGTGTTCTTGCTCCCTTTTTCCCGCACTCCCTATGTGGTCTCGCACGTCTACGCGTTCCTTCGCATGCATTGCCTCGTTATCGGCGGCGCTGCTGTTTTTTCTTGTTGGATGCGAACCATCGGATCCCCCTGAACCTGCTGCCGAACAGGAGGCCCCCGACTTCCTGGTTGCTCACATGCTGGACGCGGACGGGCAGCCCGTGTTTGCGGATGGTGAGGCGCGATTCGAAGACATGAGCCACGTCATGCACGGCACCTCCATGATCGGCGGTATCTCGCGCGGTAGTGAGATGGGGCATCCCAACTACGACGAAGAGCTTGCGGGCGACCCCCAGGCCCAGCGCGGACGCGACTGGCTGGCCTCCATCTCGATCCTGGAGCGCTTCTTCTCTGAAGACGGACGCCTGCATGCACGGGTGGATGCGCAGACGGGCCGTCCGGTAGAGCAGGATGAGGCTGCCACGCCAGCCGACCTGCGTCTCTACAGTCCGGCCACGTATGCGTACCACATCCACCATCGTGGCGACCGCTGGGCGGATCACGGGCTTGAGGATGCCATCACGTACAACAACACCACGTACTACGCAGACATGGGGCGCTACCTGCTCGACGCGCACACCAACAACGGACGCATCGCGCACGACGCCGACCACGAGCAGGTCGATCTTGAAAGCATGAGCCACGGCGGTGCCGCGCTGCATGCGCACGTGTATGCCTGGGTGCGGTGGGATAAGCCCGGCGGCGCCGACGATATGGGGCAGCTCTCCGAAGAGCACCTGGCCCGGTGGCTTCACTATACCCCCGATGATCTCGTTGAAGAGGCGCGCCAGCAGGCTGCGGTCTGGGACAGCTGGTGGGACGATGAACTGGGAGCATACCACGACGGCACAGAATCTGAGGGAGCCGTGACGATGGATCTCGCTACGCTTGGCGCCCTCGTGCATGCGCACAAGTCCTGGTACGAGATCCTCCACATATTTGGCACCGATGCCGACCGCGAAGAGGCACGTCAGCTGTTCGAGCGCAGCGCCCACATGCTCGATGCCGCGCTCGACCTGGCCGAGCCCTGGGGGATGCCTGCCGCCATCCGCTTCGAAGACGGCGCTGCGCACGCTGCCTCAGACACCATGTCGACACAGGCGCTGTGGACATTCGTGAATCACCTTACAGGCGGATTCAGCTACGCTCGTGAGCGGGAGGGCACCGCGCAGTACATCACAAACCAGCGGCCTGAACTCATGGATGCCATTAACGCCTTCACCGATCAGCAGCTACAGGGCGCGCTCGACTATCAGATGCACAACGGGCAGTTGGTCACAGCACTCGACATGGAGACCGGCGAGGTGGCCGACGACACGGTCCGTGCTGCACCCATCGGTATCTTCCTGACCGCCGCAGGCAACGCCTATAGCAACGGCACCGCCTTTGCTTCAGCCAGCGACTGGGACGACGTAGAAGAGGAGGTGGCTGCGCGAAGTGAAACGCTCTACGACGCGCTGCTCGCGCACGCCGAGCTGCTCGAAGACGCGTTCCGCGTGCCCGCTGCCGACTAAAAGCCTGTACGATGATAATCACAAACCACTTGTCATGGTGAGCGAAGGCCGACGGAAGAGGCCGCAGTCGAACCCTCTCCTCGGCGCTCAGCAAGCTCGGGGCGATCGTGCGGTCCTGCCCATTTCGGGGGAGATCTTTATTCGCTACGCTCAAGATGACAATCCATGAACGGAGCGGTGCTTACCCAAAACGGACGTCCGACGACACTTAGGCATAACGAAGGACACGGGGGCTCTCGGTGTGCCCGAACGGGTGGCGCTCCTGGTGCTGCATGGATAGGCTCCTACTGCTGTGTCACGCCCGAACCCTGAGGCAGATCATGAGCTATCAACGCTCATAGTCATCCCGGCCAAGGCGCCGCAGAGCCGGGATCTCCCCCTGACAATGTAGCTGCATCATTGACGCTGCACCACCCAACCGCTGACCGGTAACAGCACAACCCGCCTTCGCGGCAAAGCTTTGCCGTTACAGCACAAAGCCCGTCAGAAAATAGCAAGACCCCTCTCCATAACACAGCAGAAACAGGACCGATAGAACGGCGCCCTCCGATGCATCACTCACGAATTGGCGATCTACCGCACACCGCCTGTAACGATATGGCGAGACGGTGTACATACTTATCCCGGATTTGTATGGTGAAACCATTATCTGATCCGCATTTGCGTTGATTTCGCGTCGATCTCTCCACGCCCCACCGCTGTGTCTACCGCTACCACGGCCATATTGCTGTTTAGCCGTCGCCCAGGTGCCGAGGCGCGGCATAAGCAGGTGGTGCCTCACGATTACACCACCAGCACGCGCGTGGCGCATGTGCTGCAGGAGCACACCCGCCGGGCGGTGCAGCAGAGCGGATATCCTGTCATCGAACACACGGAAGCCGTTCAGCGGGGCACCACGTTTGGCGAGCGGCTGGCGCATGCGATGGCCTCCGCCTTTGCGGCGGGATACGAACGGGTGATCGCCGTTGGCAACGACTGTCCCACCCTGCACGATGTCGATTGGGCCTCGGTTGATGCGCATCTCGCCGATGGCCAGCCGGTGCTGGGGCCTACGCCCGAGGGCGGCACCTATCTCATTGGCATGCGCCGCGATCATTTTGATGCGGAGGCCTTTGCTGCGCTCCCGTGGCAGTCGGCCCACACCGGACAGGCGTTGCGTCGCCATCTTGCAATCCTCAGCGGACAGCCGCCGGTTCGGCTCGTGCCGCGAAGCGATGTGAACACGCCGGGCGACCTGCATGCACTGGTTCGGTGTGCGTGCACGGCTCCATCCTCTGCGCTGCTCGGGAAGCTCTGCGATGCACTTGGACGGCGTCCGGAGCATGGCCCACTACCGCCTCCATCTCTGAAAAGCACCTCGTACGTCCGTCTACAGCAGGCGCGGGCTCCTCCCGTTGTCCGCGCATAGTTAATCCTTCTCCGTTAGGATGGAAGCCCGATGGAGGATTGCTCTGATCCTGTGTCTCCGGTACGCCTCGTCGCGATGCATGGCCAGTCATAGGGTAGGGCTCTGTCATAGGTCAATGTTTGGGTGGTGCTGCTTTGTCTTGTTCGAACCCCCTCTGTCTTCGAGCTTCGCCGCAGGCGTGATCCTGTGGACATCTCCCCCTTGGCCAAGGGGGAGAAACCCGTAGGGAGAGGGGGTTGAGTGAGTCGCAATGACAAGTTTGTCGGTTTTCCTCGGCATGTTTGGACATCCGGACGCCCCCAAATCAACCTGTGACCCTCCCATACTTCCGTGCGTGGCTGATGGGATGGCTTGCGATAGCCGCCCCGCTCCGCCGCAATCTGTTCTGCTGTAGACGTACCTTTTTCTGCCGATTATGTCTTTACTGATACCGTTTCGTTTGAATCATCGTCTTCACCTGCTTGCCCTCGCGGGGGCGGTCCTGCTGGCCGCGCTGGGAATGCCATCCACGGCACATGCGCAGGCGGGTCTTGAAATCCGACTGCTCGATTCCGACACCGGCGCGCCGGTCGAAGGCGCCACCGTGCGCATCGCAAATACTAATATCGGGTATGAAGCCACACGCACCACAGACGCAGATGGCCGCACGCGTCTGTTGGGCCTTTCTACTTCGGGAGCGTACGACGTGTCTACCCCCGAGACGGATGACCACTTTGCCGCCGAGGTCACCGGCCTGCGGCTGCGCACCGACCATACGCGTAGCATCACGCTGGTACTTGCTCCGGCTACCGATCGCGAGTTGGACGAGGTGGTGGTGCGGAGCACAATGGGACTTACGGCGGTGAACCGTGTCAACGCGGAGGTGTCGTCGTCCATCTCCAGCCAAACCATTGAGGATGCGCCCGTTGAGGGCCGCAATTTCAAGGAGGTGCTGAAGCGGCTGCCTAACGTGACGCCCGCTACCGGGTTTTTTACGGAGGCGCCGGTGGTGAGCATCAACGGGGCCAATGGGCTCTACACCAATTATCTGATCGACGGCATGGACAACAACGAGAATTTCCTGGGCGGTCCGCAGTTTGAGCTGCCTACCGGAATGATCGAGGATATCACGGTGCTGTCGAGCACGTATTCGGCGGAGTTTGGGCGGACGGGCAATGGCATCTTCAACGTGACGACTAAGTCGGGCAGCAATGAGTTTACCGGCGAGGCGTTCTACCTCACGCGTCCCGGTCCGCCGCTCGATTCCAGTTCGCCGTTTGCGCAGCGCGATCTGTCGGGCAACCCGGTTAAAGATGGATTTTCGCGCCATCAGGGCGGGTTTTCGGTGGGGGGACCCATCGTGCGCGATCAGACCTTCTTCTTTGTGAACGCAGAACACACCAGCGATTTCAAAGACAATCTGCTCAACGTACCCGACTTGGGCGTCAACGAAACCGTGCAGGGGCAGAACCACCAGTCGTATCTCTCGACCCGGCTCGACCACCGGTGGTCCGATCACTGGCGCTCTACGCTGCGCACTAACTACAACCGCGTGCGCATCGATCGGCAGGGCGGCGGCCTGGAGGGAGGCGTGCAGTTTGCCTCGGCAGCGGATACACAGGTGCGCGACGGCCTCCATGTTGCCCTTGCCAACACCTACACGCGCGACCGGTGGGTGTACGAGGCCAACGCGCAGTACAGCTGGTTCAACTGGGACTTTGCGCAGCCCCGTAACCCCGATGCCTCGCAAGTCACAATGGAGGGGCCCGACGGCACCACGCTGGGCATTCTGGGGCATCCGGGCTTCCGGTTCGACGAGACCGAGCACACCGTGCAGTTGCAACAGAAGGTGCGGTATGATGCCGGCAGTCACGACCTGCTGGCCGGGTTGGATGTGATCCGCTCCGACTTTTCGCTGGCCGGTGGCGGCAACCCCAACGGCAACTACACCGTGCGTCTGTCGGATGCGCAGGTGCAGGCCCTCCGCGATCAGCAGCCCAGCCAGGACCTGGCGCCCGACGATCTGCGCGACCTGCCCGGCTCGGTGGAGGTGCTCAACTACGGCGTTGAAACGCGTCCGGCCACCTTCGGAACCGATCAGGTGCTCATTGGGGCCTACCTGGAAGATCAGTTTTCGCCCATCCGCAACCTGAACGTCACCGCGGGCGTGCGCTGGGACTACGACAGCCTGTCGAAGGGCGGGTCGGATTCGGGCACCTATACCAACTTTGCGCCTCGCCTGAGCCTGAACTACGCGCTCGACGAGCGGAGCAGTCTGCGGGGCGGATACGGCATGTTCTACGACAAGATCGTGTACGCCGTCTACAGCGACGCGCTGCAGTTTAGCTCCAACGCCCCCGGCTTTCAGAACCAGCTGCAGTCGCTAATCGACCAGGGCGTGCTGCCCAGCGATACCAACATCGACCGCATCACAAATCGGGGCAACCTCACCGCCAACGCCCCCAACCCTGGTGCGGTACCGTTCCTCGAAGGGCCTACCCCCGAGGAGTTATCCGATGAGCGGGCATCGATCTTTAGCAACGAGCTTCGCATCCTGAACCCCGACGGATACGACAACCCGGTCACGCATCAGTTTTCGCTGGGCTATCAGCGCGAAGTGGCTGCGAACACGCTGTTTTACGTGGACCTGATTCACACGCGCTCGTTCAACGAATTCCGGCTGCGCGACCTGAATGCTGCCGAGCCCTTCTCGATTGCGCCCGAGGAGGTGCAGGCCGCTCAATCCGATCCCGACCGCGATCCATCGGAGCTGGTGCGCACGCAGTTTGAAGCCGACCAGACGCGTCCTACGGATATCTTCGAGCGCGATGGAAACGGCGACATCCTCACGGATGCCGACGGCAATCCGCAGTTTCGAGATGGGGTGGCGCGGCAGATCGTCATGACGGAAACCGCCGGTGAGGCGCGCTACTGGGCGGCCAACGTGAACCTGATTGGCGAGCGCGGCGAGGGCGATTTCGCCTACCGGCTCTCGTATACGCTGTCGCAGCTACGGAACAACACCGACGACATCAACTTCCGCGCGCAAAACGCCAACGACTTCGACGATGAGTGGGGGCCCTCGGTGAACGACCGCACGCATGTTATCGATGGCATGCTATCGTACTTCCCGACCGACCGCCTGCGCCTTACGCTGGCCAGCCTTATCCAGAGCGGACAGCCGGTGAACCGGGTGCCCGATGCCGAGGTGTTCGGCACGACCGACCTGAACGGCGACGGACGCGCGTTCTCGGATGCGTACCTCGGCAATAACGACCGCTGGCCCGGCGAAGACCGCAACAGCGATCGCCTGCCCTGGTCGACCACCTTCGATGTGAGCGTGCAGTACGCGCTTCCCCTTGGCGGCGGACGCGTAGTGGCCCGTGCCGATGTGTTTAACGTGTTGAACGCTGAAAATCTGAGCGGCTTTGCCAACAATGCCACGCAAAGCAACCAGATTCAGACCGGCCCGGCCAGCTCGCGGCAGTTTGAACAGCGCAACGCCGCGCCCCCCCGTCAATTTCAGTTTGGCGTGCGCTACTTGTTTTAGAGCCTGAATGATAAGGGTTTCTATGGATGCTTCCCCCTCCATCATAGCCTTCCTCCCTGGTATCTGTTTAGCGTGGCTCAATGCGGCCCGGGATATCCGCTCCGCTCCTGATCCCGGGCTACAGAACGAGCTCGTCGCGACGGGAGTGTGAGAGCGGGGCCGACCTACCATGACCGCAATATGGACGCCCCTCATCCTGGCCTTCTCCCCAGGGAGAAGGAACTTGGGAGTGATGCTGGATGGGTTTTTCGCACTTATTTTCGTCCCTACAAAATACCCCTTCACCCTCCAAACCAAGTCTCCCTCTCCCCGGGGGAGAGGGAACAAGGGTGAGGGGATTAACCATCTGAAAAACAGCATGCTGGCAGGCGCTTTGTTTGCGGGAGCAGTACATGGAAACGCGCCGCAGCCAGTGCCTGCACACACCTTTTCGTTCACCACGCCCATAGCCATGCTACCAACCCGTACCCGCCATCTCGCGCTGCTCATCGCTTTCCTGGCCATTGGGCTCACTGCATGCGCCTCCGATTCGGATACCGACCACGACGTGCTTGACCAGCCGTGGGAGGCCATTGAAGCGGAGGCAGAAGGCACCTCTTTTACCATGATGATGTGGATGGGCGATCCAGCAATCAATGACTACATGGCGGACTTTGTGGTGCCCAAACTGAAGACGCGCTACGGCATCGAACTGGATATTGTGAGCGGGCAGGGCAGCCAGATTGTGTCTACGCTGCTCTCCGAGATCGAAAGCGGGCGCTCCACCAGCCAGCTCGATCTGATCTGGCTGAATGGCGAGACGTTTTTCCAGCTGCGCGAAATCGACGCCCTCTTTGGTCCGTTTACCGATGCGCTTCCGCATTCCGAGTACGTGGATTACAACGACCCCTTCATCGGCATCGACTTCCAGCAGCCCATTGATGGATACGAAGCGCCGTGGGGGAACGTGCAGTTTACGCTCATCTACGACAGCGATGTGGTCGAGAGTCCGCCGCAGACGCCCGAGGAGTTGGCGACCTGGGTGCAGGAGCATCCGGGGACGTTTACGCTCCCGAATGAGTTTGCTGGCATGACGCTACTCAAGTCGCTGCTGATGGCCAAAGCTGGTCCCGAAACCCTCTACGGTGAATTCGACGAGGCGGTCTACGAGACGTGGAGCAGCGAACTGTGGGCGTACCTGAACGACTTGAAGCCGTACTTCTGGCGGTCGGGACGCACGTTTCCCAGCACGCTCTCGCAGCAGCACCAGCTGTTTTCGAGTGGCGAGGTGGCGTTCACCATGAGCAACAACGACAGCGAGGTCGACAACAAAGTGGCGCAGGGCGTCTTTCCAGAGTCCAGTCGGGCTTATGTGCTGGAGAGCGGCACCATCCAGAACAGCCACTACCTGGGCATCCCCAAACATTCCGACAACAAGGCCGCCGCTCTGGTGGCCATCAACTTTATGATGTCGCCCGAAGCGCAGTACGAAAAGATCCAGCCGGATGTGTGGGGCGATGGCACCGTGCTGGATCGCGACCGGCTGCCTGCCGAGTGGCAGCAGCGCTTCGACGACATCCCCGGGCGCGAGCGTGCGCCCGACCGGGCGGATATCGAGCCGTACGCGCAACAGGAACTTGCGCCCGAGTACATGATGCGCCTGTCGGACGACTTCCGCACCTATGTGATGGAGTGATTCGCTCCAGCTTCCTGAACTCTATTCGCCATCCACCATGCGCTCGCTTGCTATTACCGTGCTGATTGTGCTGTGCGGTGTGCCCGTCGCGATGAGTATCGGGTACGCTGCGTTGTACAGCCTCGGGGTGGTGGGAATGCTGGGGGATGGCTTAACGCTGTCGAACTGGGCCCAGCTTCTGGATGGCGAGTTTGGGCGGTCCATTGCCTATTCGGCGTACGTAGCCGGAGCGTCTATCGTGCTGGCCCTGAGTGTGGCTCTGGCCCTTCTTGTGTCCATGCCTCGCGTCATAGAGCACCCAAACGTGTACCGCCTGCTCTTCATTCCGCTCACGCTCCCCCCGATCGTCGCCGCGTTTGTGACGTACCAGCTGCTCTCGGGTGGCGGACTGCTGTCGCGCATCGCGTGGCACCTCGGACTCGTGGCCGATGCCGGAGCCTTCCCGGCGCTGGTCAACGATCCGTACGGCATCAGCATTATCCTGACGCACACGCTGCTCGTCTTTCCGTTTCTGCTGCTGGTGCTGGTCAATCTCTGGCGCAACGAAAATCTGTACGAGCTTGCGCGCGTTGCGTCCTCGCTTGGAGCCGGACGCTGGCAGATCATCCGCCGCGTACATGCGCCGGTGCTTCTGCGCGGCATCTTCCCGCTGGCTGCCCTCTACTTTGTCTTCTTTCTGGGCGCCTACGACATCCCCCTGGTGCTCGATGCCTCCTCACCCCGCATGATTAGCGTACTGGTGCTGGAGAAAATGCAGCGCTACAACCTGGCCGACATTCCCGTCGCCTATGCGATGGCCACCTGGTACGCACTCCTCTGCCTGGCTACGATCGGACTCCTCTACACGCGGTTCTCGCGGAGGTACGCGCTATGACCACATCCTCCCGCCGCATTTTGATTGCAGCGCTGGCTGTCGTCTTCGGACTGCCTCTCGTGCTGCTGCTTTACCTGTCGGTGTCTACGCAGTGGCACTATCCCGCGCTCATCGACCACCCATTCACGCTGCAGCACTGGCACTGGCTGCTTCAGGGCCACTCGCCGCTCGTGGCATCGCTGGGGCTATCGCTCGGATTGTCGCTAACGGTGGGCGCTGTGGCTACCCTAACCGGATTTGCTGTGAGTCGCCTGCTGGCGTATCATACCCGCAGCACCTACTGGCTTCTGCTGGCCTACGCCCCGTATGTGATTGCGCCGGTCATTCTGGCGGTGATGCTCAACGTGTATCTGCTGCGCATCGGGCTCACCGGCACCGTACCCGGCGTGGCGATGGCGCAACTGCTCATCACCATTCCGTACGCCGTGCTGTTTTTCTACGGCTTCTGGAACGAGCGCATCCGCTCCATGGAGCACCTGGTACGCACGATGGGCGGCGATGCCCAAACCGTGTTTCTCCACGCCATCTGGCCCGCCGCCCGCGGACTGCTCGCCGTCTGTTTCTTCCAGACGTTCCTGATCTCCTGGTTCGAGTACGGACTCACGCAGTACATTGGCGTCGGAAAAGTGCAAACCCTCACCGTTATGGTCTTCCGCTACGTAAGCGAAGCCAACCCGTATCTGGCAGCCCTTGCAGGCGTCCTGCTCGTGACCCCACCCCTGACCCTGCTGCTTGTAAATCGGCACGTTCTCGTTCAACGAATCTGGAGTCACAAACGATGATCACCCTGCGCAATATCAGCAAGGAGTTTGGATCCGAACAGGTGCTGCACGATGTGCACCTTACGCTCAACAAGGGGGATACGCTGGCCGTGCTCGGCGCCTCGGGGAGCGGCAAAACAACGCTCCTGAAGATCATCGCTGGGATTCATCGCGAGCACAGCGGATCCATTCACGTAGGCGATACCCGCATCGATCCGCTTCCGCCCCAGAAGCGCGGGGTGGTCTACCTCTACCAGGAAGCTCTGCTCTTCCCGCATCTGACCGTCCGCGAAAACGTGGGGTTTGGGCTCTCCGTACAGAATGCACCCGCCAACACGCAGCGCGAAGCCGTCGATGCGATGATCCGCGACATGGGTCTCGCCGCCCATGCCGACAAGTATCCCGCCCAGCTCTCGGGCGGACAGCGGCAGCGCGTGGCGTTTGGGCGCGCTGCCATCATTCACCCCGATGTGCTGCTGCTGGATGAGCCGTTCGCCAGCCTCGACTTCGACACGCGCAACGAGATGCAGCAGCTCTTTACACGCATTAGCGATGCCCACACCATGACAACGCTCTTCGTGACGCACGATGCCAGAGAGGCGCTTCGCGTTGGCGATCGCTTTGCACAGATGCGCGACGGCATGCTGCACACCTACGACAGCCGCCGCGCGTTCATTGAAGATGCTGCCAGTGGCGTACAGTCAGAGCTGGACTTCTGGACGAAAATCCAGCAGGAAATCGCCGCCGATTCGTCTCCCCAGTAAACGCCCAGTAAACGCCTGGAGCCTTCGCATTCTCAACCATTACCCCGCCAATACACATGTCCGCCACCAACTCGGTAGCCGCCATTTTGGGCAGCGCCTTCCACACCCTCACGGGCACACTTGATCTGGAGCGCATCGACATCGATACGCCATGGGGGTCGCAGTTTCTGCACCGGGTGACAGATGCCGGGCGGCCTGCGTATGTGCTGTTTCGGCATGACGTGCCGCACCGGCTTCTGCCCAACCAGATCAACTACCGGGCGCAGGCGTGGGCCTTACGTGAAGTGGGCTGCGGCGCCTTGCTCGTGACCAGTTCGGTGGGCGTGCTGGATGCGGAGGTGCCGCTCTACACGCCGCTGTTGGTGCGCGACCTCATCATGCTCGAAAACCGGCTGCCCGACGGATCCACCTGCACCATGTTCGACACGCCCACGTCCGATCACGGCCACCTGGTGCTCGACGACGGACTCCTTGCCTCGGGGCTGAACACGCAGCTTCGTTCGCTCGCCGATGCAGTGGAGGTGCCCATTGCCCAAGAAGAAGTGGTGTTCGCCTATGTGGGCGGCCCTCGCGGAAAAACGGCAGCCGAGAACCGGATGTGGCCGCGTTTGGGCGCGCAGGTCAACTCCATGACGCTGGCGCCCGAGGTGGTGCTTGCCAACGAGTTAGAGATTCCGTGCGCCGCGCTCGTGGTCGGGCACAAGTACTCGCTTCCTGACCATGATCCGCCTGAAGACCGGGCCGCCCTCGCCGACACGCTCGACCGATCGCGTAGCGAGCAAGAGCGCATCGTGCAGCAGTTTCTGCGGCACGGTACACCGGTGCCGTTTGGCAATCGCATTTTTCGGTTCAACGATGACTCTGACACATGAGCACAGCCGTCCTATCTGAAGACACCGTTGCCACACACGTTGAAGCTGCGTATCCCGCATTCACCGCTACGGGATCGCCAACGCGCATGACAGGCGGCAATCTGAACAAGGTGTGGCGCGTGCTCGGCAGACCTGTGTCTGTGATTGCGAAGTATGCGCCTCCGCACATCGCCAGCGCGCCGGATGTGCCGCTCGATCCCGAGCGGCTGCATGTGGCCGCCCGATGCTTGCAGCTCTTTGCGTCTGGTGAACCCCTATCCGACCTGGCCACCCCGGCGTGTCGTCCGCCGAAGTGGCTTGGGTGGGATGCGGAGGCACCGCTGCTGATCATGGAGGACCTGGGCGATCTGTCCGACCTGGGCACCTGGCTGCATGGGGCGCCTCCCAACAGCAAAGCGGCTAACGCTGGAGCGCGACTCGGCACGTTCATAGGACACCTCCACGCCCGCACCTATGGCGCTGCTGCAATCGCAGAGCAGGTCGTTAACCCCGCCATGCAAGCAACCCGCCATGCGGTGCAGTATCGCCAGGTGCAGGCGTTTCTGGAGGCCGCCGACATCGCCGATGCCGAGGCGCTGGGCGAGCAGGCCACTGCACTGGGCGAGCGCTTTCAGCAGCCGGGGCGATGCATGATCATGGGTGACCTGTGGCCGCGCTCGGTGCTGGTGGATCATACGGGAGATACGGCGCGGCTCCGTATCATCGACTGGGAGTTGGCGCACTATGGTCACCTGGCGCAGGACATTGGGCATCTGGCCGCCCATTGCTGGATGCTTGCTCGTCGTGCGCCCACCCCCGAGGCCGCAGATGCCGTTGATGCGTGGGTGCGGGCGTTTCTGAATAGCTACGACGACACCGTGCAGTCCGATGCTGATGCCGACCATGCGCTCTGGGGGGCAGAGGCACGTCGTATCGCCGTGCTGCACATGGGATGCGAGATCTTGGCACGAACCACCGGGGCGTTCCAAGACGGCTATCTCTACGACGGACTCGCTGTTACCCATCCCGCGATGCAAGCTGCGGTGGAGCATGCCGCACACTGCCTGCGCACGCCCGGCGATGTGGATATCTTTGATCCATTTGGAGGGTGACGCACTTCTGGGAAGAAGCGCTCAGGCGTAACCACGGCATTGTGTTCGAGCAGCTGCACACGACCGACTTTCATCGGGATGCGTGGAAGACGCATTCGATTCGCACGCACTGGCCCTGCTATAGCGGTACCTCCGGAGCCGGAGGCGGGGGCGCGATCGAGGAGTAGCTCACTTTCCTTGCAACGCTTCGTCTCAACCCGTACTATACGAGCTACCACTACACATGCTTCTGACTGCCCAGCCACCCCGCTATGATCCCGTCGTTTGACGCTGATTCGTATCGTGCCTCTGTCGAAGAGGCGGCCGCGCACATCCGCAGCCAAGCGGATGCCATACCCGCCACCGCAATGATTCTGGGCACCGGACTGGGTGGACTCAAAGACGACACCGATGTATCCACTCGCCTCCCCTACGAAGACATCCCGGGCTTCCCGACCTCCACCACCTCCATGCACGAGGGGGAGCTGCTCATCGGTACGCTGCAGGACGTGCCGGTGCTGGCAATGAACGGACGCATGCACCTGTACGAGGGGTACACCGCGCATCAGGTGGCCTTCCCGGTTCGTGTGATGGGCGTGCTGGGCATTGAGCAGCTGCTCATCTCGAACGCCGCCGGCGGCATGGATCCGCACTTTGAGGAGGGCGACCTCATGCTCATCACCGACCACATCAACGAGCAGGGCACCAACCCATTGGTCGGCCCCAACATTGACGACTGGGGCCCGCGCTTCCCCGACATGAGCGAACCGTACGATGCCGACCTGCGCGCGCTGGCCCGCTCAGAGGCGCTCAAGCATGAGATTCACCTCTATCAGGGCATCTATCTGGCCGTACTCGGGCCCATGCTCGAAACCCGCGCCGAGTACCGCTACATGCGCGACCTCGGCGCCGATGTCGTCGGCATGAGCACCGTTCCCGAAGTCATCGCCGCCCACCACATGGGCATCCGCTGCCTGGCTGTCTCCGTAATCACAGACCTCTGCCTGCCCGACGCCCTCGAGCCCGCCAACATCGAGGCCATCATGGCTGCCGCAGCCAGTGCCCGTCCCCATCTCCAAACGCTCTTCAGCAGCGTCGTACAGTCGCTCGCGTAGCTCCTTTCTTTACGGTCCCTACAGCAGTCCCAGGTGGATGCGCACGGATGGGCCCCGTCGGCCCCATGGCAGCGGCCCTGCAGGCCCCTGCTTGTCTGAAATGCCTGTCTCCTTCTGCATGGCCTGACTCAGCAAGCACGTCCCTCGCGCTGTTAGGACAAGACGCGCTGTCAGAACAAGAAGAGCCCTGAAGCAGCCACCATGCCCCACCTACCAATCGCTCCAGACTCAATTGACCGGTCTCCAAAACGCAAATATAACAGAAAAGACAATTTGTGTACTATTCCACGCTAACAAAAATTATTTTTGTGTTGTAAGCGCTTTTCAGAAATATACGTCTTGATTTATTAATTTTGCATAATTAAATAAAGTCATGCTTAATAGAGCTCAGCTGGCCTTAGCAGGTCAGTTCTTTCAATCATGCAAGGTCTTGTACCCATGCGAACGCTACGTTTTCTGATATCCAGTCTCGTTCTTCTTGCATTTCTGGTACCGGTGGCGGCTTATGCCCAAGAGCCCGGCGCCGCAGACACCATCGACCCGGCCCTGTGGGCGGTCAATAACCTGTGGATCATGATCGCGGGCATGCTGGTGTTCATTATGCATCTCGGATTCGCGTCACTGGAGTCGGGCATGACGCAGTCCAAGAATACGGTCAACATTCTGTTCAAGAACTCGATGATCATCTGTATCGGGATCTTGACGTACGCCCTCTGCGGCTTTAACATCATGTACCCGGGCGACTTCAACGGTTTCTTTTCGCTCGGTGCCGTCACAGATTTCATTACGGTGTCGCCCGAAAACGCCGAGGCACTTCTCACCCCGGCCTACGATGAGGGCTACACCTGGTACACCGACTTCTTCTTTCAGGCCATGTTTGCAGCCACTGCAGCAACCATCGTATCAGGGGGCGTGGCCGGGCGCATCAAACTGTCGAGCTTCTTGCTGTTTGTCGTGGCATTTCTGATGATCAGCTATCCGATAACCGGGTCGTGGCAGTGGGGCGGCGGCTTTCTGGATCAGATGGGCTTCTACGACTTCGCCGGCTCCACCCTGGTCCACTCCGTAGGCGGATGGGGCGCGCTCGTGTTTGCGCTCCTGCTGGGGCCCCGCCTGGGTAAGTACGCAGCCGACGGAACGTCGCAGACCATTCCCGGCAGCAATATGTCGCTGGCAACCATCGGAGTCTTCCTGCTCTGGTTTGGGTGGTTTGGATTCAACGGCGGCTCGGTGCTTTCGGCTGATCCGGCTACCGTATCGCTCGTTCTCGTTACCACCTCTATTGCGGCTGCCTCAGGGGGCATAGCAGCGGGACTGCTCTCTTGGTACCGCGACACCAAGCCCGACCTGACCATGGCTCTCGATGGCATCCTTGCCGGACTCGGCGGCATTACAGCCGGGGCCGACTTGATGGCGGTCTGGGAGGCCTCGCTGATCGGGGTAGTCGCAGGGGGGCTGGTCTACGCGTCGATCGTCGTTATCGATGAGGTCTTGAAGATTGACGACCCGGTGGGTGCTGTCAGCATGCATCTGACCTGTGGCATCTGGGGCACGCTCGCTGTCGGACTGTTTGGCGAGATGGCTGGTCTGACTCAGGTCGGCTATCAGCTTGCTGGTATTTTGGCGATCGGCGCCTTTACTGTAGCGTTCTGCCTCGCGGTAGGCCTCGCACTGAAAAACACGATGGGTCTCCGTGTCGACCATGAAGAGGAGGTGGAAGGACTCGACAGAGGCGAGCACGCGATGTCGGCCTACCATGAACTGGTCCGCTCGCATGCCACGAAAGGGTAGTCCTCTACCGACCCCACAGCATATCAACACCACGCGTGGCCGGGAGGTGAGCGCCCCGGCCGCGTTTTTTTGTGGGCCGATGCAGCTCTGTAGAATGATATTGCCCTGCACATACTGCTCTACAGACACGTACCTGCACGCGCCGCTCCACCTCAATCAGACAACGACGGCGCGTACTCGCGGCGCTCCAGTTCTTCGATGAGCTTGCGATTGGGCGTATCAAAGTTAGCTTTCTTGTTCTGCCTGGTACGCCGCTTCGTAACTTCTCAGACGAGCATCAAGATGGGCGTGTAGATCGTCGAAGGTGACGCAGTGGATATGCTTTGAGTTAACGAGTATGTTGTCTCTTCTCCAGCGCAATCTATCTTTTTCTCTTCGGGTCAGTTCATCTACCCTGCCCGCGATGAGTAAGCCTTCGTAACCAGCGTACTCATCACCAAAGCGATTGGCAAAGTCACGGGTATTCTCCATATCAGAAAGTTTCCAGAACCAGTCAACAAGCTGGCTGAATCCATGTTCGAAGCGAGGCGACCACTCTGGCGTTGCTTTGCCGGGCTTTGTGGTAAAAATGCTTGAGGCATCCGCATTTTCGAACTCTATAAAGCCGTACCAGCCCGAAGAAGCGTCTCCTACCACGAGGTCGGCTTTAAAATCGCCGAAGACATCATATTCATACGCTATGCGATTAAAGTCCGAAATATATGTAAAGTACGATCCAATGAAGACCGATAGGTGTCTTCGATTACGAAAGAACGAGAGAACATCCTTTCTTTCATTCAAGTCATGATTCGTACCAAGGTGAACGCCCAGGTCGTCTAACTCTTCGCGGCATTTGTGAGGATCGAATCGGATTGGATCGAGATTTTTCATGCCGCATGTTCGTGCATTCGCTTCAGTCTTTCATGCGTGACGACATCCAGGATTTCAACCTTGTCCCCATCGTAGCGGAAAATAACACGCAGGGTACCGCCTGCTCTCATTATATACAGATCTTTCTGGTCGCCGCTCAACTTTCGCACTTGACTGTGGATGTGTTCGTCTTCAGGGAACCGCTCCAGAAAGGCAAGCTGCCGCTCGACTCGCTTTCTGTCGACCGGAAGAAGTGATCTGATGGCAATCTGTGCCTGCGAACTTATTTCTACCATGATGCTTTTGCTTGTGGGCAGTTCATTGTGAATGCCGTTGGAGAGAGCACCGTCGTACCCTAAATAGCGTTTTATCTCACGTTCGTGTTTCCTGAAAGTTCATTTTAAAGCTACAGTGCCAGGCTATGCAGATTACAGCCGTTCTCTCTCAATCAAACAACGACGGTGCGTACTCGCGGCGCTCCAGTTCTTCGATGAGCTTGCGATTGGCGCGGGGAAAGGCGTAGTCCGCCAGTTCGTCGACGGTCACCCACTTCATGGGCTGGTCGATCTC
>NZ_JARWGJ010000018.1:0-18025 GCF_040409695.1 Longimonas sp.
CCTTTTCTGTTGCATGAGGGCTTCTTGGCAGTGATGGCAGACGGTGTGGTCATCTATCAGAACAGCGCTACGTAGCTCAAAAAAGTAGGACGCGACCTCCACCCGCTCTTCTGGCGACATCTGTGCCGAGTGGTGTTGCGCCGAGTAGCAATTTCTTTCTCTTCTGTAACTCAGCTTTGATCCACTCCCAGACACCGACAGGGGAGCAGATCAAGATCGAAGAGCTAACGGGAAGATCATAGAAAAGCATATCGACTATAGATTTGGATTGCATGCCTGGTTTCAGAATAGCTACCATTGCTTTTGGTTTGGGCTTTGATGCGAGGCACACAGCGAGGCGATCTCAAAACGTAACCGGTTTATGCGCTTCACAAGGCATGCATGAGACAAGGCGCATAGGCTGACGCGCCAAAAGTTGAGCATAAGCACACTTCTATGTCGGGTAACTTCTGCGCTCAAAGTACCGCTACAGTGACGCGCAACAAGCCATATGTCTATTCGGGAGGCCTGTATATTCAGTCCGTATCCGTTTTGTAACGTGCATCCGGTCGATCTCCCGTCTTGATCAGCGTCGAGTGCGGGCCAGGAAGATCAACGGCGGATGCTCCTTTTTTTCTGTTTTGGAGATCCCCCTGTCTTCTTATGAATCTTGAACATGACATGCCGTCCCCGGCTTCTGAAGGACACAGCCGTACCCACGTATTCATTGTGGATGACCATCCGGCCATTCGAGAAGCAATCAGTGCTGCTATATCGCAGCGTGTAAATATGCGCGTTAGTGGGGAAGCCCATTCAGGCAAACAGGCGCTTGAACAACTGCAAAGACGTCCCCCCGACGTGGCAATCGTTGACATATCACTCAAAGATATGCATGGGCTCGACCTGATTGAGCGTATACGTTCTGAGATGCCCGACATTCGCATCGTGGTGTACTCTATGTACGACGAGTCAGTATATGCTGAGCGTGCGCTTCGTGCGGGGGCATCAGCGTACGTTATGAAGAGCAAGCCAACGGCCGATGTGATTAAGGCGATTGAAAGCGTGCATGGTGGCAACGTCTATCTGAGCCGGCGGATGTCATCACGTATCTTAGGAAAAGTGATCCGCCAGCAAGATTACGAGGTGGGAGCAACTACCGAAAAGCTTACCGACCGCGAGCTTACCGTATTTCAACTGCTCGGTGAAGGCCATACCGTACGTGATATAGCCGACCAGCTCGATCTGAGTCGAAAGACGATCGAGACATATCGCCGCCGTGCTAAGGAAAAGCTTGGCTTCGACACGGTGTCTGAGTTGCTTCAGTATGCCGTACAGTGGACGTATGGCCGGGAGAGTGAAGGGGCCTCGACGTCAGAAACGTCAAGCAAGTCCGTATAGCCTCACTCTCTCAGTCCTCAGGCCTACAAATGGAGAGTGGGGCATCAGAGCGCTTCGGAGGGAGGTTTGGAGCATGCGAGGGACTCCTTTCGGGAGTGTGCTGAGGCTCTCCGGCGCATTGTTTTCGGGAAAGGCGGTGCATAAAGCGCATGTCGGCTGTGCCACACATTAGATAGAAGGTGCGCTACGATGATACAGCCGGGCGATGGTCTACGTCGTACTCTTGTCATACAAGATGGCCTAAACCTGGCTGGTATCTGCCGGCCTGCACCGTTCACAGACAAGACATACGTTCGCTATGGATACGTCAAACAGCCCTTTTAGTCGTTCAGAGCGCCTTGATCGGGCGGCAGCGTGCACTCACGTAGTGGGCGAACATGGCGACGGAGCCAGTAGAGCCCCTGAGAGCGTGCCGGTGCCAAGCGACTCGGAAGAGGTGCGTGCCGCCTCAGATATCGCGTTAGTGCATGACTGGCTTCCGGTATATGCAGGGGCTGAGCGCGTGCTCGAGCAGATGATACACACGTTCCCGCAGTCGTCGCTCTATAGCCTCATCGACTACGTTCCTGACGATCAGCGTGGTTTCCTCCAGGATAAGCCAGTACAGACCTCCCTCATTCAGTCGCTTCCGTTCTCGAAGCGCTGGTATCGGTACTACCTGCCCATTGCACCCTTTGCAATTGAGCAGTTCGACCTCCGCGAGCATGACGTTGTCGTATCTTCAAGCTACGCAGTCGCAAAAGGAATCCTCACGCGCTCTGATCAGCTTCACGTCAGCTATGTGCACAGTCCGATGCGGTATGCATGGGACCTGTACCATGACTACCTCGAACAGTCCAACATGAGCACCGGGGTGCGTGGAGCCATGGCTCGTGTCATTATGCACTACATGCGTCTCTACGATGCGGCTTCTGCACCTCGTGTTGACGTGTATGTCGCGAACTCAGGATACGTAGCGCGTCGCATTTGGAAGACGTACCGGCGTCGTGCAAAAGTAGTCTATCCCCCTGTCGATATTGATGCGTTCGCGTTGCAGCGCAAGAAGGAAGACTACTACCTAACCATGGCACGACTGGTGCCCTACAAACGAGTCGACCTTATCGTCGATGCCTTTTCCGCCATGCCTGGCAAAGAGCTGATTGTCATCGGGGATGGTCCCGAATTAGAGGATCTGAAGCGGAAAGCGGGTCCGAATGTAACGCTGTTGGGGCGCCAGCCTGACGAAGCTGTGCAGTACTATATGCAGCATGCACGTGCATTCGTGTACGCTGCAGAAGAAGACTTCGGTATTGCCCCGGTTGAGGCGCAGGCATGCGGAACTCCCGTTATTGCATATGGCAAGGGCGGCGTTCGCGAATCCGTTATTCACGGCAAAACAGGGCTTTTCTTCTCTCATCAGACAGCCAAAGACATTGCTGAAGCTGTGGTTGCCTTTGAGACAGAAGCACATCGTTTTGACCCCGATGGTATTCGGGCCCATGCTGAGCGATTTGGGCCTGCACGCTTCCGTGACGAGTTCAAGCGGCTTGTTGAAGAGTCATACCACACGTTTCAGGTAGACGTCCCTTGGGAGGCCGACGCGCTTCCGGGTACTTAACTACTGAGTCAATCACGACCTACACGTATGGACACAAAATCACTACAGAAATCGCTGCTCTTTCAGCCGGCTGTTCAGGATATCTCGGTTCGGGTTAATGAAGTCCCCGATACGAAAACAGCCCGCTCCACCTACGTCAAGCCCGCACGTTGGCGCACAACAGCGTGGCTGGTTGCTGGCGACACGCTTGCGGTTGCATTCGTCCTTTACGTGGTACACGTGATGAGCCTGTGGGTGTCTCCGAGTTTTGCCTCAACCGTGTTGGCATCTGCTCCGCTCATTGTCGGAAGCATCCTGGTGCTCTACACGGCGACTGGATTCTATCGCATGGCAGTCATGCATCCGGTAGAGGAGTTGCGTTCGCTCACAGCGGTACTCGCAGGCGTGGCAATCGCCAGCCCAATGCTGGTCTACCTTGCTACCGATCAGGTAGCAGCGAGCATCATAACTGCAGCCGGCGCGATATTCGCTATGGTGGCTCTACCGCTCGCACGCATTATCACCCGAATCATAGGGGGCTACCTGCCCTGGTGGGGGATACCAGCAGTTGTAGTCGGAGGATCTGAAGAGACGCGGCAGGTCGTTGACACGCTGCGCCGCTGGCCGGAGATAGGGCTGCGCCCCGTACCGGTATGTACAGCCGCAGGGTTGTTCAATGGCAGTTCAGGCGCCTCACCTGAAGCGCTACGCTGGGCAAATCAGCATGGTGTTCCGTACGCGGTGCTTGTCGAAAACGGAATGGAGCCTGAGCAGCAGACCCGCCGATTAGCTCACTACAGCCAGTTCTTCGAGCATGTGTTTTGTGTGCCTGCTACGCAAGGCAGAGCGGCAGCGTGGGCTACCACGCCGACATGCAAAGGGCTGCATGGATTTGGGGTGCGCCACTTTCAACATCAACCTGGAGCGCGCATGGTTAAGCGGGCCCTGGATATAGCTGGAGCTGCGATACTGCTTTTTATGCTGCTCCCTGTATTCGCAGTAATTGCCGCGGCTATCAAGTGGACATCAGCCGGGCCCGTGTTCTATCGCCAAACCCGCATGGGCTACAAAGGAGAGACCTTTACGCTTGTCAAGTTTCGCACTATGTACACCGATGCTGACATGCGTCTTGAGGAGCTTCTCGAACGCGACCCCCAGGCCCGCACAGAATACGAGTGCTATCACAAGCTGCAGCATGATCCGCGCGTAACTGACGTAGGAAAATGGCTGCGCCGATACAGCCTCGACGAACTTCCGCAACTGCTAAACGTGATCCGGGGCGATATGAGCCTCGTTGGCCCTCGCGCTTACATGCCCAAAGAGCTTTTCGAGATGCGTGGGTTAGGCCGCGTTGTGCTGCAAACGCCCCCTGGCATCACCGGGCTATGGCAAGTATCAGGACGCAACAACGTCAGTTTTAGCGGGCGTGTTGACCTGGATGTCCACTACGTACATAACTGGTCCCCTTGGCTTGATCTATACCTCCTTGCTCGCACCCTGCCCGTCGTTCTATTAGGCAAAGGTGCTCACTAAACGCGATACGAACGCACGATAACCCGTTCACCTCAGCCTTCTACCCCCCAACCATGAAAGACAAGAAGCAAACCGCCCTTGATCGTCCGAGAAAGAAAGTAGAACAGGTTGGCATGGCCAGTCATGCCTCCACAGAAGAGACCGCATCGGTTGATCTGAACGCCGTATGGAGTACGATTAAGCGAGGCAAGTGGATCATCATTGGTACCTGCCTGGCCATGGTTGCGGCCTTTGCGGCATACACATTTACCGTGGCTCCCGAGTACGAAGCGTCTGCGATAGTACAGGTTGAAAAGCCCAACCAAGCTCCTACCGTTCGGCTAAACACGCAGCCTGAATTGGCCAATGAGATTGGTATCCTGGAGCATTCGGGCTCGCTGGCTCTCCGTGTTGTAGACTCGCTTCGCACGGTTGCAGCCTCGTCTGAGAGTCCGTTCTTACTCTTTGAAGACACGGAAGAAGGGCCGGCAACCAACCACGAGGCCATGGTACGCCTTGCTTCGATGGTTGTCTTCACAGCCGTACCCGAGCAGAGCCTCATCCAGGTTCGAGCCAAGAGCCAGTACCCCGACGAAGCCGCAGCAATTGCAAACGTGTACGCTGAGGCCTATCGTTCCTACAGCCAGGAAGCTGCCCGGGCCGGAATTGGTGCGGCGCGTGCCTTCCTGGAAGACCAGTTAGACCGGCGCCAGGACGATATTCGGGACGTGGAAGGAGAGTGGCAGCAATTTGCGCGCTCTAACGCTGTCGCTATTGAAGGGCAAGACGGCAACCGAGTGGCCGCCGACTACGTCGAGATGATGGGA
The DNA here is from genome assembly GCF_040409695.1 of Longimonas sp. Lineage (GTDB taxonomy): Bacteria > Bacteroidota > Rhodothermia > Rhodothermales > Salinibacteraceae > Longimonas. The sequence continues at coordinate 5,293 of NZ_JARWGJ010000018.1, forward strand.
CAGCGCGACCAGCTGGAGTTTCAGGTTCAAGAAGAACGTCGTGCACTCGAAACGCTCCGAAGCCGCCTTTCCGAGGCGGAAGAGGGCTTTCAGTCAACCGTAGAAGGTGAGCAGTCGGTACAGTCGCTCCAGAATCGCATTGCCGCCCTTGATGGGCAGATCGCTGATCTGGAAGCGCAAGCAGAGCCCTACTACATTAATAATCCAGATCTGCGTGGTCGTGAATCAACCGTTCGGGAGCTGAACCAGATTAAGACGCAAATTGAAGGGCTGGAGCGCCGTAAGGAGGGGCTCACAAATCAGTTGGTCGAGATGGCTTCAGACCCGAACCTGCAAGTCGGAGATGGAGCAGCCATCGGGCGTCTTGCTACGCTGCGTACCCGAGTCGAAGAGCAGGAAGCCACCGTGCGCCAACTCGAAGGGCGCATTGAACGACTCAACAGTCGCATTGCAGGCTATGAGGGACGCATTGAGCGCATTCCAACTCAGACAGTGCAGCGTGAACAGCTGGCGCGCCGTCTTGATCAGGCCGAACGCTTCTACGCTGACATCGCAATGGAACTGCAGCGTACGATCGTGACAGAAGAGTCGGAACTTGGGTACGTGCAGGTGATCCGTAGCGCGACGATCCCGGCCCTTCCTGTAAGTCCCAACTTGGAACAGAACCTCATTCTTGGTCTGCTGCTGGGACTGGCCTTTGGGATCGGAGGAGCATTCGTCCGACAAGCGATGAACTGGGAGATTTATGATCCAGAAGACATCCGCGAAAATGGGTTCAGCCTGGTAGGGGTGATCCCCGACATGAAACGCGAGATTAAGTCGTCGTTCTCTGGAGCAGAGTCTGTAGATGTAGACGGACAGTCTCTGAGTACATCGCTCATGCCGCTTCTCAACCCGTGGTCTCCTGTTACAGAGAACTACCGGCTCATTCGCACCAATCTGCAATTTGCGCAAAACAATGGCGAATCACAGCCAGAGGTGCTCATGATCACCAGCCCAGAACCGGGCGATGGAAAGAGCACAACCTCTGTAAATCTGGCCATCACAATTGCGCTGAGTGGACGCAAAGTGCTACTCATCGACGCAGACTTGCGCCGCCCCAGTACACACCGCTTGTTGGGACTTGATCGCAAACCCGGGCTCGCCGATATGCTCGTCAACGATACCGAGCGTGACGTTGTACGGCGTACCTTCATCGAAAACCTGTACTACGTGTCGGCTGGCAAAGCAAAGGTGCCACCAACCGAACTGCTCGACTCCGATCGGATGCGGCAGCTGGTTGATCTGGGGCGTTCGCGGTGCGATGTCGTGATCATCGATACGCCTCCAGTGCTTGGGGCCACAGATGCCCTCGTCGTGAGCGCGCTATGTGACGCGGTTATGGTTGTAGCCTCAGCCAATAAGACGGACCTGCGTGCCCTGCGTTCTGTAGAGGAGACGTTCGAAGCAGTCAATGTGCCGCTCGCGGGCGTTATCTTTAACCGGTTCGATGCATCAAAGGCCAACGGCTCATACGCCTACGGATACGGCTACGATAACACGTACAGCTACGCCCCCACAGAAACCTGACCGGGCACTCCTCACTAAACCCCTTTCTAACGTAGCCCGTGCGCTGAACCGATGCGGTGATGCAGCGCACGGGGAGAGGCAAAGTCGTTCCTCAGTTAAGCACCGCTACACCCCCCATACTATACCCTTCAATCATGAATACTTCTACCGCCTCGTGCTCTCGCAAACTACTGGCGTTTATCTGCTTGGCTGCACTAAGTAGCCTGGTTTTTATTCCACCCTCTGCCAATGCTCAAAATATATCTGATAATCCAGGCATTCAGGATTACGGACGACCGGGTGTGCCGCGCATTACAATCTATGTCTGGGGAGACGCGCAGACCGGCGTGTGGACGGTGGAGGAAGGAGCCTCTATGCTTGAAGTGCTCACCGCGACCTCGCGCGTGCGGCTTGGCGAGCAAAATCCTGACCGTCGTCAGATTCGGACGCTCCGTGTATTCCGAGATGGGAATCGCAGCGGCGAGCCCGAGTTTGAGGCTCGGATCGAAGATGTCTTTTCCCGTAACGTGGAGTTGCCCGAATTGCGCGAACGCGACGTGCTTGTCGTTGATACACGGACACGCCGCCGGCTGTCATGGCGCGACATCAACCAGGTAGCCGGTACCGCTGCATCGGTTCTCTCCGTATTCTTAATCTTGGACCGTCTGAGCGGCGACTGATTTGGGATCGAATAGAGCGTGGTGCCACCAAGTGTCAGGCGACGGTGACCATATCGCTTTGGTTGCGAAGCCAGGGATATGGCGTCTTATCCCGGTACCCAGTAATGCCTCATTCGTGAGAAAGTAAAGACCCGTCTCTACATCGAAAGCACGTTATGTCCGGTCACCGATCAGATTCTCGCGTTGTTAGATAGAATCACCTTCATAACATCGTCATCTTTGCTTTAGCAAGCTTTGACAGCCTGAAGGTCGGTCTTTGTAGTCTTTAATTTCTTCTTTCAGAATAAGACAGCATACTATGTCTACATCATCAAGTAGAAAGCAAAGCGATTCAGACACCAAACGCTCAGAAATGACCTCCTCACGCCGACGCTTCTTGCGGCGCTCAGCATCTGTCGTGGGGGCAGCAACGCTTGGGGGGGCAACCACTGCCTTCGCATCGTCGGGGCAGGGGGGAGACCAAAGTGAGGCTTCAACGGTCCAGAGTAAGCCACGCCGCTCCGATTTTGAGGCGCGCATTATTGCGAAAGCCTGGCGCGATCGTCGATATAAACGCCGGCTAATGTCGAATCCGCGCGAAGTAATTAGCCGAGAGATTGGCACGGAGATTCCACGTGAGGTTAATATCCGCGTGCTCGAAGAGGAAGAGAACACGCTGTTCTTTGTCCTGCCGCGCAACCCTAATGATTACAGCGAGAAAGAGATGAGCGCCGACGAGGCCGTATTCTTGGCAGCAGGAATCCGGTTTGACACGCCCTGTGACAGTGTCGCCTCAACGCAGCCAGCATGGTTCGTTGAGTTAGGATATGAGCCGCGAAGCCGCGATATAGATCCACTTCGATAAAGCGGAAACACTCTGTAAGGTGCTCCTATGCGGCATCCAGACAGGCTCTTAGCCCCCGAGGCAGGTTTCATGATATGGAACCTGCCTCGCCACGTTTTATGCACTGCTGATGCTTGACCTACGGCATAACCGGTTGAAGATAATAGTCGGTCGATGTGCACGCCGGATACACCATCTATCAATGAGAAGGCATCAGGACTGCGTCGGCACACAAGAGAAGTGAAGTGTATATTGCATTGTATTCATGTGTTTTATGCAGATGAAGGATTCGCCACGACGCGCGCAGTGGGCACAAATTGTTGCGCAGGCCCGATCGATTGCAGAACGTACGGAATTACAATCCATCGCTACAGACGGGGCAAAGAAGCTGGCCCAAGAGCGAATCGAACGGTGGCAGGAGGTCGTAGCCCCGGACGATCCAGAGCTGTTTCGTGAACGGCTTCGCTTAGACGCGCTCACCTTAGATGACGCGAGGAATGCAGTAACTCCTGTCCAAAGGGATATGCAGATGTCGCTTCCGCCCTGGGCGTCATGGCTGGTTGCATCAATAGAAGAGTGCCCGGAGCCTGGCAGCGATGCCGACCGATTCATCGCTAAGCGGGCTCGCCTGCCGTTCCAAGAAGCGCTGGCTCCATTTGTACGGTATGCCGGCGCTATGCTTGAGGCTGATCAGCCGGGCGAAACAACAGAGGTGGCGCCATCCGCACGCGCCGATATGGAGCGTGAGCTACTCACATGGCTTTGTACCCTTGCCGCTCAGGTCCTTGTGCATGAGTTTGGACTCTTTCGCATGCAGCGCCAGTCGCCCTATGAACAGTCGGGTAAGCAGGGGGAGAAGAATGACACGCTCTATCAGGCGTTTGTTCAGTGCCTTTGTGCAGGAGACTGGTGTCCCATGTTTCAGGAATACAGCGCGCTGGCGCGTCTGATGGGTACGGCTATGATCAACTGGGTAGAACGCTCTTCTGAGTTGCTGGCACGGTTCACACAAGACCATGACGATCTTGAGTCAGCTGTAGGACCCTTTGGCCGGCTGGTCGCAGTTCGTCCACTCACGGGAGATCGCCATAATTATGGGCGTACCGTGCTGTTGCTGACCGGGGCAACGGGGCGACGAGTTGTGTACAAGCCGCGTAGCCTGGGTCTGGAGGCTAACCTGTACGCGCTGTTACAGCGGCTTACCGAACATGACTCGCTGCTTGACATGCGTACGCCCACGGTGATCGATCGGGGTTCGTACGGCTGGATGTCGTTCGTCGAAGACCACCCTTGCGATGACGAGGCGGGGCTTGCGCGGTACTATCGTCGTATGGGCATGCTGATGGCCGTTATCTATAGTCTGAATGGTATCGACTGCCACATGGAAAACCTGGTTGCTGAGGATGAACATCCGGTGCTGGTCGATGCCGAGACGTTGTTCTATCCTGAGCCGCGCAATGTGGAAGGGATGAGCACAGAAGAGTCGCCCGACAGTGCACGCTCCGTTGTCTGGACCGACGTTCTTCCGTGGGAAAAAGCAGGACACGCCGCTGACATCAGTGGGTTCTCGGGCGGAGTTGAGCCTGTTGAGCTTGATGATGTGCCTGTATGGGATGCTCCAAATACCGACGCGATGGCTCTCACCAGCGGAACGATGACTTCGCATCAACAGAAAAACGCTCCCCGCACAAAAACAGGACAGGCCAATCCTAATTCCCACCAGGATGATCTGCGAGAAGGGTTTGTCGAAATGTACCGGGTGCTGATGGACGCTGGGTCATCGCTTCTCAACGATCCATGCTGGTCCGGATTTCAGTCACAGCATACCCGCTACCTGCCGCGGTCAACGGAGGTATACACCAATGTATTGATGCGGAGCCTGCGGCCTGCAGCCCTGCTCAGTGGTGTTGACCGCGATATTGAGCTGGACGTCTTGAGTCGGGCGCTTGCCACGCGCAGTCAGAAAAAATGGATCTGGCCCCTCATTAAGGCAGAACAGCAGGCACTACGCCGGGCAGATCTTCCGTTTTTTACGGTGCCTGTCGATAGCCAATCCTTGTCGGTGGCCTCAAACACATCTATCAACGCCTTCTTTGAAACGTCAGGAGCGGATGCTGTAGAGGAGACGTTGCATCGCCTCGGGCATAAAGACCTTCGAGAGCAACTGGCTTGGATTGACCGTGCCTTCGAACGTAGTGATAGCCACGGCGTGAGCAGGCAAAGCAAAAAGAGGCGCTCTCAGAAATACGAGTAGAAGTAACCTCCGCGCTCGCACGCAGCCTCCACCAAAAACCCAACAAACAAAACGGACCGGTTCACGTTTTCAGAAGCGCTTCCATCTTTCACGTGATCCCCCCACACGGCCCGTTTTCCCCATGTCCGACGAGCGCTATTCGCCTGAACACCCCGTTCGCTTTGTAACGGCTACCAGTCTGTTCGATGGCCACGACGCCGCCATCAACATCATGCGTCGCATCCTGCAGGCCACCGGCGTAGAGGTGATCCACCTCGGGCACAACCGCTCGGTACAAGAGATTGTGGATACCGCCATTCAAGAGGATGCACAGGGCATTGCCGTCTCCAGCTACCAGGGCGGACACATGGAGTACTTTAAGTACATGCACGACCTGCTCGAAGAACGCGGGGCCGGGCATGTCAAGATTTATGGTGGCGGCGGGGGCGTCATCGTCGAAGAAGAGATTGCGGAGCTGGAGGCCTACGGCATCGCCAAGATCTTCTCGCCCGAAGACGGCATGCGTCTTGGACTGCAAGGCATGATCAACCAGATGGTGGAGGCGTGCGACTATCCCATTCTGGAGGCCGATATTGACGTTGACGATGCGCCGGTCCGCGACGCACAACGCATTGCGCGGATGCTCTCCAGCGTGGAGATGCGCGAATCGCATCCCGAACATGCTCCGACGCCGGCCAAAGTAGCTGCAGGCGGGGAGTCAGAAGGTGCGCCGTCTCGGGGCGATGGACACGCCGGCCCCGCAGCGGCGCTCGACGAACCCGTTGCAGACCGAACCACAGAGGCCCCTGTGCTCGGCATTACCGGCACCGGCGGCGCCGGAAAATCCACGCTCACCGATGAGCTCATCCGCCGCTTCCTGAACGACTTCGACGACGTGTCGATCGCCGTGCTCTCCGTCGACCCGACGCGTCGCCGCACCGGCGGCGCACTGCTGGGCGACCGCATCCGCATGAATGCAATCTACGGCGACGGGGCCGCCGAACGCGTCTACATGCGCTCCTTTGCCACGCGGCAGGCCAACCGCTCTACCAGCCAGGCGCTGCAGGATGCGATGGATGTCTGCCGGGCGGCGGGATACGACCTCATCATCCTCGAAACCGCCGGCATCGGCCAGAGCGATACGGAGATCGTGGACCTCACGAACCTTTCGCTCTACGTGATGACCCACGACTTCGGCGCGCCCACGCAGCTCGAAAAGATCGGCATGCTCGATCTGGCGGATATGGTGGCGCTCAACAAGTACGAGAAGCGCGGCAGCCGAGACGCCCTCCGCGATGTGCGCAAGCAGGTGCAACGTAATCGCATGCGCTTCGACGAGTCGCCCGATGAGATGCCCGTCTACCCAACCATGGCCTCGCACTTTGGCGATCCGGGCGTAACACGGCTCTACCTGGCGCTGGTCGATCGTCTCAACGAGGCGTTCGACTTCGACCGCCGCTCTAAGCTCTACAGTTGGGACGACACGCCCGAGCCGGAGCCTGCCGATGTAGCCATCATCCCGCCCAACCGTCAGCGCTATCTGGGCGAGATCGCCGAGACATGCCAGGACTATCGAAGCTGGGCGGAGCAGCAGGTTACCTACGCCCGCAAGTGGGGCGAAGCGAAGGGCGCACGCGAACAGGTCGATGACTGGGCGCCCGAAGATCAGGAGCAGCTGGCCGGTCGGCTGGATGCGATGGTGGAGCACTGGTGGGCTAAGCTCGACGCGCGCTGCAAGGACATCCTCGATCAGTGGGACGACCTGAAAGAAGCGTATCAGCAAGAGGAGTTTACGTACACGGTGCGCGGGCGCGACATCACCGTGCCGCTCTATCGCGAAAGCCTGTCGGGCACGAAAATCCCGCGCGTCGCCCTCCCCAAGACCGATGCGCCGGGCGAGCAGCTACGATTTGCCCTCCTCGAAAATCTGCCCGGCTACTTTCCGTTTACCGCTGGTGTGTATCCGTTCAAGCGCGAAGGCGAAGACCCCACGCGCATGTTCGCCGGTGAAGGCAGTCCGGAGCGCACCAATCGCCGCTTCCATCTGGTATCGTCGGATGCCCCGGCAAACCGCCTCTCCACGGCGTTCGACAGCGTCACCCTCTACGGCTTCGACCCGGCCAAGCGGCCCGACATCTACGGCAAAGTCGGCAATGCGGGCGTCTCCATCTGCACGCTCGACGACATGAAGAAGCTCTACTCGGGCTTCGACCTGGCCGACCGCAAGACCTCGGTGTCGATGACGATCAACGGCCCGGCGCCCATGCTCATGGCGATGTTCTTGAACACGGCCATTGATCAGCGAGTCGAGAAGCACCTGCGTGAAGAAGGCCGCTGGGAGGAGATCGACGCGCTCATCGATGAAAAGCTGGGTGATGAACGTCCGGCGTATGTGCCCTACGGCCCCGACGGACGCGAAGACGACCTACCAGAAACCCACGATGGCAGCGGGCTGGGCCTGCTGGGATGCACTGGCTCAGATCTGGTAGAGTGGGGTGCGCTGGATGCAGACACCTACGCATCCATTAAAGCCGATACGCTGAACGTGGTGCGCGGCACCGTGCAGGCCGACATCCTGAAGGAGGACCAGGCGCAGAACACGTGCATCTTCTCGACGGATTTTGCTCTGCGGCTTATGGGCGACATCCAGCAGTACTTTATTGATGAGAAGGTGCGCAACTTCTACTCGGTGTCGATCTCCGGCTACCACATTGCCGAGGCCGGGGCCAATCCGATTACGCAGCTCGCCTTTACGCTCGCCAACGGCTTTACGTACGTGGAGTACTACCTGAGCCGGGGTATGGACATCGACGAGTTTGCGCATAACCTGTCGTTCTTCTTCTCGAACGGCATGGATCCGGAGTACAGTGTGATCGGGCGCGTGGCACGGCGCATCTGGAGCGTGGCTTTGCGGGAGCTGTACGATGCGAACGAGCGGAGCCAGAAGCTGAAGTACCACATCCAGACCTCCGGACGCAGCCTGCACGCACAGGAGATCCAGTTCAACGACATTCGCACCACGCTGCAGGCGCTGATGGCGATCTACGACAACTGCAACTCGCTACACACCAACGCTTACGACGAGGCGATTACGACGCCCACCGAGGAGAGCGTGCGGCGGGCCATTGCCATTCAGATGATCATCAACAAGGAGCTGGGCACGGCCAAGAACGAGAACCCGATTCAGGGCAGTCACTTCATCGAAGAGCTGACCGATCTGGTCGAAGAAGCAGTGCTGCACGAGTTCCAGCGTATCAACGACCGCGGGGGCGTGCTGGGCGCGATGGAGTCGATGTATCAGCGCGGCAAGATCCAGCAGGAGTCGATGCTCTACGAAGAGAAGAAGCACTCCGGCGAGCAGCCAATCATCGGTGTGAATACGTTCTTGAAGGATGAAGACGACGCGGGGGCCATCGACAACGACGAGGTGGAGCTGATGCGCTCATCAACAGAAGAAAAGGAGCACCAGCTACGCAGCCTGAAGGGCTTCCAGAACCGAAACGCTGATCGTGCTGATGAGGCGCTGGCCAGCCTGAAAGAGGCCGCTCGCTCAGGCGGTAACACATTCGCTGAGTTGATGGAAGCGGTGAAGGTCTGCTCGCTCGGCGAAATCACGCACGCCTTCTTTGAGGTCGGCGGGCGCTATCGCCGTAATATGTAGATCGTGCCGGGGGCTCTTCGGGTAGGAGGGCTGCCTGCAGGCTGGCTGCACGGATACGCCTGCGTCCGGTGGGTCCCCGGCGGACGTGTACGCTACATGCGCCGGTACCTTCTGCAAGAAGGCAACGCCCCATGAACCCGCAGCACGCGCCACAGCACAAGCCACCATGGGCGAAGCAGAGCGAAGACTTGAGACCGTTTCCCGGCTGAGGATCACCCGGCTCAGTCTTGCATCAGTCCAGCTCCAAAAGCATCCGCTCCTCATCTGAAGCGTGCGTGCGGATCGTGTCGAGCGGGCCGAGTACGGTAATGGTGATGTTCTCAGGGTTCAGGTAGCGCCGCGCGGCCGCGTTGGCCTCCTCAACAGTGACGGTCTCCAGCGCATCACGAAATGCTGCATCGCCCGCATAGAAATGCATATACTGTGGCGACTGGTATGCGAAGCGCCCAAAGAGCGCCTTATGTGCCATGCGCGAGGCTGTCTTGTGCGGCGTGTCGTATGAGGCAGCGATATTGCCGGCCAGGTAGGCCGTGCGGGCTCGCTCCAACTCCTCCTCGGTCACGCCGTCCTCGTACATCGCTTCGATCTCTTCAATCGCCAGGCGCACGCCCCGTGCAATTGTCTCAGGATTTCCGCTAAACCGAAATAGATACGGATTGGCCACGCCCTGCCCCGGCTCCACCTCGCCGTAGAGCGCCGACGTAATGCCCGTCTCAACGCGCAACAGCTGCATCATCCGCGAAAGGAAGCCGCCGCCCGCCAGGTTGTAGTGCATCAGCTCCAGGGCGGCATGGTCCTCGGGCAGACCCTCAATCCCAGGGAACCCGATCATGACATGCGCCTGGCGCGTCTCCAGCTCGTCGGTAACTACCGTGCGTCCTGATGCAGGCAACACCTCTGGAGCGTCCACCGTTGACTCAGCTGCCGGGTCGGCTTCTGAACGGGCCGTGATCTGCAGCGCACGTGCCACATCTTCCGCGGCAATTGCGCCCGACACGGCCCACCGAACCGACGACGGGGCGTAATGCTGATTGTAGAATGCGCGTACCGTATCCCGATCAATCGATTCAACCGTTGTAGAGGTCGCAAACCGGGTTAGCGGATGATTGTCGCCATACAGCGTCTCCAGAAAGCGCTGGCGCACCTGTACCGAGGCCGCCCCACGGGCGCGTTCGGTGGCGTCGGCCAGCCGGCTGCGCTGCTCAGCGACCGCGGCATCAGGAAAAGCCGGCTCCACCAGCATCGAGCCCAGCAGCCCGATCAGTTCAGGCGCTTCTGCTTCAGGCGCGACCAGGTGAAACCGGGTCCCGTTCTCGTCGACCTCTACCGTGATCGACGCGCCCAGCGCGGTTAGCTGCTCGTTGATCGCCGCTGCAGGCATCGTCGGCGTGCCGCCATGACGCACCGCATGGGCCGTCAGCGCTGCGAGCCCACCTCGACCGGCCGGGTCGTGTCGCGTCGAGGCATCCACATACGCGGTGGCCTGTACCATGGGGAGCAGGGCGTTCTCAACCACATACGCTTCGGATTCAAGAGGCAGGTCGACCCGGTGCGTTTCGGGGTCTGGGTACGTAAACGGCGCAACAGACACGTCGAGCTCCGAGTGATGCGCCACCGGCAGCGTGTCAGCAAAGCGCGCCGGACGCGTGTCGGCCATCCACGGCGGGCTGTACCAGGGCTGCTCGGCTACCGCCTGCGTGTCGACAGAAAATGCAGAGGGATGCGACACGTCGGTTGTGTCCACCGTCCGTTTCGATGCGGCCTGACGACGCACCTCGTTCCTACGCAGGTGGCGGTCGCCCTCTGGGGCCTCGCTACCAGCTTCAATGCGATACGCGCTGTCAGGACGGTCCCCGCCAGGGCGCAGCCCCGGGCGTTCCCGGTCGTAGGTGGTCTGTGCCGCTGCGGTGGCGGGGGCTGCATCGTGTGCATCGAGATCATGGGCCGATTCTTCCCCCTGAGCATCTGTCGCCCGACGAAGCACCCCGATCGTACGCATGTCAGAGGCAAAGTAACGCTCCACGACGGCAGCAAGATCGGCCGCCGTGACGGCGTTCCACAGATGGGGCAGGTCGTTGTAGTAGTCCCAGGTGTGGATGGCCTGCATGCTCCCTAAGTGCACAGCACTCGGCCCGATAGCCTCGAAGCTGCGCGCCATGTCGAGGCGAAGGCGCTGGGCTGCACCGCGCAGGCGGGCGTCGTCTACAGATCCTGTGGCGAGGCGATCCAGGACCGCAAAAAGATCGCGCTCCACATCTGCGAGGGCCTCGTTGTCGGTGACTTCAACGCGAATCGTGAAGTGCGAGGGGTACTTCGAGCGCCAGGTCGACGCCTCCGCGGACACTGCGACCCCGCTGCGTTCGACCAGCTGCTCATGCAGCAGCCCGGCCTCGCCCCGAAGCAGCTCTGCGAGCACGTCAAACGCCGGACTGTCGTCGTGGCCGACGGCAGGCATGGGCACGTGTACGACGAGTGCCGGACCGGCATGGGCCTCTACGGTGAGCCGTTTTTCGCCTACAGGCACCGGCTCAACGGTGCGCAGGCGCGGAGAGGGGCGTCCGGGCTGCCACCCGCCCCAGTACCGCTCGGCCAGGCCGAACACCGTGTCGGCCTCGATGTCGCCGACAACGGCGATGATCAGGTTCTGCGGGATAAAGTGCTCATGGAAGATTTCCCAGTGGTCCTCGCGGGTGGCCTTCTCCAGATCGCTGAACCAGTGTGCCCACCCATATGGATGTGCGTCGTACGTCATGGAGCGCAGCACGCGCTCAAACGGGCCGTCGGGCCGGTTGTCTTGGCGTCGGATCTGGTCAACTACCACCTCGCGCTCCTCCTCAAAAAACCGAAAGACCGGATGTTCGATGCGGCTGCGTTCCATCCACATGAACGTTTCCAGATTGTCGGCAGGCAGGTCGATGTCGAACTTCATCCAGTCACGTCCGGTCGAGGCCGTGAGTCCGGTGCCGCCCGCGCTGTGGTAGACGATGTCGAAGTCAATGGCACTGCCCATCGCATTTTGCTGTGCGGCAAGGGCGTTGTGGCGCTGCTGCAGCGAGTCGAGTCGCGGGGTGCGGCAGTCGCGCTCGATCTCCGCAAAGACACTTCGCTGGCGCACGCAATCCTTCAAGCGGTTCTTTTCGTCGTTCACCGCCCGGTTTAGATGCTCTACCTCGCGCGCGATAGCTTCTTCCGTTTCCCAGTCGTCGGTGCCTGTACGGTCGGAGCCCATAAACAGGAAGTGCTCCAACATATGGGTCAGGCCAACCGTGCCGGGACGCTCCGCGGCGATGTCGACCTGGTAGAACGTGCGTGCCCCGACGCGGTCGGCAGCCTCTCGCTCCCAGACCAGCACGGTAACGCCGTTGTCGAGCACTTTCGTCTGGGCATCAATCTGCAGGTCCTGTGTAAGGGCGGGAGTAGGGGAAAGCAGGACGGCCAGTAGAACGAGGAGGCTGCAGCATGTAGCCAGTGGAGCGTAGCGGAGAGCCATAGGTCACAGAAAGAGGGTGGTAGGCAGAGCTTGGTAGGCAGAGCTTGGTAGGCAGAGCTTGGTAGGCAGAGCTTGGTAGGCAGAGCTTGGTAGGCGGGAGCGTAAGGAATGCGCGGTCAGCGAAAAACGTACGTGGATCTGGCACTACGTAGATTAACGTACAATCAAGAAGTGATTAAGTGCAAGCGATCATGCAAGAAGGCAGAAAGTGCGAGTCCCCGAATCGACTGTTGAAGCCGTAAGCAAAGCCCCGCAATCTTTGTCCGGCTATGAGGACCACCCCGCTCTTCGGGCCCCC
>NZ_JARWGJ010000019.1:0-17972 GCF_040409695.1 Longimonas sp.
GTGAGCGGTACGCCTTGTCCAACAGCGGCACCGAGCGTAACGAGAGCGGCCACGCTATAGAGTGGAATGAGGTAGGCCAGCCACGACACGCGCTGCCGAATCGCCCGCCCAATGAGCAAGTAGACGCTCACGAGCAGCGCTGCCGACAATGCGAGGGTGTTGCCCCACCAGGCCTCAGGACCAAAAGCTACGGCGCCTGCATCGGTTAGTCCCATGAGTGTTGCCCCACCCACAGCGACAAAGATGCCGCCTACCACGGGCCAGGCCAGCCGGTCCTTGAGAATCACATAGCCCAGCACGGCCACGAAGACTGGGCTCGTGGTAGCAAGCACCGAGGCACTGGCTACCGAGGTGTAGTAGAGCGCTTCGATCCACGCAATGAAGTGCGCTCCGAGCGCCGTGCCTGAGGCGATGATGAGCCCCCAGTCGCGCCATCCAAACGCGCGCACTTCGTCGTATACGTAGGCCAGGCCGGGCAGCATTACGAGGGCAGCGGTGCAGGTGCGCCATACGGCAATCGTGAGGCCGGGCGCCTCGCTGGCCCACCGTACAAGAATTGGGGCGAAGGCAAAGCTGAGAACCCCCACGGTGAGCGCAAGAGTCACACGTGGGGGCAGCGAGTCAGCCATGTTGAAGCGGGCGGATTAACGAAGACGATCCATCGAGGCGACCAGCTCAATGTCGTGCTCAATGCCGCGACGGGCGAGCCAAAACAAGACATACGCCACGAGCGGAGCGGCAATCAGCAGTCCCATCTGCACATTGAAGCCAGACGCATCGTACACGGCCAGTTCGTTCGTCATAAAGAAACTTCCATAGAGCGTAAGCGCCCACAGCACGGTCATGAGTTGAGCGCCGACAACAACGGTGCGTTGGGTGGGGCGGTCGTTGTAGAGAAAAATGGCCCCGACGGCATCGAGTGCTGTTACAACGCCAAGCCCTACGATAACGGGGAGAAACCAGCCGTATAAGGCAGCAGCCTCGCTTGCCCAGAGGGGCTCCAGCAGAAGCGTACCCAGCACGACCAGCGCCCCAAGGGCCAGATAAACGGTTTGGATGCGTTGGATCATAGCGGAATCGTTTTCAAGTCTCAGTCAACAGAGAAAAGCACAGGCCCGCGGGCGGAAGAGCGACATGACCCTTCCACCCATCGGCCTGCGTAATCTGACAGAGCTACGCTGTAGATGTGGCAAGGAGCTTCTCGACTCGGGCTGCCAAGTGCTCAGCAAACTCCATCGTCGAGCTCGACCCGCCTACGTCAGCGGTCAGTGCATCGCCTTCCGCATATACCTCTCGGAGGGCCTGGTTGACGGTGTTGGCGGCTTCTACTTCATCGAGGTGCCGTAGCATCATAACAGCGCTACGAATGAGCGCAGTCGGATTTGCAATGCCCTGCCCGGCAATGTCGGGTGCACTTCCATGGACCGCCTCGAATACGGCGTAGTCATCTCCGAAGTTTGCACCGGCGGTTACGCCAAGCCCGCCTACAAGTCCGGCAGCCAGGTCGCTGAGGATATCGCCAAAGAGGTTGGTGCTTACGATGCAGTCGTACTCCTGTGGGTACATGACGAGCTGCATGCACATGTTGTCGATGATACGGTCGTTGAAGGCAATGTCGGGGTAGCGTTCGGCGACCTCGCGACCGACCTGCAGGAAGAGTCCAGACGACTTCTTCAGAATGTTTGCTTTGTGCGCCAGCGTAACGGCATTGCGCCCGTTCTTTTCGGCGTACCGGAAGCAGAAGTCGACGATGCGCTCGGATCCACGACGCGTGATGCGTGCGATGGAGTCGGCAATTTCAAGGCGCTCGTCGTAGGTTTCGATTCCGGCATAGAGGCCTTCCGTATTCTCGCGGAAGATAATCAGGTTGATATCCTCATACGGCGTGTCGAGGCCGGGTAGGCTCACGCATGGGCGTACGTTTGCGTAGAGGTCGAGGCGCTGACGCAGCTGCACGTTCACGCTTGTGAACCCCTCGCCCACCGGTGTGGTGATGGGGCCTTTGAGGGCAACCTTGTGCTCTCGTATAGACTCAGGGACATCATCAGGAAGTTCGGGGCGTTGATCTTCAACAGCCGAGATCCCGATGATTTCGTGGCGGTCCCATTCAAAGTCAATGCCGGTTGCTTCCAGCACGCGAAGGGTGGCGGCGGTGACCTCGGGACCGATGCCGTCGCCGGGGAGAAGAGTTACGCGGTGGGCCATAGTGGAGTAGGTATAGTTCAGTTAAAAAGAGGGTGTGCAAAGGGGGGCGGCCGAAGCCAAGGAGAGAAAGTTGGGCTCAAAGAAAAAGCTCTGCTACAGGCGAGCAGAGCTTTTTCGGCCACACTACAAGTGTCCTATCGTCCAGGAAACCATTGCACAGGCTGAGTGCTATTGGTTGATTGGCATTAATCAAGCTCTGGGTTGGACGAATAGTTGATCCGGAGGGTCCCGGCCTCACGCAGCTCTTGCTGGACTTCATTGACAACTTGCATCTCAGACTCGCGGTCTACGCGAAGCGAGACAATAAGGCGAGGCTCCTCCTGCAGTTGGTTGTACATAATGGTGCGTATCGCCGTGTAGTCTTCGATGAGCGCATCGTCGATCTGAACGGCGGTTTCGCCCTCGCGTGGCCCACGGATGACGGGACCAATATACACGTTTGAAATGAGGCGGCGCTGGTCAATTTTGGTAAGCGCTTCGGCCTCAGGCAGCTCCGTACGCACCTGGATTTCCGTCTCCCGCAACACGGTGGTAACCATGAAGAAAATCAGGAGCATGAAAATGATGTCAGGGAGCGAAGCCGTCGTAATGCCGGGCGACGTATCGGCTGATCGTTTCTGAAAGCGTTCGGAAGCCATGAATGAAGGAGCTAAGGTCGAGGGAGGGCGAGCAAGGAGAGCAACCGATTACGTTCCGGTATCGGGTTCAGCAATCGAGATATTCCGTGGGAAGTTTTCGCGTACTACGTCTTCCTCACCGGGTTCAAGTTGCTCACGGTACTCATTGTAGCTGCTGTACGTCTGATCCATGATGCGCTCGCCTGTAGGCAAGTTGCCCGACTGAACAATGCTATCATAGATCTCACGATACGCCATCTGGATCTCGTCGAGGACGTCAATATAGATCCGATAGGGAGTACGGGCATCGGTCTTCAGGGAAATTACCGCATCGCCAGGTGACTCGGAGTAATCCGGGTCTTCTCCGTAGTTAAGCACGTGCGTTTGCACCTCTTCACGAATCTGCCCGACCGACGACATGCTGTCATCGATGAGCACCTCACCGGAGGCGTTCACAAGAACACGCAGCAAGTTGCGTTCAATGACAGGCGGCGGCTCCTGCTCTTCTTCGAGCTTAGGAGGGAGCGTCATACCGATCCCCGTATCCACATTAATGGTGGTGGTCACCAGAAAGAAGATAAGGAGCAGGAAGGCAATGTCTGCCATTGAAGAGGTTGGCGTCTCCGCCTCATCGCGTTTAGAGCGACGTTTGTCAAGCAATCCAGCCATAGCAAGAGAGAGTCAGAGGAAAGAAGGAAAAACCGGAGAGCGGATCACAGAAAGAGCGAGCGCACACCGCTTCCCAATAGCCCAATGAGGCTTACGATGAACATAGCGACAACCGTGAGGATGCCTGCTTCTGCCCACGTTTCCATGGTGAGCCCGAGTATGCCGAGCAGGAGGATGGGGGCTACGACGAGTACGACGGTAATAGGACGCACCTTGCCATAGGTCACATTGCGCAGGCTGAAGATAGCCATAGACAGGATGCCGAGGCCGCCGAGACCCAGCGCGATATAGATGCTTATAATCAGGATGGCGTTGTTACCCATGTGTACGAAGCCGTTGGTCAAGGGGGTAAACAGAGGAGGAGGGAGGAAGCAACAGGTGGCAGGGGCGCTTTGACGCGCCGCCTGCCCGTGCTGTGCTTACCTAATGCCGAGGTTACTTGTCGTCTTCGTCGCCGAAGTCCTCTTCAAGCAGTTCGTCGTCGCCGAGGACCGATTCGCCGGCTTCAAGAAGCACGAGCGAGTCGATGAGTTCGATCGAGGCATCTTCCATTTCAGCTACAATGCGGTCGATTTTCGATACCGCGTAGTTGTAGAAGAACTGGAGGATGACCCCAACGATGAGGCCGAATGCGGTCGTCAAGAGAGCGATCTTAATACCTCCAGCAACCAGGCGTGGCGAGATGTCGCCAGCGGTTTCGATCGCGTCGAACGCCTCAATCATACCTACAACGGTACCAAGGAAGCCAAGCATCGGGGCTACGCTGATGAAGAGCGAGAGCCAGACAAGGCCGCGCTCAAGAAAGCTCATTTCGATGGATCCGTATGAGACAACGGCTTTCTCGACGGCTTCGATGCCTTCGTCGGCACGCAGTAAGCCGGCCTGGAAGACAGAGGCAACAGGGCCGCGCGTTTCAGCGCAGACCTCTTCGGCTGCAGACACGCCGCCTTCGTCAAGCGCCTTCTTTACGTCATGCAGAAAGCTCTGGGTGTTAATGTCAGCCAGGTTGAGTGAGATGATGCGTTCGAATGCGATTGCCAGACCAATGATCAGGCAGATCAGCACCGGCCACATCCATTCGCCACCGTCGTTAAAGCGCTCAACCAGCACATTTATGGTTCCGCCGTTATCCTGCATCAGGAGGGCGAACTTGAGCATCAGCACATTAAAATGGACCATAGGGGCAGTTCCTTAGTGGAGTCAGTTTCCTGCGAAATAGGTGAGGGCCTGCCGCGCAAAGCATGCGAGGCCAAGATGTACGTTGAAGGTGCATTGTCCGCGTGGTGCGTCGACATGTACGGAAACGCCTCTATCAACACGTGGGGAGAGCGCCGCACACACCAAAAGCATGAGGACCATGCCAATGTATGGCGCAGCGTTAAAACATTCCAACAATTACTAAAAACGTGTGTATCGATGAAGATTGCAAGCGCAATCTGTCAGAACGGATACTGTCTTCATCTTAATCGATCGAGAGACAGGCAGAATCAGCAGGCTAACTCTCTGAATATCATGCTGTTGGATAGCAATAGCCAGAGGAGGCAGGCGATTCAGGATGGACTGCCGTATCAAGATTGTAGTGCAGAACGCTGTCAAAAGCGATGCGCGTAGGCCTGGGCACGATCTGTAGCATGGTTCCACAGGTGGTGGGTTGCCTGCATTGCAGGGTCCATGCGGTTCTCCACACGAATCCATCCTTCGATCCCAAAAACGCGACGAGCAATCATTCCTGTGAGCGAGTTACGTAACAGAATTGTTCCCCGTACCGTATCAGTCAGGTGGTCGTAGTCACGTACTGCTTGCTCGGCTCTACGAGTTGAAGCGGAGCGGAGGTCAGCGCCGAGACGTGTCACCACGGAATCGGGGACCGTGTACGTTTCAAGAAATGCCTCAGGGCGTCCTTTCCAGGCGTTTTCAAGTGATGAAGTATGTCGGTCGATCCATGAACGCATGTAGTCGCGAACGGCGAGGTGTTGGGCAAAGCGCTGGGCGACCTGGTAGAGCGTATCAGACTCGATGCTATGGTCAGGAGAGATCCCACCGGGCGCGTCGTCTGCGTTGCTGGTATCGGCACCATTGGCAATAGTACGCATAACGGCGCTCCCGGTGTCGTAAGGCTGTTGGATAACGCGCCCCGAAGGCGTATAGAAACGTGCTACAGTGAGCCGTACACCGCTTCCATCTCCCAGATCGTACTGGCGCTGCACAAGTCCTTTGCCATAAGTGCGCTCGCCGATCATCAAGGCCCGCTGGTGGTCTTGCAGGGCACCCGCTACAATTTCGCTGGCGGAGGCTGAGTGCCGATCGACCAACACCATCATGGGCCCATTTTCAAATGCACCACTTCGTGAAGTGCGATACTCATCGAGGATCGCCCCGCCGCGTCCGCGCGCCGATACAACCAACTGGCCGGAAAGCAAGAACTCGTCAGCAACGCGCTCAGCCATGTTCATGAGTCCGCCGGCGTTGCCCCGCAAGTCGAGCACGAGCCGCTCCATGCCTTGTTCGGTGAGCGACTCCAGCGCATCACGTACCTCGGTGTGGGTCGTTCGGGCAAACCGGTTGAGCTTGATGTAGCCGGTGCGCTCGTCGATCATGTACGTGGCATCTACCGTGTTCAGGGGGATGCGGTCGCGTGTGATCGAAAGCGTGAGGGGGGTGGGCTGATGCGGACGGTGAACGCTGACGTGAACGGTTGTGCCGCGGGGCCCTTTCAGGAGCGCCTGCACACGTTCATCGGGGAGCCCAACGAGGGATGTTTCGTCAACAGCCACCAACCGGTCGCCCGCTCGCAGGCCGGCTTCATCGCTCGGGCCGCCAGGTACGACCGAGACAACCATTACGGTGTCGGGCGCACCCGGGGGGCGGATGCGTTCGTAGGTAACGCCGATGCCATCAAATTCGGCATCGAACGATTCTCGCACGCGCTGCATGCGCTCCCGGTCGATGTACGACGAGTGCGGATCGAGTCCGCTAAACAGCCCGCGCAGGGCCTCCTGGCTGAGCGCATCAACGCCAAGCGAGTCTACATACTGGCGGTCTGCAATTTCGATAGCTGCACGGAGCTTGTCGTAGGTATCAGGGGCCGGGCCCCAGCCGAAGGTGCGTTCAAGTGTGTGCCCGCCGAGAAAGCCGATTCCGATAAGAACAAATGCGGCAAGCACTACTCGAAGACTACGAAGCATGTATCATTCACCGACTTGGTAAAAGAGAAGGCTTGTTAAAATACCATCGGCACAGTAAGGGGATCCGTCACATAAGTCGATCACCGGTAAGGCTCGTCTTAGCGTAGCTGCTCTGTATCCAAATGTTATTATCCAATGTTACTATCCAATGAAAGCGTCTCACAACGTACTGGTAGCTTGCTGGCTTCCAGAGGCTTTTGAGAGCGTTTGTGCGAAAGGACGTGCTGAGTCCTGCCTCTGGTTTCATTCTGCTTCTGGCTTCATAACGCATATATGTAACTTATTCCGCTGCGCATCATTTCTATTGAATGATATGTGTATTTCGTCTCCTTACCTTCCTCAGCCGATCTATGGATGAATCGATGCTCCAGGCTGTCTGTCCCCATGTGCCTCATACAACCTACGAAACGCAGTCGGTGCCTGCGCCGATGCGTGTGTGCGTGATCGATCTGGGCACCAACTCGTTTCATGCCATCATTGTAGATGCGTATGCAAATGGCAGCTTCAAGGTCGTTGATCGCATGAAAGAGATGGTGCGTCTTGGCGACAACGGATTAGCGGAAGGCCGGTTGGCCGATGCTGCCATGGAGCGCGGTTTGCAGGCACTGAAACGTATCTATCTGCTGGCGAAAGGGCAGGGAGCGCAATCATTTTCAGCCTGTGCCACCAGCGCAATCCGTGAAGCGGCCAACGGTGGCGACTTCATCACGCAGGTGAAAAACGAGATTGGGCTCCGTATCGAGCCGATTAGTGGTGCTCAAGAGGCCCATCTCATCTACGAAGGAGTGCGCCGCGCCGTCGACCTGAGTCGCCCGTCGGTGGTTGTCGACATCGGGGGCGGGTCGGTTGAGTTTGTCGTATGCACGGGCAGCACGGTGCATTATGCTACCAGCTTGAAGCTGGGGGCTGCCCGTATGACCGAGATTTTTGTTGATTCAGACCCTATGTCTGCGGCCAACCAGGAAGCGCTTCGCACCCACTTCCGTGACGAGATGGCGCCGGTGCTGGAAGCGATGGACGCGCACGGGGTTGTCTCTCTCGTCGGCTCATCGGGTACGGTGAAGAGCCTGGCACGTGTGTGCTTAGACCAGAATGGAGAGGCCGACACATCGGTGTTTGAGGTCGACGTGCCTATTGATCGCTTTCAGGAGACGCTGGAGTTTATTATCGGCACCACCTCCGAAGAGCGGGAAACGCTGCCGGCGGTATCGATGAAGCGAGTTGGGCAGGTAGGGGCTGGAGCTGTCTTGCTTGACGTGCTCCTTCATGAGCATCCCTTCGAAGAGGTTCATGTATCGGCCCATGCACTGCGTGAGGGGATGGTGGTACAGTTTATCGATACAAACCATAAGCGTCTACAACAAATCGCGCCATACGCCGACGTGCGGCGCCGGAGCATTCATGAGGTGGCGTTTCGGTTTGATTGGGATGAGAAGCATACTCAGCATGTGGCAGCCACAGCGCTCTACCTGTTTCAGCAGTGTATCGACCGGTACACCGGGCCGCCTGAGGATCGTGAGCTTCTGGAGTATGCAGCGATTCTGCACGACGTGGGCTATTACATAAGCCACTCTGATCATCACCTGCACTCACGGTACCTGATACGCCACGCCGACCTGCGGGGATTTTACAACGGGGAGGTCGATCTTATCTCGCTCGTGGCACGCTACCATCGGGCTGAACACCCCTTGCCGTCGCATCCTCATTATGGACGCCTGGCGCCACGCGATCAGAAGCGGGTGACCCAGCTTGCCGGTATTCTTCGTATTGCTGAAGCGCTTGATCGGAGCCACTACCAAAACGTAACTGTTCTATCCGCCTCGGCAGGCGACGAGACGCTTGCAATTGACGTGCGCACGAAAGACGACCCCGAATTGGAGACCTGGGCCGTGCGCGAAGTGAAAGGGCTCTTTGAGGAGGCTTTTGATCTGTCCGTGACGATTAACGGTGCTGTTGGCGAACAATCACATCCCCCTGAGCAGCCCCCGGAAACATACCGCCTGCCGCGAGTCTCTGTGCAAATGTGATGAGCATCAAGGAGATAGTGGTCAATACCAGGCATTATCAGGAAACACACGGTGCGACTCCGCGGGTTGGGGCGCGGTGATGTAACAATCGCCTTAACCGGTCTGTGCAGATTGCCTTTGTATGGGCTACTGTTTTGTTTATAGAAGTGACAATATAACTTAGGTGGCAAATGCCATTGAATAACGCCATTGAACAAAGGCTCGTTATCTACCTCTAATAGGTATGTAAAGCAATATGAATATGTATGAGGCGGTTTTAGAGAACACTGCGTTGGCATCGTCAATCTATGTTAACATTGCACTGGCAGGGCTCACGATTATCGTAATCGCCTTCATGTCGCGCAGCATCAAAGACTCGCGCGCCAGCCTGATTACGATGGCGACGCTCATGATCTCGGTGGTTTCAATATCCAGTTACATGGGGCTGGCATCGGGGCTAACAATTGACACGCTCGTAATGCCCGAGGGGCATCCACTGGCCGGCGAAGAAGTGATATCGCTCTGGGGGCGTTACCTCACCTGGGCGTTCTCAACTCCTTTCATCTTGCTGGCGCTTGGCCTGTTAGCAGGAAGCACGGCCGACAAGATCTTCTCGGCGATCGTGCTTGACGTGTTTATGTGCCTGACCGGTCTGGCCGCTGCGCTTACCACAAGCAGCCTGGCGATGCGCTGGTTCTGGTACGCCCTGAGTACCGCGTTCTTCATCGGCGTACTGTACTACCTCCTGGTCGAATGGCCTCGCGAAGCTGAGAAAAAAGGTACTGGAGATATCTTCAATACGCTGAAGCTGCTCACCGTCGTGATGTGGCTCGGCTACCCAATTGTGTGGGCCTTTGGCAACGAAGGGCTTGCGCTGCTTGAAGTAGGAGCAACCTCCTGGGCCTACAGCGGATTGGATATCATTGCGAAGTATATCTTCACCATCCTGCTTGTGCTCTATGTGAAAGAAGAGCCCGACTCTGTGACGTCGGCGCCTTCTACAGCCCCTGCTTCCGCCTAACGCCTGAAGCGGCTTTCTAACACGCTGAAAATTGCAACAAACAATACGACCTAAAGCCGGGCCTCTTCTGAGGCTCGGCTTTAGGTTTTTCATAGCTTCATAGCCATTTTCATAGCTTCATAGCTATAACGGCGTTGCAAGGTCAGAGTCCGCTGCCGTATCCTTTTTACCGGCGGTAGCCAGTGATTACAGAGCGCAGGTAAAGGTCGAATCCCAAAAGAGCCTGGGCTATGAATATGATGCGCACGAGCAGTGAACAGGGCGTAAATGTGCGCCAGTAGCACACCAGCAGAGCGTATTCATCTGGGATTAACCGCCTGTGCGCTTGCCCATACGGGGGGACTTCCCTACTTTGCGTTGCAGGTCAAATACCAGCCCACGGTCTGACCTGCTTGCTGAGTAACCGTATGTCTTACCCGTTTGTGTGCATTCATGGCTCTCGCGTCATTTACATTTTTTGCGCTCGCCATCATCGCTGTCGCTTCAGCGGTGGGCGTCCTCATTGCACGGAGCCCCATCTATAGTGCACTCTCGCTTATATTGAATCTGCTGTGCGTAGCAGGGCTCTACCTGACCATGAACGCCTCTTTCATTGGCGTCATTCAGATTCTGGTGTATGCCGGGGCGATCATGGTGCTGGTGCTATTTGTGATAATGCTCCTAAACCTTGATGCATTGCCCAGTCCGCGCGACATCGGATGGGGACCTGTGGCTGGCTTCCTGTTTGGCGTTGTAGTGCTTATGCAGTTGCTGTATGTCATCCTGGTAGGGTTCGACATCTCATTAGAGCCTGCCACCCCTGTTATGACCGCCGAAACGGGGTCAGCAGAAACGCTGGGAATCATGCTCTTCACGGAGTACGCGCTGCATCTGCAGGTGGCAGCTATCCTGCTTCTTGCCGCTACGATCGGCGCTGTGATGCTTGCTCAGCGTAGTTTTGAGTAGGATGGGCTTGCTTGCCACAGGCTCGTCGCCTTCGTTTGTCTACGTTCACGCTTCCGCTGTTTAACCTATGGAAGTCGCTCTCGACTGGTATCTGGCACTCAGTGCCGTAATGTTTACGATTGGTGTGCTTGGTGTGCTCATCAAGCGCAACGCCATTGTGCTTCTGATGTGCGTCGAGCTTATGCTCAATGCGGTGAACGTGGCCCTTGTTGGGTTTAGCCAGACGCTGGCCGACCCGACCGGGCAGATGCTGGTGTTCTTCTCAATTTCGGTGGCTGCTGCCGAAGCAGCTATCGGGCTCGCGATCATCATCGCGCTCTTCCGTAACAAGCGTACAGTGAATATCAACGACATCAACCTGTTCAAACACTGATCTTAGCGCTACGTGCCCGATGGCATTATGGCATTGTGGCATTGCAGCCAACAGGGACGCTGAACAACGTCCCCCTACGTAACGACTGTCCCGCCTCCATCCGAACGCTGTTTTACGCCCCCGAGCATGGATCCCGAACTGCTGGTACGACTTATTCTTCTGCTTCCACTGACCGGTGCACTGGTCTGTGGCGTACTGCCGTTGTTTCAGCCGCAGTTGCGTACAAAAGAAGGACTCATTGGCGCGGTAGGTACCGCAGCGGTTGCCATTCCGTTTGCGCTCGCGGTCTATCTCTTTGCCACATACCCCGGCGATGCGATCATCGTCAATTACTTTACGTGGATGGCGGCGGGCGACTTCTCTGTCGACTTTGCGTACCGGATCGATGAGCTATCGCTGATCATGCTGCTCGTTGTTACCGGTGTAGGGAGCGTCATTCACTGGTACTCTACTGGCTACATGCATGGAGATCCCGGGTACTGGCGCTTCTTTGCGTACCTGAATCTCTTCATCTTTGCCATGCTCAACCTCATCCTCGCCGACAACCTGTTGGTGCTGTTTCTGGGATGGGAGGGCGTAGGACTCTGCTCATATCTCTTGATTGGCTTCTGGTACACAGATCTTAAAAACAGCGCAGCTGCCAGCAAAGCCTTTATCGTGAATCGGATTGGCGACTTTGCCTTCCTGATCGCGATGTTTCTCCTGTTTTTCCACCTTGGCTCGCTTGACTTCGGTACAATTCTGGAGGAAGGGCCTGGTCTTGAAACAGGCGTACTGAGTTTCATTGTGCTACTCCTCTTTATTGGGGCAACTGGAAAGAGCGCTCAGCTTCCCCTTTTCGTGTGGCTGCCAGACGCTATGGCCGGGCCAACCCCCGTGTCGGCACTCATCCACGCCGCCACGATGGTTACCAGTGGACTCTACCTGCTGGCGCGCCTGTCGCCGATCGTGCTTGAAGTGGAGGCGATCATGGCTTTCATTGCGATCGTCGGTGCACTAACCGCCATCGTAGCCGCCACAATCGCCATCACCCAGAACGACATTAAGAAGGTGCTGGCGTACTCGACTGTCTCGCAGCTCGGGTTTATGTTCATGGCGGCTGGTGTTGGGGCGTTCTTCGTGGCGATCTTTCACGTGGTAACCCACGCCTTTTTTAAGGGCTGCCTCTTCCTCTGCTCCGGAAGCGTGATTCACTCGATGGAGCATGTCGAGCATGATCTCGAAGAGAAAGGCCATAATGTGGCCGGATTCGACCCGCAAGACATGCGCACGATGGGCGGACTCAAAGACTACATGCCCTCTACGCGGTGGACTTATCTCATCGCCACGCTGGCCATTGCGGGTATTCCGCTATTGGCGGGCTTCTTTTCGAAAGATGAGATCCTGTTCAAAACATTTGAGATGGGCTACAGCGGCGCGTTCTACGGCTACGCAGTGTGGGCTATCGCCGTCGTTACAGCGCTGTTGACAGCGTTCTACATGCTGCGGTCCTACATGCTTACATTCGAAGGCACACCGCGCTGGCCCGATGCCGATACCGTGCATCCGCACGAGTCGCCGTCGTCGATGACCATGCCCCTCTGGATTCTGGCCGGACTCTCCATTGTCGGCGGATACATCGGTCTTCCCGCTGTCATTCAGGGCGGAGACCTGAACTGGATTCATCACTTTCTCGGTGAGCCCTACGGCGGCCCCGTTGCTGAGCCGACCGAGCTCGCCTCGGTGCCTCTGGCGCTGAAATGGGCGCTCGTAGGCCTCGGCTCACTCGTCGCAATCGGTGGGTCTTTCTGGGGCTACAAAGTCTACGGTTCAGACCAGGCGATGGCCTACGACGATGCCCTCAAGGCACGTCTCGGTGGCCTCTACACGCTCTGGGACGTGAAGTACCGCATTGACGATATGTACAACGAGGTGTTGGCCGATGGGCTTATCAACAGCTCGAAAAAGGTGCTGCAGCCGATGGATACCACGATGATCGACGGAGCTGTCAACGGCATCGCTTCTCTTGCGCAGTCGCTTAGCAACGGCGTGAGTCGCATCCAGACGGGGCTGATCCAGAACTACGCGCTCATGCTCGTGCTGGGTGTCATCCTCGTGATCGGACTGATGGTCTTCGGATAAGTCCCCACACCCCTCTCAGATAGCTCAATAGAGAGGTCCTGTTCAACCTGTTTTCTTACGGCTTAACGTAGCGGAATACATGGATCCTGCCATGCTCACATCACTGGTTATCTTTCTGCCGCTCTTGGGGGCGCTGGCGCTTTTGGCGTTGCCCTCAGCACGAGCCGTTAAATGGACGGCGCTTGGCACGACCGTAGCAACGTTCGTGGCTTCTATCGCGCTGTTTATGGCATACGATCCGGCGGTGAGCACAGCTACCGGACCTCAGCTCGCGCATATCGTCGACGGATGGTTCCCAGAAGGCGTCGACATCAAGTATTTCGTGGGCATCGATGGGCTCAACGTGCTGCTGGTGCTGCTTACCACGCTGCTCGGCCCCATCGTTGTGCTCTCGTCGTGGTACTACATCGATAGCAACCACAAAGGCTATTACGCGCTGCTGCTGATCTTGCAGACAGGCATCACAGGCGTGTTTACCGCTTTCGACCTGGTGCTCTTCTACGTCTTCTTCGAGCTCACGCTCATACCGATGTATTTTATCATCGGCATATGGGGCGGCGAAGATCGGATTTACGCTGCTATCAAGTTTGTGCTTTACACGCTCGTCGGGTCGCTGCTGATGCTGGGTGGCGTGCTCTACCTCGGTTTTGCAGCCGGCGCGGCACAGGGCGTCGGCTTTACCACGGACTGGTACAACCTGCTTGCGTATACCATCCCACTTGGCACGCAAACCTGGCTCTTCTTCGTGTTCGCGCTCGCTTTCGCGATTAAAGTGCCGCTCTTTCCGCTTCACACCTGGCTTCCGGATGCGCACGTGCAAGCCCCCACCGGCGGGTCGGTCATTCTGGCTGGCGTGCTGCTGAAGATGGGAACGTACGGCCTCATCCGCTTCTGCCTCCCGTTCTTCCCGAATGCAGCCCAAAGCGCAGCGGTCCTGATCGGGGCGCTCGCCGTAATCGGCATTATCTACGGAGCCTTGCTGGCCCGGGTACAGCCCGACGCCAAAAAGCTCGTTGCGTACTCCTCTGTTAGCCACCTTGGGTTCGTGGTGCTGGGCATCTTTGCATTCACTACGGAAGCGATGCAGGGCGCCGTCATTCAGATGATCAATCACGGCATATCGACCGGCGCGCTCTTCTTGCTGGTTGGCATGCTCTATGAGCGCCGCCACACGCGCCTCATGAAAGATTACGGCGGACTTGCGACCTCTGTACCCATCCTTACCACGTTCATGATCTTGTCGGTGCTGGCCTCTGCTGGACTGCCTGGACTGAACGGCTTTGTAGGCGAGTTCATGATTCTGCTCGGGGCGTTTAAGAGTACAGTCCTTGACAGCCCCATGCTTGTCGCGCTGGCTACTACCGGTGTTATTTTGGCTGCTGTTTACCTGCTGCACATGGTGTCGCAGACGTTTTTTGGCGAGCTTACGCATCCCGAAAACGCTGAAATGGAAGACATGACGCCGCGCGAGTTCCTACTCATGGCTCCCCTCGCTGTGCTGATGATCGTGATGGGCTTCTTTCCGCAGCCGTTCCTGAACCAGACGGCACCGACAACGGACTTCCTGTTAGAGACCATTGAGACCAAGCGCGTTGCAGCTATCGACGCCGCTGAGGCGCAGACGGGCACTCAGGCGCTGGCCGCGCCCTCAACACAGGCTGCACCTGAGACCCCCGCTCCGCTATTTGGGACCGACGCCTCGGCTGCTCTACGGAACGACCTTATTGATATTTCTTCCCGCTAAACCGACTGCTTCTTATGGTTGACCGCACGCCGCTCTCGCACGACGACATTCAGGAAGCACTCTCAGACATGGAGGGATGGGTCTTCGAAGAAGACACCATTACCAAGGCCTTTGCGTGCAGCGACTTTCAGGAAGCTGTGGCCTTTATTGTGCGCATCGGGTTTCATGCTGAAGCGCTCAACCACCACCCAGAGCTCTTCAACGTCTACAACAGCGTCGACATTACGCTGACAACACACGACGCTGACGACCAGGTCACCGAACTTGACCTCGAACTGGCCCGCCGTATCGATGCTGTAGCTCCAGACGCATAGGTGCTGCGCACTGCACACATACCACTTGAGTACTTTACGGCGCGTCATTCCTGTCGCTGCCTTCCACACACTACCGTTAGCGAACCAACCCTATGGATCTTTCGGGCTACTTCTCCACGATGTGGGCCGACCTGCCCGCCATCTTCTCAATGCTGATCGTCGGCCTTGCCGGCCTGGTCATTGTATTGGTGGAGGCCTTCCGTAATAAGCACCGTAGCATCCCTTACATCGCAGGGGGCGCGCTTGCCCTTGGCATGCTATGGGAGGTGTTTCAGCTCGGAACCCCCTCAGAAACAGCGTTCTTCGACCAGATACGTACCGGTGGCTATGCCGCGTACATCAACCTGCTGGTGCTGGGAGCCGGACTCTTTACCGTAATTCTATCGCCCCCCTATCTGAGACGCATGGGGCGAAATTACGGCGAGGTGTATGCTCTCTTGCTCTTCTGCACCGTCGGGATGATCATGTTGGCAACCTCCAACACGCTCATCTCGATCTTTGTAGGCCTCGAAACAATGTCCGTCTGCCTCTACATTCTCGCCGGGCTTCTGCGCGACGATGCCGGGGGTATCGAGAGCGCGTTCAAGTATTTCCTGCTGGGGGCCTTCTCGACAGGGTTCTTCCTGTACGGTATGGCGCTCATGTATGGCACAACCGGCACCATGTACCTGCCTGAGATGGCAGGGGCTTTCCCAGACGGCGCAACACCGCTGTTCTGGACCGGGGTCGGACTCCTGCTTGTCGGGTTCGGGTTTAAGGTGAGCGCGGCGCCGTTTCATATGTGGACGCCCGACGTCTATCAGGGATCGCCCACTACGCTTACAGGCTATATGTCGACGGCCTCAAAGGCAGCAGCGTTCGCATCCCTTATTCTGGTGCTGTTTTTTGCCCTGCCTCCTGAGCAGTGGAGCCTCGTACTCGCAGTGCTCGCGCTCATCACAATGGCTGTGGGTAACATCATGGCGCTGCGTCAGAACAACGTGAAGCGAATGCTGGCGTACTCGTCAATTGCGCACGCCGGATATATCTTTGTGGCGCTGGCAAGCGGCACGACCGCCGGATACAGCGGTGCGCTCTTCTATCTGCTCGTCTATACGATCATGAACCTCGGTGCTTTTGGCGTGCTCGCTCTGCTGGAGTGGGACGGCAAAGCAGGGCGCGAGCAGACGCTCGACTCCCTGGCGGGCGTTGGGCTGAAGCGCCCAGTGCTCGGCGCCTCAATGGCGGTGTTCATGTTTAGCCTGATTGGCTTTCCCCCGTTCGGCGGATTCATCGGTAAGTACTTCATTTTTGCGCCTGCCGTAAGCGCAGGACTGACCTGGCTCGTGATTATCGGGCTTCTCTTCAGTGCGCTGTCCGGCTACTACTACCTGCGTGTGATTTACGTATTCTACATGCAGTCTGCCGATGAGGTGGAAGCAGCACAGCAAGTACCCGCCGGAGCGTTCTCGAATCTACCGGCTGCATCCACGGCTGCGATTGCGGCGTGTGCGGTGCTGCTGCTCGTGCTCGGTATTGCATTTACAGGGGTAGCCGGCGTCACCGAATCCCTCTTTGTGCAGGCGGAAGCAATGGCAACAACGCCATAATGCTAACCTCTCATGTTTCGCTGGGGAGCGAGGGGGACAATGGTTAGATGGATGCATGAGTAGGACGCCTGCTCCCCCTCCCTGCTCACCCCCTCCATTCCTGAGGCTGTAACCGACGAAGCAAATCCGGTGGCTGGCAGAGAGGCATTTCCCGCAACGCTGTAACCGGATTCGGCCTTGCTTTTACCAGCAATTACGTTGCTAGCAAGCACCAACAAACAAAAAAACGCCCCGCAGTGGATAGCCGCTGCGGGGCGTTCTGTATCGTTGCCATGCACACGTACAAGCGTGTACAAGCATATCTTAAACATATCTTGTGGAGATGCCGGGAGTCGAACCCGGGTCCGAATGGCCGCCCGTGTCGAGCCTCTACCTTCATAGTGGATCTATTTTAAGCTGTCGCGCCTTCCCTGTGGCCGGTCCACGAGGCCAAGGAAGGGCCGAGGCTGATCAAGTTTCGCCGGTCGACATGCAGCCGGTATGTCGAACGACTATTCTGTCTAATATGATGTCTCAGGCAAGTCGACAGACAAACCTACAGGAGACAGATGGGGGCTTTACGCCGCCATCGCGTACGTGTAATCGTCCGCATTTACAGGTTCCTAACGAGATTAACGAGCATATTAGGGAGCTCGGAAGGACAGCCCGCCGCGCGTTAACCACCCGTCGAAGCCGTGTCATCCCCATAAGTGAAAGAGCATCCGCCAGCAGAGTACAGGGTACTCCGCCTTTGGGATTGGCACTGTAAGCACTGTTCTATCCTTTGTTCCGGAGCCGCTCACAGAACGGCATTCTAAACGACGCTCTCTGGCCTGCCGAAGAGTGCAAGAAGGATATGAGGAAGCAACCCACCATCAAAGCAGTCGTTGCATGTAACGAGTGTTTTCGATACGATCGCGCCTACACCAATCTACCAGCAATCTACGCGTCTCATGTCCACCCCTCCAGAGTCTGACAAACCGATCTACGATGCGCAGTACCGTGAGCCCGAGGCACACATCCAGCGCTACGCCGAACTGGCTTCTATCGTGCGGCAGCTACGCAAGGAGTGTCCGTGGGATCGGGAGCAGACGCACGTATCCGTGAAGCACCTGCTCATTGAGGAAGCCTACGAAGTCGTCGAAGCGATCGAGGCGGGCGACTCAACCGAACTCCAGAACGAGTTGGGAGACGTGCTGCTGCA
>NZ_JARWGJ010000020.1:0-3352 GCF_040409695.1 Longimonas sp.
CCGCCGCACCACCTCGGGCAAGGTCCTCTACCTGCGTCTGGGCGTGGGCTCAACAAACAGCAGCCAGGCCTCTTCGAAGAGCTCCACGTCCGCATCCCCCGATAGCCTGGTGTTTACGGATACCTACCAGCAGGGTAAGGAGGCGGTAGCGGATGGCCTGTAGAACGCATGTAGCGATCTATACCGCCTCCTCTTCTGCGTGCGCTGTTAGGCTGGCTGGCGGCGCGACGCTTCAACGTCGGCGATGGTGCGAATGGTACGGGCCACGCTGTCCGGAAGCACAGAGATTGTGTCGATACCGGCCTCCACCAGAAACGCCGCAAAGTCCGGGTGGTCGCTTGGTCCCTGCCCGCAGATGCCCACCGGAATAGCGCGGCCCTGATCCGGATCGTGCGCTGTGTCGATAAGCTGACGGATGCTTCGCGTGACGGCCTCGTCGCGCTCGTCGAACAGGTACGACAGGCGGTCGGAGTCGCGATCTACGCCAAGCGTTAGCTGCGTAAGGTCGTTCGACCCGATCGAGAACCCGTCGAAGAGCTCAGAAAACCGGTCAGCCAGCACGATGTTGGAAGGGACCTCCGCCATGGCATACACCTTCAGGCCATGCTCGCCCTGTTTGAGTCCCTGATCGGCCATGAGGTCGAGCACCCGGCGCCCCTCATCGGGCGTGCGGCAGAACGGGATCATCGCCACGATATTGTCGAATCCCATTTCCTGACGTGCCATGCGCAGGGCCCGGCACTCCAGAGCGAAGCCATCGGCGTAGTCGTCGCTGTAGTAGCGCGCAGCCCCGCGCCAGCCCAGCATCGGATTCTCCTCATCCGGCTCAAAGCCCTGTCCTCCGATCAGGTTCGCGTACTCGTTGGTCTTGAAGTCGCTCATGCGCACGATAACGGGATGCGGATACTGCGCCGCTGCAATGGTGGCAATGCCCCGGGCCAGCATTTCAACGAAGTAGTCCGGCTTATTGTCGTATCCAGCCGTTAGCTGCTCAATGGTTTTGCGGGCCTTCGCATCCTGCACCTGATCAAAACGCGTAAGCGCAAGCGGATGCACTTCAATGATATTGTTGATGATGTACTCCATGCGGGCGAGCCCCACGCCTTCAACCGGCAGACGCCACCACTTCATCGCGACCGGCGGACTCGCCACGTTGATCATCACTCGTGTGTTGACCTCGGGAAGCGTGCTCAGGTCCTGCTCGTCTACATCGTAGTCCAGCGTACCATCCAGCACTTGGCCTTCGTCGCCATCGGCACACGACACCGTCACCTCGCGCCCGTTCTGCAGCACCTCCGTTGCGTTCTCGGTGCCGACAATGGCCGGCAGCCCCATCTCGCGGCTCACGATGGCCGCATGCGACGTGCGTCCGCCGCGATCGGTAACGATAGCAGAGGCCCGCTTCATGAGCGGCACCCAGTCCGGGTCGGTAAGCTCCGTTACGAGAATGCCCCCGTCCACAAACTTGTCGCGCTGCGAGGGATTCTGCAGGCGGCACACCGGTCCGGTGGCGATCGCATCCCCGATGGCTGCGCCGCGCACCAGCACCTCGCCCGGCTCTGTGAGCGTGTAGGAGCGGAGCGTGGCAGCCTCGCGCTGCGACTGCACCGTTTCCGGGCGCGCCTGCACGACGAAGATATCGCCCGATTGGCCGTCCTTTGCCCACTCGATGTCCATGGCCTGTCCGTAGTGCGCTTCGATTGAGGCGCCCCACCGGGCAAGCTGGAGGATCTCG
This sequence comes from Longimonas sp., assembly GCF_040409695.1. Lineage (GTDB taxonomy): Bacteria > Bacteroidota > Rhodothermia > Rhodothermales > Salinibacteraceae > Longimonas. Next base: position 1,736 of record NZ_JARWGJ010000020.1, read on the forward strand.
TTGTCTGTGAGCACGGGCGTGCGCTGCTCGTCTGCAGGCACCGGCACCACCTCCGTCGACCCGCCTGCTGCGTAGACACACTTGCGGTCTTTCTGCGACAGCTGGTATCCGGTGATGGGAGCGAGCGCTTTGTTCTCGAGAAAAGGCGTGTAGACGCGATACTCATCGGGCGTCACCTCACCGCTGACCACCCCCTCGCCAAGTCCCCATGCGGCGTTGATGACCGTGATATCAGGAAAGCCGGTCTCCGTATCCAGCGTGAACATAACGCCTGCACTCCCGAGATCGGCCCGTACCATCTTCTGGATACCGACCGAGAGCGCAACGTCGGTATGGTCGAAGCCTTTTTCGTTGCGGTAGTAGATAGCGCGTTCGGTAAAGAGGGAGGCGAAGCATTTCCGCACGGCTGCGATCACCGCATCGATGCCCGACACGTTGAGAAACGTATCTTGTTGACCGGCAAAGCTGGCCTCCGGAAGGTCCTCGGCGGTGGCGGAGCTGCGTACGGCCACATCCACGTTCTCCTGGTCGTACCGGGTGCCGAGGGCACGGTAGGCCTCGGTGAGCGCCTCGACAAACGCGCCGGGAAGCTCGGCCGTCTCAATCAGCGAGCGGATTTCTGCAGCCGTCTCGGCGGGTGCTTTGGCGTCACCCTGCAGGAGGTCGAGAATGGCCGACCGCAGATTGGCCCCGTCTAACACCGACCAGAAAACATCGGCTGTAGTAGCAAATCCGTAAGGGACGCGCACGCCCGCGTCAGCAAGATTTGTTGTGAGTTCGCCAAGAGAAGCATTCTTTCCACCAACGAGGGCAACGTCATCGGAGGAAAGCGTATCGAACCAGCGGATCATAGCGCAGAAGGGTTAAACGAGCGGGTGTAGAACGAGCGAGAAGCAGAAGGCGAGCGACCAGCCTGCAAAACCCAGTGTATGCTGAGCACATGCAGCCTTTCGCCTTTTTGGAAGCGCTTTCAACATATCGAATACATCCCCGAAATGATGCATGCCTCGCATGTTCTTACGGGTCGGTTACAGGCGCTGCGGTCGACCTGTCAGGTTTTTGTTGCGCACGTTATTCCACATTTGGCACGATCGTCCCAACACGCACGTGCCGGGCGTCGTCGGCGGGCTCGGTCCAGGCGATCCATGTTGTGCTATCTGTGCGGGCCAGCACGGGGAATCCGCTCGACCGTCTCGTGGCGGTTGGCATGAGGGTCGACGCCGCTGAGATGCCCGAATCGCTTGCGGTGCGCGCCATGATGTGTGCATCGGTGCTGCCTGCCTCGGTGGCTTCGATCCACGTGAGAAGCGTACGGCTGTCATCGAGCGCAACCGCTCCCACGCGGCCTGCGGGACTGCCGGCATCGATCTGCGTTGCGGCGCCGAACCCTTCCGCATCACTCGAAGACGCTGCCCAGAAAACCTTGGGCGTGCTCTCGCTCCCCGTAAACCACACCGCATCGGTGGTGGCGCCGCGCCGGACCATGGCTGGGCCCTCGACCGGACACGCCGGTATCTCCCAGTCATCCGCGGCCACTCGTCCGTCGTGCTGCTGCCCGGAGGGCGTGACCCGTACGGACGCAATATCGCGGATCTCGGCGTCGGTGCGGTCGCGATA
>NZ_JARWGJ010000021.1:0-17850 GCF_040409695.1 Longimonas sp.
ATGGTACGCGCCCACTTAACCCGTCACCTGCGCGCGCTGCACGGCTGGCTCGACGCCAACGCTGCGGGCAACCCCGACACCGAAGCGCACCGATTCCATCTGCACGAACAGATCGAGCGCTTCCTGAATCGGACGCACGACGCCTCTACGCCTGCCCCCGATGTGCGCATCCCCCCGGGCTCGCCTATCGGACAGGACGCGCCTGCGTATCATCAGCGGCAGGCCGAACGCCGCACATGGCTGGAGGCTGCTCTGCCCAAACGGGCTGTGTGCCACGCCCCGTGGTAGTTGGGGATTGGTGACGCCGGAGATGCAAGCGGGACCGAAATCAGGAGCTATCAACACTTAGAACCTGTTTAGGTTTTGGTTTGCGGGCGAGAGCGAGCGCCGCTGCGGCGAAAATTGAACCACGATAGAGGTTCGTAGCCGGGGTTACGGACCGATATCGGGGACAATTTGCAGCCCAGCGGAGCCGCTCGCAGTCCAAATTAAGAAATCAAAACAGGTTCTTATAGTCATCCCAGCCGGTTCTGTACAGAGCGCAGTCTCCAAGTCCCCCTCGGAGAAGTTACGGTTTATACAGATCGTGGCTCGACCACGTAGGCCCTATGGATCAAAGCCAATCAGCGAAGTCGCTCATGAGCATAGCCTGTGCCGCGCTGGCTGCGGTGCGTTTCCATGTACTGCTCCCGCAAACAAAGTGCTTGCCAGCATGCTGTTTTTCCGATGGTTAACCCCCTCACCCTTGTTCCTTCTCCCTTGGGAGAAGGCCAGGATGAGGGGCGTCCAAATTGTGTCTGGTGCATCTGCCCCCGATGGCTACCGGCTGCTACTCACCCGTGGGGCTTCGTCGGGCATGGCGAGGTGGCGGGATAGGCGGTCCAGCTCGGTGTGCGTCCACCCGGTGGGTTCGGTAAGCGCATGCCAGGCCGAAAGGTAGTCTGCCGTAGCGTACTCGTGCCCGTAGCCACGGGGGGCGCTTGTGCCCGCCAGCATATCCACCGCCACCTGCAGCATTGTAACCACCGGATACCACTGCAAGTCGTCCGACACGTCGGGGCCGCGGGGCGGCTGCATCCAGTCGGGCTCTTGCGTGAGCATGCGCGGCTCGAAGAAGGTGATCGGATCGCTGGCATACTGCAGAAAGGCGATGCGGAAGTCGCCCCACGGAGCGCGCCCCTGGTGCAGCCCCCCGTCCTGGTTCATGAAGCGCACCACCGAGCCATCACGGAAGCGAGGCCGCCAGGCCGGCGATCCGGGCTCGCGCTGATCGGTTACGGTGCGCCAGGTGCTCTGCCGAAACGGCGGCCCCACCCACAGCGCGCCGTCAAAGGGGTCGTTGATGATATCATAGAAATCGAAGGAGCGGTCGGAGTTGAGCGCGCCCAGACTAAGCCCGTTGAGATAGAGCTTTGGACGCTCTTCAGACGGGAGCGCAGTCCAGTGCCCGTACACCGCCCGAAAAAGCGCCTGCGCCATCTCCGCGCCGTAATCATCTTCGGTGAGCAGCGCCAGCGGACTCGGCAGATACGAGTACTGGGCAGCGACCGAGGCCACGTCGCCGCGATGCAGGTATTCGAGCGTTTCGATGGAGGGGGGATCCACCCAGCCGGTGCCCGTGGGCGTAATGAGCACCAGCACCGAGCGGTCGAACGCATCCACCCGAAGCAGTTCGTCGAGTGCAAGGCGCGCCCGGGTTTCCACATCTTCGGCAGCATGCATGCCTACATAGACACGGCGGGGCTGCGTGGCGGATTCGCCGATAACCGCCGCTATGGAGTCGGACTGCGGCTCCCCTGCCAGAAAGCGGCGGCCCTCGCGCCCCATGTCTTCCCACGCAATCAACGAGGCGTCGCTTCCGGCTTGCATCGGATCGCTGGGTTGCGAGATATCGTCTTCAATGAGCGCATCCACCTGTTCGTACGAGGTATCTGCCGAACGTATCAGGGCAGAGAAGAGCACGCCGTCCACGACAAGCCAGAACAGGTAGAACGATAGAATCAGCCCGAGTACGACCGACACCCGGTGCGGTACATACTTCCCCAGTCTGTTAGAGAGCCGGCTCCAGAGCGCTTTGAACTTCCAGCCCAGGGCCCAGCATACGAGGAAGATAGCCAGCGTGAGCAGCCCGACGGTCAGCGGCTGGAAGCCGTCGGCAGGCGGCATTTCCACGAGGGCGCGCACCGAGGTCTGCCAGGTGCTCCACTGCCACATGAAAAAGAGTGTGACGAGCCCCCCGAGAAGAATGGCGCTCCCTTTGATACGGAGCCGCACGGTGCGGCTGGGCGCAGGAAGCTGCAGATACCGCCACAGCGCCTGGCCCAGCACGCCCAGTCCGTATCCGGCAGCCAGCGCGCCGCCCGACACGATGCCCTGCAGCACAGCGGTTCGCGGAACGAGCGTAGGAGTCAGCGACGCGGCCAGAAAGAAGGTGCCGACCATCAGGCCCGCGGCTGAGAAGTAAGACAGGAGCTTCATTCGCTCAGCGCGTTGAGAGCAGTTCTGCGAATTCCGGTTCTTTGAGGACGGGCCTACAGACGCTGCGTCTCGGTGCTCTGCCGTCGCACGCTGCCCCCAACGACCAATCCGGCACTGATCAGCACCAGGTTCTTGATGATGTACTGCCCTTCGATCGTGAGTCCAAACGGAATGCTGGTGAAGCAGACGTCTGGCAGCAACACGAGCGGAAGCATCGTGCCTGGCATCTGCAGAAAGAGAAGCAAGATCGCCACCCGGTTCAGGGGCCGCCACAGAAGCGTTACCCCGATGAGCACCTCCCACCACGCCAGAATCGGATAAAACAGGTCGGCAGGCAGAAAATAGATCGTGCTCTTCACCAGCTCCTCGGCCGGACTCATCCCGATTACTTTGAGTCCGCCAAACCAGATGAAGACGATCGCGATGGAGATACGAAGCAGCCAGCGTCCGTAGCGATCCATCCAGGCGGCGATACGCCGGTCGGTTTCTTCAAGGCCAAGCTGACGAATCAGTGCATCTATCTGCTGTTGCATAGCCATGGTCCGGGTCTGTGAAAGGATATCTCGCCATGCATGTGCGTGCGTGTCCGCACAGGATGACGTGGATACGTAAAAAAACGCCGGTGCTGCGTACAATATCCCCTGCAGTGAAAAGGCTCGTCAAAGAACGAGTGGGTGTTACGGGTTATGCACAAGTGCTGCTGCATCCCACCGGCGCCACTCGGCCCAGCAGGCAGCGAGCCCCACCACTACTGCGAGCGGGGCGCTCGCCCACAACACTGGCGTGAATGACGACAGAAAGTCGGGACCCAGCGCCAGTAGTACGGGGCCGAGCGCGGTGCCCGCCACAAAGATCGTCGCGGCGAACCCGCGCACGCTGCCGTGGTGTGCGCGGCCAAAGTAATACGCAAACGCACTGCCCAGGAGTGCATTCTGCGTTCCCTGAGCCACCCCGAACAGAAATCCATAGGCCCACACGAGCGTCGGAGTTGATGCAAACGGGGCACCTCCCATAAGGATAGCGTAGGCGGCCATAAGCACCCCGAGCAAGTAACGCGGCGAGGTGCGGTCGATGAGCGCCCCCATGAGCAGCGTAAAGACGGCCGTGAGTATGCCATACGGCACAAAGAACTGCGCCGCAAGCGCCCGGTCGGCCCCCGCTTCAGCGAGAATAGCAAAGTGATGAAAGAGTAGCCCGGTGCCGAGCCCACCACTGCATACGCCCCCAGCGATGAACAGCCAGAACGTACGCGTGCTCCGCGCCTCGGGTAGCGTCAGTCCGCGCACAGTAGACGCTTCGTTTGAGGCCGATGCACCGCCGGTCTTGGTGTGGGCGTCTGCGTCGGGAGTCAGTCCGAAGCGCTCGGGCTCGGGGCGATAGATGGCCACGAGAAGCGGCAGCACCAGCACAGCAAGCAGTGCCCCGATGATGAGATACGACGTGGCCCAGCCGTACGCCTGCAGGAGCTGCTCGATGAGCGGCGGAAAGACCGCGGTGGCCCCTGCCATGCCCAGCCCGAGCACGCCCACTGCAAATCCGCGCCGCTTCTCAAACCAGAGATTCACCACGTGGTTGTTGATCAGCCCGAGCGCCCCCTGCCCGAGCCCACGTAGCATCAGAAACCCGAGGAAGAGCGTGATCCAGCCGCGTACCTGGCTCATGGCCATGCAGGCAAGGGCAAAGCCTCCGCCGACCAGCAGCACCATCCGCCGCGGCCCGATGTAATCCATCTTCCGCCCGATCCACGGAAGGGCGAGCGATCCCGTGACGGTGGCCACCGTATAGAGCCACGACACCACCGTTCGAGAGAGCGAGAGGTCGTCCACAAACGCATCGATGAAGAGCGACACCCCGGCGGTCTGTCCAGGCAGCGTAGCCGCCATGCCGAGCGTAGCCGCCGCCAGAACGGTCCACCCGTAGAAGCCGGGCATGCGTTGCATCAGCGGAGTAGGAGACGGTGTAGAATCAGGCATAGGGTAGGCACATGGAATAGAAAAGCACATCCACATAGCGCCCGGCCCCCGGCAGGTTTCGGCAGCGTCATCCCCGCTCGCCCTCTTTGCCGGCGCCCCCCGACCATCTCACTACGCCGTGCCCCGCGCGCCGCATCGTGACCTATATCGCAGCGTGCCCTATGTGCTATTGTGCCCTATGTGCTATTGTGCATTGTACCCGGCATTATTTTGCAGCGTATTATGGTACCCGGCCCTGTTGCGATCATATCCGCTGCGTAATCTGCGGCAGAATGGCATCCTTCCACGCCATAAACCGATTCTCCAGAATCGCCTTCCGCGCCTCCCGCATCAGCCAGCAGTAGAAGGCCAGGTTCTGCTGCGAGGCGATCTGCAGGCCCAGAATCTCGTTCGACTTCTGCAGATGGCGCAGGTACGCCTTCGTGAACGTCTGCGACACGTAGGCCTCCAGCCCCGGGTCGATCGGCGTGTGGTCGTTGGCGAACTGCGCGTTTTTGATGTTCATGCGCCCCTGCGTGGTGAAGAGCGTGCCGTTGCGTCCGTTGCGCGTGGGCATCACGCAGTCGAACATATCCACGCCGCGCGCAACGTTTTCGAGCAGATTCTCGGGCGTGCCCACACCCATCAGGTAGCGCGGTTTGTGCTCCGGCAGAAGCGGAGCCACCACCTCTACCATGTCGTACATATCTTTGTGCGATTCGCCCACCGAGAGCCCGCCAATCGCATAGCCCGGAAAGTCCAGGTCCACCAGTGCACGGGCCGATTCGCGGCGCACCTCCGGATACGTCACCCCCTGCACAATGCCAAAGAGCGCCTGCTCATGGCCATGCGGCGAGGTGGTTTTCTCGTAATGGGTGCGCGCCCGCTCGGCCCAGCGCAGCGTCAGCTCGTTCGACTCCCGCGCATACGCCTTCGACACGTCGGCCGCCGGACACTCATCCAGCACCATCATAATGTCGGAGCCCAGCGCGCGCTGCGTATCCACTACTGATTCCGGCGTGAACATGTGCTTCGAGCCATCGATGTGGCTGCGAAACTCCGCGCCCTCTTCAGTCAGCGTGCATCGATCGGCCAGCGAAAAGACCTGGTATCCCCCCGAGTCGGTCAAGATCGGACCGTTCCACTGCGAAAACCGCTGCAACCCGCCCGCCGCCTCAACCACGTCGGTGCCCGGACGCAGGTACAGATGGTAGGTGTTGCCCAGAATAATGTCCGCTTTCACGTCCTCATGCAGCGCGCGCGGTGGCACCCCCTTTACGCTGCCCAACGTGCCCACCGGCATGAACACAGGCGTTTGCACCGTGCCATGTGCGGTTTCAAACGAACCCGCACGGGCATCGCTTTTCGGGTCGGTGTGAACAAGCGTAAACTCCATAACAGAATGAGGACGGCAGTAAAAAGATACGGTATGAAGGGGGATGCGAAACGCTGGGTAGCTTCATGGCAGAGCCGTCGCGGCTCCGTAGGGCAGATCGCTCCCTGTGGGCGTGTTATCTCGCGCAGGTGCAGCCTCTCGCCTTAGGGTGCCGGTACGGATGCGCACCCGGCGCGCTCTTTCAGCATCCGCGTTGCGTTCGTAGAGACAGCTATGGGGCAGAGGGCCCGCGTTACTCTTTCGGCGTAAGCGTAGCCACCGGCAGGATCATCTCTTCGAGCGAGGCACCGCCATGCTGAAACGTATCGCGGTAGAGCTTCTCGTAGTGGTGGAAGTTCGTTGGGTAGACGAAGTAGAAGTCCTCTTTCGCGAGGATGTAGTTCGTATTCATTGCCGGCGCCGGCAGGCCGTACGTCTCCGGATCGCGCACATAGATCGCTTCCTCCTCGTTGCATTGCAGGTTGCGCCCATGCTTGTACCGCAGCGCCGTCGACGTCTCCCGGTCGCCGATCACCTTCGAAGAACGAAGGCTAAGCACCGCGCCATGGTCGCTGGTAAGCACCACCGTGCAGTCGCGCTCAGACAGTGTTTTCAGTGCATCCAGCAGCCACGAGTGCTCAAACCAGGTACGCGTGAGCGAGCGATAGGCCGCCACGTCGGGCGCCAGCTCCTTCAGCACATCCGAATCGGAGCGGCTATGCGCAAGGATGTCCACAAAGTTGACGACGACGGCGCTCAGGTCGTGCTGCGTTAGGTTCTGCGCCTGGTCGGCAAAGCTGCGCCCGTCCTCGGTAGCAATGAGCTTGTCGTAGCGCATGCGCATGTCGTCGACGCCCCGCCGCTCCATAAAGTCATGCAGCAGCGCCTCTTCGTACTGGTTGCGGCTGTGCTCCTCCTCTTCGGCTTTGGACTGGAGGTTCGGAAAGCGCTCGTCAAGATCGAGCGGAAGCATCCCGCTAAAGATGGCGTTGCGCGAGTAGGGCGTTGCCGTTGGTAGAATGCTGTAGTGGAAGTCCGTTTCCACCTGGAAGTGTGGGCGCAGCAGGTCTTCAAAGGCAAGCCACTGGTCGTAGCGCATGCAGTCGATCACAAAGAACACAACCGGGCGCTCTCCGAGCCGGGGAAAGACGTGCTTGGGTAGCACCTCGTGCGAGAGCAGCGGGCGCCCCGTGTGTTCGGGGGCGCGGTCTGCATTCGCGATCCAGTCGGGGTACTGCTCCTCTACAAAGCTTCCGAAGCGCCGATTGGCTTTCTTGAACTGGTCGTCGAAGATCTGCCGGGCGCCCTCGTCGCCTGTGAGCGACAGGTCGTAGTTTACCAGGCGCTGATACAGCATGCGCCACTCCTCCGCCGTTGTCGTTTCGCTGATGGTGCGGTCGATCTTTCCGAACGACTGCAGGTACTGCTCCGACTGCGACTCCTGCTGCAGCCGCGTGCGCTCCAGCACACGCTTACACGTCAGCAGAATCTGACTGGGGTTAACCGGCTTGGTAAGATAGTCGCTGATCTGCCGGCCCAGCGCCTTTTCCATCAGATCTTCCTCCTCGCTTTTCGTGACCATAACGACGGGCACCTCAGGGCGCGCCTCTTTCAGCTCGACCAGCGTATCGAGCCCGCCCATTCCCGGCATCTGCTCATCCAGGAAGATGAGCGAAAACGGCTTTTCTTGGACCAGACTCACCGCATCGGCCCCGTTCGAAACGGTTTCAACCGTGTAGCCTTTGTCTTCCAGAAACATAACGTGAGGGCGAAGCAGGTCGACTTCGTCGTCGACCCAGAGCAAGCGCGGTGCATCAGCCATAAAGCGGGAACGTCGGTACATGCCGGGAAACGTGGACGGGCGCTCCTACCTTGTGGGCCGGGGTTTTGATTCGGAACGATTGCCACGGAGACACGAAGCGCTGTAGTACGTATCGGAGAGCAAATTGCTTACTTACATCGATCACACACCGCCCCCCCCCTATGTCAAACCAGTCGATTGGACTTACCGATGCCTTGCACGACTACCTGCTGGACGTATCGCTGCGCGAAACCGAGATTCAGCGGCAGCTACGTGCCGAGACGATGAACCACCCAAAGCACGACATGCAGATTGCTCCCGAGCAGGGACAGTTCATGCAACTGCTAACCCGGCTCATGGGCGCAACGAAGGCCCTTGAGATCGGTGTCTTCACCGGCTACAGCGCGCTTTCTGTTGCGTACGCGCTGCCCGACGACGGCATGCTGGTTGCGTGCGATATCAGCCGCGAGTACACGGCTATTGCGGAGCGCTACTGGGCCGAAGCCGGCGTGGCCGATCGCATCGACCTGCGCATCGCTCCGGCGCTCGACACGCTGCAGGCCCTTCGCGACGGCGGCGCCGAGGGCACCTTCGACCTCGCGTTTATCGATGCCGACAAGACCGAGTACGACGCCTACTACGAGCACGCGCTGGCGCTGCTGCGCTCCGGCGGCCTGATTCTGCTCGATAACATGCTGCAGGAGGGCCGGGTGACCGACCCGAACGCCACCGATGCCAACACGCAGGCGATTCAGCAGCTCAACGCCAAGCTGCACAACGACGAACGCATCCACCTGAGCCTACTGCCTGTGGCCGACGGACTCACGCTGGCGCTGAAACGATAGCTGCGTCTTGACCGGGCAGGAAGTGATTCCCTCACCTATTCTGCGTGTTCTGTACGTTCTGCACGCAGGGTACGCAGATATTCGGGCGTGTGAAGCAGGCGCGGCCCATACCAGGAAAAGAGCTGTCCGTCAACGACCTGTACGGTGGTCTCAGGGCACGCATCGCGGATCTCGCTGGTGAACCGGTCTTTCTCTCCGAATGGAAACGGTTCGGTGCTGCACAGAATCACATCGAGATCGGCGGCGGCAAGGGCATCCAGCGAGACCTCGGGGTAGCGGGTGGCTTCCTTCCACGGCGAGGCAAATCCGCCGTAGCGCATCACGTCGTAGATAAAGGTGTCGCCGCCCACCGTCATGTACGGGTCGCGCCAGATGAGGTAGGCAGCGCGCCGGGGCGGCCATTCGGGGAGCGCTGCAAAGCGCTCGGTGATGCGGAGCGCCATCTGCTGCGCAGCCAGCGCGCGGTCGACCAGCGCGCCTACATGGCGTATCATCTGGGTTGCCTCGCTGACGGTGGCCACGTCGGTGACGTACACCGGGGCGTGGGCGCCCAGGGCCTCGACATCGGACTGCGTGTTCTCTTCCTGATTCGCAAGGATGAGATCAGGCTCCAGCGCTGCTACGCGTTCCGCATCCACCTGTTTGGTGCCTCCTATGATCGACTTTTCGTTACGCCAGCCCGCGGGCCGTTCGCAGAAGCGCGTAAGGCCCACCACTTCATCGTTGAGGCCGAGCCCGTGAAGCAGGTCGGTGAGGCTGGGCACCAGCGAGACGATACGCTTCGGCGGCGCACTGAGGCAGATGGGACGGCCGAGGGCATCGGTTGTGTCGGCAAACGGAGCAGGCATAGGCAGGCGTAGGAGGGCATGCACATCCAGCAGAACCAACGTGAGCAGCGTTTGCTGGGCGGGCGCCTACTGAAAGAAGGTAGCGCCGAAGAGCACGATACCTGTAAGCGCACACACGATCGCTGCGGTGTTAAGAATGGGGACCGGGCGCTGCAAGGAGTGCTGTACAGGATTGCGCATGCCCATGAGCACACCCGCAATGCCGAGCAACAAGTCGGCGCCGGCGCCGAGCGTGTCGCCTTCTGCGTAGCTGCCAACCGCCATATACATCAGGAAAAGCCCAAAGCCAATCAGCAGGATGTCGATGAGCGAGATTGCAGATCCGGTGTCTTTCTGTGACTTCTTGGATTCAGCCATAGGTAGGTGGGATTAGAAAAACTCAGTCGGTATGGGCGAGTGCCTCCAGCAAGCGGGCTGGCAGGTGTCCGAACGAGCCGTTGCTCATCGTTACGACAACGTCGCCCGGCGTGAGGAGGCGTTTCAAGCGCTGCAGTGCGTCGTCGGGGTCGTCGGCCACGGTGGCCGGCACCCCGCGCTCTCGCAGCGTGGTAGCCACAGCCGCTATATCGAGCCGATCGTCCGGGTCGTCGTTGTGGCGAAAGGGTGGGGTGCTGAGAACGACCTGGTCGGCGGCGTCGAAGGCGGTGGCGTAGTCGTGCGTAAAGCGAGCGCGGCGGCTGGTGTTCGAGCGCGGTTCGAACGCTGCAACCAGACGACGCCCGGGATAGGCGGTGCGCAGTCCCTTCAGGGTTGTCTTTACAGCAGTAGGATGATGAGCAAAGTCGTCGATCACTGTGATGTCGCGAACCACGCCCCGAATCTCCTGGCGGCGGGCAACGCCTTCGAACGACTCGAACCCGCGCGCTACCTGTCGGCTGTTACAGCCCTCGCTGAATGCGATGAGAGCCACCGCCAGCGCGTTCTGCAGGTTGTGGGTGCCGTGCAGCGGAAGCCGATACGTCCCCCGCTCCAGCCCCCCCATCGTGATCGTAAAGCGCTGTCCGTCGGGGCCTGCTTCGTGGTTGGTTACGGTTACGTCGTTGCTTGGGTCGATGCCGTAGGTGCGCACGCGCCCGTCTGTATGAGCCGCCAGGCGCGCCACCGCTGGATCATCGCCGCAGAGCACAAGCAGTCCGTCACGCGCGCCCAGCGTGCCCACAAACGCCTCGAAGGCCTCGCGGTAGGCCGCCTCGTCATCAAACACATCGGCATGGTCGAACTCAAGCGACGTTACGATCGCCTTGTCGGGCCGGTAGTGCATGAATTTGGGACGCGCATCGAAATAGGCGCTGTCGTACTCGTCGCCCTCGACAACAAACGGCTGGTCGGTACCCAGATGCGCGCTCTTTCCCGTGTTGGCAAGTACGCCCCCGATCAGGTACCCGGGGTCGGCCTCTGCCGCGCGCAGCGTGTGCACGAGCAGCGCCGTGGTGGTGGTCTTCCCGTGTGTGCCGGCTACAACGATAGAGCGGCGATCGTCGGTCAGAAACGTGCGGCCAAGCGCCTCCGGAAAGGACTGCTGTACGAGGTTGTTCTCGCGGGCGTGTGTAGCTTCAGGGTGGGTAGGCGTACAGGCGTTGCCGACCACGGTGAGATCGGGCGCCGGACTGAGGTGGGCCGGGTCGTATCCCTCAAGCACCTCAATGCCGCGGGCCTCAAGCTGCGTGCTCATTGGCGGATACGCCGCCTCGTCGCTTCCCCGCACCGTGTACCCGGCCTCGTCGAAAAGCTGCGCGAGCGAGCCCATGCCCGTACCGCATATGCCAATCAGATAGACATCCGCAATGTCTTCCGGGGCAGGAACCGGCGGGCGCTCGAACGTACGCAGCGAGTCGGTATCGGACATATTGCAGCAATCAGACGGAGAACGCAGAGGGATTCGGAAAACATGGGTCGTACAGGGTACGTCGTACGGGGGCTCCACGCGGCATTCGGCTGCCTCACCACCGGCCGCACGGTGGTACCCCGGCCGACCCGGCTATTCAGATGAGGGGGTAGATACATCCGGGGCGTTTGGCGAACCATCGGATGGGGACGGCACGGCTGGTGCCACGATGTCGGCCTCGGTAGCGGCATCGTCAGACACCATGCCCAGCTTCTGAGCCCGCCGAAACCACTGCTGGCGCGCCAGGTCTTGCATGTCCTCGACCGAGTCGGCCTCGTCGACAATCTCCATGCCGAGTAGCGTCTCAACTACGTCTTCCATCGTAACGATGCCCGCAACGCCGCCATACTCGTCGACGACCAGCGCAATATGCTCCAGGCGGTCGAGCATGCGTTCGAGCAGGTCGGGCAGGGGCAGTGTTTCCTGAACCACGATCATCTCGCGGGCCAGACTGGAGAGCGGAGCGTCGAGATCTTCCTGCGCGGCGCGCAGCAAGATCTCATCTTTGAGCACGTACCCGGCTACGTCGTCACGGTTTTTGCCGTAGACCGGGATGCGGGAGAACTGAAACTCGTCGTACTTCGTCACCACATCGCCGATGGTCTCTGTCTTGGGCAGGTCGAACACCACGGTGCGGGGCGTCATGACATCCTTCACGCGCAGCGAGTTAAACCGAAACAGGTTGCGCAGGATGTGCGACTCTTTCTCTTCGAAGACGCCCTCCTCTTCGCCCAGCTCGGCAAGTGCCGTGAACTCTTCGCGGCTAAACGACACCTGCTCTTCGCCGCTGGCCAGAAGGTACGACAGGCCTTTCGACAGCTTTACGAAGGGCCACATCAGTACAATAGTAGGCCCCAGCACGCGCGCCACAAACGGCGCCAGCGACCGCCAGTAGACCGCACCAAGCGTTTTGGGAATGATCTCTGAGAAGACCAGGATAAGCAAGGTCAGCACCGCCGATATAACGCCGATGTACGCCTCCCCAAATACAATCGTAGCCTGCGCCCCTGCGCCTGCGGCCCCCACCGTGTGGGCAATGGTGTTGAAGCTCAGTATCGCCGCCAGCGGCTGGTCGATATCTTCTTTGTACTGCTGTAGACGCTCGCCAATGGGGTTCTCGTCTCGTTCCAGCGCGGCTACGTATGACGGGGTCGTGCTCAGCAGCACCGCTTCCATGATCGAACATAGAAACGATACTCCGATCGCCAGCGCAACGTATAAAAGTAATAGACCCATGCAGCGAGTACAGCGCCCTGGAAGTCACGCGCCACAAGGCGCGATTACACCGACGGGCTGCGACACACAGTTATGACAGAGTAAACGATAGTGGATACCAAGAATGCATAGCCTCCGGTGCAGTTTCTATACTGCGCCGTCAAGCAAGGAGATCTTCGAGGGGTTGACAGCAATGGCGTTAGACACGTTATTGGAGCTACCCACTGTTTTCCGCTCGTCTCTCCCCACCCTATGCGCTCGTTTTCGCTTTATATCGCCTTGCTGAGCATCGTATATACGCTGTGTGCTCTGCTACTCACCGCCCTGCCTGCTTCAGCCCAGACGGGCGCTGCACCCGATCTACCGACCGTGCAGACCGGGCATCCCGAGGCCAGTCATGTGGTGCTGCGTGGCGGACAGATGATCGATGTGTCGGAAGACATAGCTGTGGCGCATCAGGCCACCCTCATTGCAAACGGACGCCTGCTGCGCGTAAACGACGACCTCGGCGACGATATTCCGGCGGATGCGCACGTTGTTGAACTCAACGATGATCAGTACCTGCTGCCCGGACTGGTTGACCTGCACGCGCACTACAACATGGACCTGCTGGGCGAGGGGCGCGTCGATGAGGCGGTGTACAATCCGCTTGTCTACCTGGCGAATGGCGTCACGACCACGTTTACCGGCGGCGAGTATGACCCGGCCATCATGGAGGCGGCCCGCGACCGCATCAACCGGGGCGAGCAGATCGGACCCCGCATCCTGACTGCGGGCCCTTACATCGGGCGCTCTAACCCGGACTGGGACCCCGACTACACGGCCGATGACATACGTGCGCTGGTTGATGAATGGGCCGCGCGGGGCGTGGCTGGATTCAAGGCGAAGGGCGCTTCGCCCGAGCATCTCGAACCTGCTATCGAGCGTGCCCATCAGCACGGACTCACCGTAACCGGTCACCTCGATTCCGGATGGCGCGGAAGCACCAACGCGCAAGACGCTATTCGCATGGGCATCGACCGCGTAGAGCACATTCTGGGCGGACACGTGCTCGACCGCGAGCGGCCTGCCTATCCCGTCTGGAATGAAGTCGACACGACCTCAACAGCGTTTCGAGCTATCGTGCAGACGTTCTTAGACCACCGCGTGCACTTCAGCGCAACCATGACAGCCCCGGTTTATTTTGCGGGTACTGAGGGATTCGAGGGCTTCGACTACTGGGTCGACGAGCAGCGTTTCTTTACGCCCTACGTACAGCAGGTGTGGGCCGAACGCGCCGAGGAGGTTACGGGCAGCGAACT
Organism: Longimonas sp.; assembly: GCF_040409695.1. Lineage (GTDB taxonomy): Bacteria > Bacteroidota > Rhodothermia > Rhodothermales > Salinibacteraceae > Longimonas. The sequence continues at coordinate 13,701 of NZ_JARWGJ010000021.1, forward strand.
GATGGAGGGGCTCTACGCTGCCATGCAGCGCTCGACGAAGGCGTTTTACGATGCCGGCGGGGGCGACCTTATCGTGCTGGGCACCGATAAGCCAGCCTGGGGCGACTACCTGCCGGGCTTCGCCGCTCATCGCGAAATGCATGCAATGGTGATGGCTGGCATCCCGGAAGCTGCAGTGCTACGCATCGCCACCAAAAACGGCGCCGAGGCGATCGGCAGGGGAGGCCTGCTGGGCACGCTCGCCCCCGGTACGCTGGCCGACCTGTTCGTCGTTGAGGGCAATCCCCTGAACGACATTACCCACACCCGTAACGTGCAACTCGTCATGAAAGGCGGGCGCCTCTACAACCCGGATTTGCTGCTGGAGCCCGCCTATGAGCAGATTGGCCCCACCGGCCCCGACGACCACGACGGCTGGACCCGCTGATGCTGCATCTTTTTGCGTTTGCCCTTTCTACACCTGTTTCTGATTCGTATGCTCCTTGCTGTTGACTTAGGGCTCCGTGCCGGGTTTGCACTGTACGACTCCGACGGACGTCTGCAGTCGTATCGCTCTACCAACTTCGGGTCGAACGCACGCCTGAAGCAGGGCGCCTACCGGATGATGCAGGAGCACGATGCCCTCGCGTGGGTTGTGCTTGAAGGCGACCGGGGCCTCGCCGAGCCCTGGATGCGGCAGGCGAAGAAGCAGAAGGCTTCGACCGCGTGCATCTCGGCCGAACGGTGGCGCAAGAAGCTGCTGAACCCGAGCCAGCGCCGTACCGGAAGCGACGCCAAGGAGGCCGCCGACGCCCTGGCCCGGTCGGTCATCGAGTGGTCGGGCGCGCCGCGTCCCACCTCACTCCGCCACGACGCTGCCGAGGCGATATGTATCGGGCTGTGGAGCGTGCTCAATCTGGGCTGGCTGAAGCATATGCCGCCTGAGCTGTGATGCCGGGCGAGCCGCCTACTTATGCAGGGCGCGGTACTTGCGCACGATGCTGAAGGCGATCTCAAGCGACTGCTCGTAGTTCAGGCGCGGATCGACGAGCGACTTGTAGGCACGCTCTAAGTCGTTTGCCTTGAGGCCGCGTGCGCCGCCAATGCATTCCGTCACGTTCTCGCCGGTCAGCTCGAAGTGCACGCCCCCGAGCCGCGACCCTTCGGCGGCGTGGATTTCAAAGGCCTGCTCAAGCTCGCCCAGAATGTTTTTAAAGCGCCGGGTTTTGATGCCCCCGTTGGTACGCTCAGTGTTTCCGTGCATCGGGTCGCAGCACCAGAGCACCGAGTGCCCCATGCTCTGCACCATGTTAATCAGCGGTGGCAGGCGATCTGCGATCTTGTTAGCTCCGAAGCGCGTGATGAGCGTCAGGCGCCCAGGTTCGTCGTCAGGGTCGAGATGATTGATAAGCGTGCGCAGCTTTGAGGGCGTCATGTCAGGCCCCACCTTAAGTCCAACCGGGTTGGCAATGCCCCGCATGTACTCCATGTGCGCCTCGTCGGGAGCGTTGGTGCGCTTGCCGATCCACGGCAGGTGCGTGCCCAGATTGTATATGCCCTCTTTGTGCGGCACCGAACGCGTCAGGGCCTCCTCGTATGGAAGCAGGAGCGCCTCATGGCTCGTGTAGAACGTCACCCGCTCCATGGCGTTGAGCGCATGCTCGGCCACCGTATCGATGAACTGCATCGCCGTACCGATGTCGTCGACCAGCCGCTGGTACTCATTAGCAAGCGGCGAGTGCGCCATGAAGTCCACGTTCCAGTACTCGGGGTGGCGAAGATCCGCGAACCCACCTTCTGAGAGCGCGCGCACCAGATTCAGCGTAAGCCCGGAGTGCGTGTATGCCTTCAGTAGGCGATCAGGGTCGGGCGTACGTGCCGCCTCGGTGAACTCCGGACTGTTGATGATCTCCCCGCGATAGCTGGGCAGCGTGGTATCGCCCTGTGTTTCGGTGTCTGAGGAGCGTGGTTTTGCGTACTGCCCTGCAAAGCGCCCAACACGCACAATCTTCGTGTTGAGCCCATAGGTAAGCACCAGACTCATCTGCAGAAGAATCTTAAGGCGGCTGGTGACCACGTCGGCTGTGCAATCTTCAAACGACTCGGCACAGTCGCCTCCTTGTAGCAGAAACCGGTTGCCCGCCTCCGCCTGAGCCAGGTCTTCTTTCAGGTTGTCGATTTCCCACGACGTAACCAGCGGTGGCAGATGATCGATCTGCGACAGCGTTGCCTGCAGGGCATCGGGGTCTGGGTACGTAGGCTGCTGACGGACAGGGCGTTCGCGCCACGAAGAGGGGCTCCAGCGGTCGACGGTATCGGTGGGCATAGAAACAGGAGAAAGCGTATGCAATAAACTAAGAGGAGCGTAACGAGACGGGCCGCGCAGCGTTTCCCGGCGCTGGTATGATGCACAGATTCTACAAGCCCGAAGCGCCGGAGAACCTGGCTGCCATGCACCTTACAGCACGCGCTGAGCCTGCAGATCAGGATAGATGGCACTGTACTTTTTCTGAACGTAGTTGAGCCAGGGCCCCGCGTCGAGCGGCTGTCCGGTAGCCTGCTTTAAGAGCTCTGGTGCGTCGAGGCGGCGCCCGTACTGGTGGATGCGCTCGCGTAGCCACTGGAGCAACGCATCAAACTGCCCCGATGCCATCTGCGCGTCGAGATCGGGAAGGTCCTGGCGCAGCGCGTCATCAATCTGAGCGGACATGAGAGTGCCGAGCGCGTAGGTGGGGAAGTACCCGATCGCGCCAAACGACCAGTGCACATCTTGCAGCACCCCGTTGGCATCTGAGTTGGGCGTTACGCCAAGGTACGATGCCATCCGGTCGTTCCAGGCAGCAGGCAGATCATCTACCGCCAGGTCTTCCTGCACCAGCGCGCGCTCCAGCTCAAAGCGCAGCATGATGTGCAGGTTGTACGTGACTTCATCGGCCTCTACCCGAATGAGCGACGGCTCTACCCGGTTGATGGCACGGTAAAAATCGGCACCGGGCACCCCGGCAAGCGCCTCTGGGAAGACCTCTTGCAGGTCGCCGTAATAGTGCTGCCAGAAGGGGCGACTGCGCCCGACCATGTTCTCGTAAAGGCGCGACTGCGATTCGTGGATGCCGAGCGAAGCGCCTTCGGCCAGCGGCGTGCGGGCCAATTCAGGGGCAATGCCCTGTTCGTAGAGACCGTGGCCCGCCTCGTGCAGCGTCGAGAAGAGCCCAGACGGCAAGAACGCTTCATCGAAACGCGTGGTCAGACGCACGTCGCGTATGCCGAATGACGTAGTGAACGGATGTGCAGAGAGGTCCTGGCGTCCGCAGTCGAAGTCGTAGCCGAAATCGGCGATCACCTGCTCGCCGAAAGCGCGCTGTGCATCTGCCGGAAAGGTGCCGTGCAGCATGGCGTCGTTCGGAGCGGGCTGATCGGCAATGGCCTCCACGATAGGCACAAGCTCCTCACGGAGGTCCGCGAAGGTGTCGACCACCGTGGAGGTAGGCATGCCAGGCTCGTATTCATCGAGCAGTACATCGTAGCGCTCCGTGTCGTATCCGAGCGCCTCTGCTTTCTGGACCGTCAGGTCGACGAGTTCTTTGAGATGCGGCGCGAAATGGTCAAAGTCGTCGTTCGCTCGCGCCTGCTTCCACGCCGTCTGTCCACGCGAGGCCGCCTGCGAGAACGCGCTCACCAGCGATGCAGGCAGCTTGCGAGCACGATCGTAGGCACGCTGGGTTACGCGAACGAGGTCGGCCTCTACGGCAGAGGCATCACCGGCCTCAACTGCAGTTTCGGCCCTGTCGAGCAGTGCGCCAACCTCATCGGTTACGAACCGCTCGTGCGCCATCGTTTTGAGCGTCGCAATCTGCCGGGCTCGTGCTTCAGCGCCGCCCTCTGGCATGTAGGTCTCCTGATCCCACGAAAGCACGGCAGCAGCAGACTTTAGGTCTTCGATGGGAGCGAGCGCGTCTTTTAGGTCGCTAAGGGAGGTGGGCATAAGAGGCGGTGGTCAGTTACGGTAACATAGCTTTGTCTGTAGTCAAGAGGCTTTAACCATCGCGCTGCGGCGAACGATCCACCGGCAGCGCGTACGGCTGTATGTATGGTGAGGCATCTCACAGACCGCTCTTCACTTTCACAGAAAGTAGAACATGGCACGCAACACAGACGGGCTTGCTCGCATTGT
>NZ_JARWGJ010000022.1:0-3319 GCF_040409695.1 Longimonas sp.
AACGACTATGAGGCATTCTTCGTTGTGCACGATCCGACCCAGGATCTGAGCACCGTCGACCTTACTACCTACCTCATCCTGGGTGTTTTTGGGGAATCGCTCGAAGCAGGCGACCCCAACCTGCGTGCCGTTACGATCACGATGGGCAATGATGGCTCAAATGCTTACGTCGCAACCAGCGTGGAGGGCGCTCCTCAGGAAGATGTCGTCGCGCTCAACGAAAGCAACCCGACCGTCATGCTTCAGGAAGGAATGCGGTACAGGTTCGTCATTGAAAATGGCGGAGCTCACCCTTTCGGTATTGACGATGGGGCAGGGACTACGCTCCTCAATCATGACGGTAGCGGCTCTTTTTCTGACGATGCAGCGGTAGATCTCATTACAGACGATGAGGGCGGTCTTTCTTTCAACCTGACCGCCGATCTGTCTGATGCTCTTGCAGCGTACTTCTGTAATTTCCACGGACCGATGCGGGGCGAGCTGGTTATCATGGAGTAGCTTTCAGCCGCTCCCGATGTTTTCCTGGTGTTTAAAGAAGAGAGGGGGTTCTCCTGCGCAGGAGAGCCCCCTCTCTTTTTGCTACCGCTACCGTTAACCCGCCTTTTGCTTATGCAGTTGCTTAGGCAGTTGCTTACACAGCACGCCTCCTCAGTCGCTGTACCCGTGGCGGTATCTCATCCATTCACCGAATGGCTCCTTGTGCTGCATGACGCTTTTCTCTTCTCCAGTTCTGTCCTTATCTCCCCCTGCCGGCCTCCTCAAACCTGCTGGCCTAATAAGAACATATCTCCTGTTGGCTGCGGCATACCTCCTTCGGGCTCCAGTGTTACGGCAAAAGCATTAGCAGACGGCGACGGCTCTGCATCGAGCTGGTCAACCACGAAGAAAAGATCACGGCGTGACTGATCGAAGTGAAACACTCCCGCCGATATCGGCGCCTGCTCGTCTTTGATTAGCCATAACTGATAGTCTTTGTCTTCAGGCGGCGGCGGCAGATTGGCCATCTGCAAAACCGCCCGCCCCTCTGTTGGCGCCCACACGATCTTCCCGTAGCCCTCAGGACTGGCATCAAGCCCCCCCATGTTTATGAGCCGCGCTTCACGCGCAGCAAGCACTGTCAGCAGCTCTTGCTGCTGTTGGACCTCACTCTCCAACTGCGTAATAATGGCCTGCTGATCCGATACAGTGCTGCGCAGGTCAAGCGTTAGATATGCCAGCCCGATCGATACCGCCAGAAGCAGCACAGCAGCCAGCTTGTAAGCCCATGTCGAACGAGAAGCAGCACGTCGTGACGCTTCACGGTCTGACGCACGATCAGATCTCTGCCCTGTCCCCAAGCCCGCGTTTTGTGAGGCAGGTGACGCGCCAGACGGCTCGTCAAAATCAGGCTGCGCGTTGGAAGACGACGCCCCCTGTGCAGAGCCAATGGATGTCATAAGGCGCGTTTCGACAGCATCAGAGGGCGGCTCGGGATCGGCGGCCAATGCCAACTCATCACGCACGTCACACAGGTCACGGTAGAACGCCTCCTGTTCAGGCGAAGCCTCCTCAAGCATCGTTTCAAAACGGGCCTGCTCGGATTCGTCAAGCGCTCCCAGGACATACCCCGCACAGAGCGATTCGAAGTCAGTATGTGCGTTTTCGTTTTCCATAGCGCCGTTAGTCTTCCTCCGTCAGCATCTCACGCAGCTTAATCATACCCTGGCGCGTTCGGTACTTTACCGTGCCCAAGGGGATACCGGTACGTTCTGCAATTTCGGACTGGCTTAGCCCTTCAAAGTAGGCAATCTGAATCACAGTACGTTCTTTTTCAGAAAGCTGTTGCAGCGCCTCACGGAGGCGTTCTGCCCGGTTGCCAAGTACCGTATCTTTGTATGGACTGTTGCCCCGTGCCGAAGGGACCATCGTAAAGTCACCGACAGTGTGCTCTTGCCGCTGGATGTTCTTGTACACCTTCGAACGCGTGCGGTCAATTGCTTTGTTGCGCGCAATTGTGACAATAAAGCTGTACGGCTTGCCTCGATCCGGATTAAACCGGTCCGCCTTCTCCCATACCTGTGTAAACACTTCTTGCAGGCAGTCTTCGGCTTCTTCCCGGTCGTTCAGTATTGAAAGCAACAGACCGAAGATGATATTTTTGTACGTACGATAGAGCTTTCTGAGCGCCTCTTCATCCCCGTCTTGAATACGACGCATCCACTCGGCTTCTTGTACCCTGGAGTAAGCTGCCAGGCCAATCAAGAAACCAACCAGTAAAAGGAAGAGGTCTTGCATACAGGTACGAAGTTAGTACGCTACCGGATGGTTTGGGCGCACCGGAAAGTCATCTGAGAGGAAGCGGAGGCTGCGTATAGCTACGACAGAATAGGAAGAGCGAAGATAGGGTGCAACCGTGCCTGAAAACGCTCAGGCTGGTATGCAACATGCAACGAACGCAGCCTGTGGCTTCCTCCTCGCTGCGAGGGACGGGTAACATGGAGGGGAAGCGCGCTTAGCTCGACCATTCAAGCGCGAAACGCCACATAGCGCACGGTCCAGGTGGAAGGCCGATGTCCCCGTTACGCGACGAAACTGCAGACCCTGGCACGCACGGAACGCCTGCAAGGCCTTGCTTGCACGGAGCACGCAAACACCAATCCGCGATAGAGCGTACATGGTGGTACCCCTTTTTCGCATCCCCCTGAGCCTCTAATCAGATCGATCCGGCGTTATGAGCGAGCAGTTGCACAAGGCCGCATTTCTTGGACCCAAAGGCGAGAACCTGGACGAGCTGGAACAGCTTCTGCTTGAAGTGCTGCGCGACCATGTGTTCTGGCGCCGCAATTTTCACCCGAGCGATCCGCGTCTCATCGCCGAGCATGACAAGCGCTCGGAAGCGTTTACGGCGATGACGGCGCAGATGCGCGATGAGCTGTTTAAGATTCTGTCGGAGCTGAAGCGTGCGGCCCCGCTCTACTCGCCGCGCCAGGTGGCGCACATTGTGAGCGACCCCACGCTGCCCGCGCTCGTCGGCTACTTTGCCGGACTCCTCTACAACCAGAACAATGTGGTTGAGGAGGTCTCGCCCGAGACGGTGCGCGAGGAGCGGGCGTACTTTACCGCACTCGCTGAGATGGTGGGCTATCCGGAGTTTCTGCCTGAGAAGCTGCCGCCTAATGCTCGCGCGCGCCGCCGGCCCTTTAGCTGGGGGCACCTGTGCAGCGGCGGCACCGTGGCAAACCTCGAAGCGCTCTGGATGGCCCGCAACGTGCGGCTCTATCCGCTCTCGGTGCGGCTCGTGGGCGAAACGCACACCGACTTTGCCCACATGGCGCGCATG